>NZ_JAJEJR010000001.1:2529590-2845789 GCF_021390595.1 Paraburkholderia sp. HP33-1 | reverse complement strand
GGTGCCCTCTTCGCCCACCTGGCGGCCTGGGTCTTCGGGGTCGCGGAGATATGGATCGCGCTAACGTGCATGGGTGCCGAGCCAACCATCGCGCAGGCGCTGGTGCTGGAAAGCATCGGCCAGGCGGTGCGCGATGCGGCCTTCCCCGTGCCGGGCGCCATCGGCGTTCAGGAGGGCGGTTTCCTGCTCCTTGGTCACATCTACGGGCTGCCTGCGGAGATAGCGCTTGCGCTGTCGCTGGTCAAGCGGGTACCCGACGTCGCGCTGGGGCTGCCCGGGCTACTGGCCTGGCACCTCACGGAGACGCGGCGCTTGCTGTTGCGCCGCCGGGTGGGGGCCGCGTCGGCCGACGTAACCGCATCACATGGTCATGCGCAAGTTCGTTTTGCCAACGAACAGCCGACAGGATCTAAGATCGATATCCAGGTTAAGCCAGCAATGACCGTTCCGCTGTCACCGGATCGGACATCGGAAAGCAGCAAGCCCGTCAACTCGTGGAACGAGTGGGACCCGCTCGAAGAGGTCATCGTCGGACGGCTCGACGGAGCGGTCATTCCTCCATTCCACGTGACCGTCACCTTCGACGTGCCGAGCTTCACCGCCAGACTGCACCGGGTCTTTGGGGGCCGGCGCTATCCGAAGTGGATGATCCATCGGGCGACCAGGGAACTCGAGGAGTTCGTCCGCATCCTGGAAGGGGAAGGTGTAACCGTTCGCCGGCCCGCCGTCGTCAACCATCGCGCCCGCTTTCGCACGCCTTCGTGGTCCAGCCGTGGCTTCTGCGTGTCCTGCCCGCGTGACGGATACCTGGTGATCGGCGACGAGATCATCGAAACGCCGATGTGCTGGCGTTCCCGCTACTTCGAGGGCGACGCGTACCGTGCGCTATTCAAGGAGTACTTTCGCAGCGGGGCCCGCTGGGTCTCGGCTCCGCGGCCGCAGCTGACCGACGAGCTATTCGATTACGACTACCGCATCCCGGGGGCGGCTGAGCCGTTGCGCTACATCATCACCGAGTTCGAGCCGGTGTTCGACGCCGCCGATTTCACGCGCTGCGGCCGCGACCTGTTCGTCACCCGCTCCAACGTCACGAACCGGGCCGGCATCGAATGGCTCCGGCGCCATCTTGGCGATGGCTTTCGCATTCACGAGATTGAAACCCGTTGCCGTCAGCCCATGCATATCGATTCCAGCTTTAGTCCATTGTGTCCGGGCAAGGTGCTGGTCAACCCGGACTATATCGACGTTGACCGGCTCCCACCGATTCTGAAGAGCTGGGATGTACTGGTCGCCCCACGCCCCGATCCGGTCAAGGGGATCATGTCGAAGGCCTCGATGTGCAGTCCCTGGACCAGTATCAACACGTTGATGCTCGACGAAAACCGGGTGATCGTCGACGCGTCCCAGGTGTCGCTGATCAAGGCGTTCAGGAACTGGGGGTTCGAACCGATTCCGTGTGCGTTCCTCAGCTACGGGCCGTTCGGCGGCGCCTTCCATTGTGCGACCCTCGACATCCGTCGGCGCGGCACACTCCGGTCATACTTCTGAGTTGTGGCTGGGTTCAGCTGGCATTGCGTGCGGCCATGAAGCCTGGAAGGATCACCCAATTCACAAGTAGATATTATATGTTTTAGTATAATATCTACTTGTGAATTGAATGACCGCCCCATGGACCCATCTCACCCCACCATCGACCTTGCCACCATGCAGGCCGCCGCGACGAACGCCTGCGCGCTACTCAAGGTGCTCGCCAACCCGGACCGCCTGCTGCTGATGTGCCGCCTCTCCCAAGGAGAACTGTCTGTTAGCGAACTCGAGGATGAGCTCGGCATCCTGCAGCCGACCCTATCCCAGCAGCTGGGCGTGCTTCGCGAAAACGGCCTGGTGGCCACACGCCGCGAGGGCAAGAACATTTTCTATTCGGTGGCGAGTCCACAGGCGCTCGCCGTCATGGCCGTGCTTTATCAACAGTTCTGTACCAATCCTTCAGGGGACGAATCATGCTGATTGACCTTGCCCATTTCACACCCGGTCTCTCGCTGGCCGGCGGGCTCATCATCGGGCTGGCAGCCGCCGTGCTCGTGCTGTTCAACGGTCGCATCGCCGGCATCAGCGGCATCTTCGGCGGCCTGTTGAGCCTGCCGCGCAACGATATCGGCTGGCGCTTCGCGTTTGTCGCAGGCCTCATCATCGCTCCTGTGATTGCGGGCTTGCTTGGCAAGCCTGCAATTGCGGATATCGAGGCGAGCTGGGGCATCGTCCTGGCTGCAGGCTTCCTGGTGGGGCTTGGCACCCGCTATGCCAGCGGCTGCACGAGCGGCCACGGCGTGTGCGGCCTTTCGCGCGGCTCGCTCCGTTCGCTCGTCGCCACACTGACCTTCATGGCGGCGGGCTTTTTGACTGTTTTCGTGCAACGGCACCTGATTGGAGGCTGACATGGCAATCCTCACAGCACTGCTTTCGGGCCTGATTTTCGGCATTGGCCTGATGGTCTCTGGTATGAGCAACCCGGCGAAGGTGCAGGGCTTCCTTGATATCGCCGGTCGTTGGGACCCCTCACTCGCGTTCGTGATGGTCGGCGCCATCGTCGTGGCTTCGCTGGCGTTCTTCGTCGCGAGACGCCGCAAGCGCTCGTTACTAGGCTTGCCAGTGCAGCTTCCGGCAAGCACGGCGATTACGCCAAGGCTTGTCCTCGGTAGCGCCGCTTTCGGTATCGGTTGGGGCCTGGCGGGCTTTTGCCCGGGGCCCGCGCTGGTCGCACTCGGTGCGGGCTACCCGAAGGCCATTGGATTCGTCGCAGCCATGGTGGCGGGTATGGCCGTCTTCGAACTCGTCGAACGGACGAAATCGGGCATGCAACGGGCGTAAGCAAGGTACACGGTAACGGGTCGCCGCTGGTCGCAGTGGGCCCGGGTGGCGCGCGGGGATTGTGCGCCGTCGGTGAACCACTGCGTGAGCGGACGCGGCTTTTGACGGGCCGGTTTACTGCTCGTCGTCATCTCCATGGTGATGCTTGTACCACCCACGGTGATGACCGTTGTCATGCCATCGGCGCTCGTCGCGGTAATCGTCGTGATAGCCGTATCCGTAGCCATAAACTGGAGCCGGCGCGTAGACCACCGGAGGTGGCGCTTCGTACACGACCGGGGGTGGTGCGACATACACGGGTCCAGGAACGCCCAGATAAACGCCTATATCCGCGTGAGCGAAAGCCGCGCTCGAAGTACAGACAGCGGAAATTCCCACTGCGAGAAGAAGGGTGGTGCGCTTCATGGAGTTCTCCTTTTCTGCCCGCTTCTGGCGGGTGCCAGACAAAGACGAACGGCGCTGATTGTGGGGCTGCCAGACCGCAGAAGATACAGTCGGGTTGTCAATTCTGTAACCGGCAGTAAGCGTAAAGGTCCCGCCGGTTTTGGAGGCTGACTACGACGCGCTCAGGGAGTCGCCCGAGACATGAACGCGCTCACCGACCTGGACCGGTGGCTGCGTCGAATAGTTGAAGTTCCGGTAGCTGCCGTCCTGCATCCTCACCTGCACCTGGTAGCTCGTCGCCTTGCGTACGGCATGCTCGATGCCATTGCCCGCAAGGCCGCCACCGACGGCGCCGGCGATCGTTGCCAGAACGCGACCGCGTCCTCCGCCGACCTGATTTCCCAGCAGCCCACCGGCGACGGCCCCGCCTACGGCCCCGAGACCCGTTGTCGGCTCGGGTTCCTGGAGTGTATTGACGGCGACGACTTCGCCGACGTTCGGGTCAACGGCGACTGGCCTCGGAGCGGGTTGTGCCGACGACGGATATGCGTCGTTGTTCGCATACCTCGGGGGTTGCTCAGTTGACGCGCTATGGTGATGTTGGACGCGCGGTTGGGCGGGCGCTTCCTCCCGGGTCACACGCTGTTCAACGTTCGGTTGCGGCGAAGCGACCGGTGCGCTGGCGATTTGTGCGGCGACCGGTAGAGCTTGCGTTTGAGGGGCCGTCACAGCTCGGGACGTCGGAAGAACGCCCGTCATCGCCGCGATACCCGTAGCGCTGGCGAGGATGACCGCCACGGCTGCGCCAGCGACCAAAGGATGAATGCGACTACGCTGCGGTGAACTGGGAGTCAGGTTGGTGTTCATGTCGCGCTCCGTTGATGTGTGTCAGCAAGAACGCCGTGATCGACACAGCGGTGCACCGGTCCGGTGTGAGATTTGTAAGCAGTTGTAGTGCTCTACGGAGGGTTCGAAGGGAAGTGTCCTCGTGGGCAGACCATAGAAGAGTCGAGGACTGCATCGCGTCAGGTTGCGTTCTTTTTTGCGGGTTTTTTCAGCGTCTCGTTCTCGCTGGGGCAAATCGTCTCGACGGCGACTCACCGCATCCGGTCTTCTCATCGTCCACTTGACCATGCCACCGTGGGAAGCTTCATGCTTAAGTTACTTGTCACTCAATGGAGGTTCAAATGGAATTCGAGGTAAAGGATATGTCCTGTGGAGGCTGCGCCAGCGCGATTACGCGCGCGGTCACGAACGTCGACCCTGCGGCCAGGATCGACGTTGATATCTCAAGCAAAATCGTGAAAATCGATTCCGTGCTGCCGCCCGAGCGGCTGGCCGCCGCCATCGAAGCAGCGGGATTTCATCCGGCGGTCAGTCCGTCCACGGCGGATTGACCGTCAAAGCTCAAATGCCGTTTCCCTTTCACGCATGGAGATTTGGCATGCGGCGTGTAGCACCCGATGTTTCGAAGAAGCGTCGCATCGAAAATTTAGATGTGTAGTGCGCCTTTTCCGGCGCATTGGCGGTGGTTCAAAGCAAAAAAGCCGCTGTCCTTGTGGGACAGCGGCTTTTTCTTGAAGCTGGTGGCGAATCAGGGACTCGAACCCCGGACCTGCGGATTATGATTCCGTCGCTCTAACCGACTGAGCTAATTCGCCGAAAGAAGCGAGATTATGCTGGGGCAACCGTAGGCTGTCAACCCTGTCGCACAACTTTTTCGATTAGCCTTGGCCATCGAGCCGCTCAATCCCTCGCGTAGATATCCGAGTCCTTGGTTTCGCGCACGAACAGCATGCCGATCACGAACGTGGCCAGCGCGATCACGATCGGATACCAGAGCCCCGAGTAGATGTTGCCGTTCGCCGCGACGATCGCGAACGCGGTCGCCGGCAGGAAGCCGCCGAACCAGCCATTGCCGATGTGATACGGCAGCGACATCGACGTATAGCGGATGCGCGTCGGGAACATCTCGACCAGCATCGCCGCGATCGGCCCGTACACCATCGTCACGTAGATCACGAGGATCGTCAGGATCACGATGGTCATCGGCCAGTTGATCTGCGCCGGGTCGGCCTTCGGCGGGTAGCCGGCGGCCTTCAGCGTCGCCGCGAGCGTCTTCTCGAAGGTCTTGGCTTGCTCCTTCGCGTCGGCGGCGCGGCCGTCGAACGTGTTGACGACCGTATCCCCCACGCGGATTTGCGCAATCGTGCCGGCCGGCGCCGCGACGTTGTCGTAGTTCAGGCCGGCGCGCGACAGCGCGCCCTTGGCGATGTCGCACGAGCTTGTGAACTTCGCCGTGCCCACCGGGTTGAACTGGAACGAGCACTCAGCCGGATCGGCGATCACGACGATCGGCGACTTCGCGGTCGCCGCTTCGAGCGCCGGGTTCGTGTAGTGCGTGAGCGCCTTGAACAGCGGGAAGTAGGTCAGCGCGGCGATCAGCAGGCCGGCCATGATGATCGGTTTGCGGCCGATCCGATCCGACAGCGAGCCGAAGAACAGGAAGAACGGCGTGCCGATCAGCAGTGCGATCGCGATCATGATGTTGGCGCTCGCACCGTCGACCTTCAGCGTCTGCGTAAGGAAGAACAGCGTGTAGAACTGGCCCGTGTACCACACGACAGCCTGGCCGGCCGTCAGGCCGAGCAGCGCGAGAATCACGACCTTCAGGTTCTTCCACTGGCCGAATGCTTCGGAGAGCGGCGCCTTCGAGGTCTTGCCCTCGGCCTTGATCCGCTCGAACACCGGCGACTCGTGCAGTTGCAAACGAATCCACACCGACACCGCGAGCAGCACGATCGACGCGATGAACGGAATGCGCCAGCCCCATACGCCGAACGCGTCTTCGCCCATCGTCGTGCGCACGCCGAGAATCACGAGCAGCGACAGGAACAGGCCAAGCGTCGCGGTGGTCTGGATCCACGCGGTGTAGAAGCCGCGGCGCCCCGCCGGTGCGTGTTCGGCCACGTAGGTCGCGGCGCCGCCGTACTCACCGCCGAGCGCGAGGCCCTGCAGCAGGCGCATCGCGATGAAGATCACCGGCGAAGCGATGCCGATCGCCGCATAGCCGGGCAGGAAGCCGACGAGGAACGTCGACAGGCCCATGATGACGATCGTGATGAGGAACGTGTACTTGCGCCCGACCATGTCGCCGAGCCGGCCGAACACGATCGCGCCGAACGGCCGCACCGCGAAGCCCGCCGCGAAGCTGAGCAGCGTGAAGATGAACGCCGCGGTCGGATTGACGCCGGAGAAGAAGCTCTTGCTGATGAAGGCCGCAAGCGAGCCGGCCAGATAAAAGTCGTACCACTCGAAAACCGTACCCAGCGACGATGCGAAGATCACCCGCTTCTCATCGCGCGTCATCGGCGCGTGCGAGTATTGCCCGCCAACAGTAGCCATATGCCGTCTCCAATATTGATATACACGCGGATCGCCGGTACAGGCGTCCCCGTGCAACCGATTATTGGAGCGGAAACTTACGGCGTTCTGACTCGACTGCATAACCTGGGGTAGTCCGGTATGACGGTGAATCGGCGCTCAATTTCAGATAATGCGCTGGTATGTTCGTGCAACTAGCGTCGAAATATCTCAAAAATGAGCCGCCGTCGCCGCTGGCGATCTGACCGCGTTAGGGTAAGTCCCGCCCCCGTTCGAGCACGTCCAGGCTGACACGCACAAGCGTACCGGCGAGCCGCGGCGAGTCTTGGTAGACGTTGTCGTCGATGACGAGCTCGCCGCCGTGCATCGCCGTGATCTCGCGCACGATCGCGAGACCGAGGCCGCTGCCGTCTTCCTCGCGGCCGAGAATCCGGTAGAACCGCTCGACCACGCGCGAGCGCTCGCTGACCGGAATACCGAGCCCGGTGTCCTCGACTTCCAGATGCACGCGCCGCGCGGCCGTATCGTGCCGCACGCGCACGGTGATGCGGCCGCCCGCCGGCGTATAGCGGATCGCGTTGTCGATCAGGTTCGACAGCATCTCGCGCAGCATGACCGGATTGCCCGCGACTTCGACCGGCTCGCCGGGCGCTTCGTAGCCGATGTCCATCTGCTTGGCGAGCGCGGCCTGCACCCATTCACGCACCGCGCTGCGCGCGAGTTCGCCCAGCTCAACCGGTGTAAAGATCTGTCCCGACCGGCGGTTCTCCGCGCGCGCGAGCGCGAGTAGCTGCGTGACGAGCCGCGCGGCCTGCCCGGAGCTCGCCGCGATCTGTTCGAGCGAGCGATGCACCTCGGCCGACACGTTCTGGCGCAGCGCGAGCTCGGCCTGAGTGCGCAGGCCGGCGAGCGGCGTTTTCATCTGATGCGCGGCGTCGGCGATGAAGCGCTTCTGCAGCTCCATGTTCTGTTCAAGGCGCGTGAGCAGATCGTTGAACGACGTGACGAGCGGCTCGATTTCCGGCGGCGCGCGGCGCGCCTCGAGCGGCGACAGATCGTCCGGCCGGCGCGCGCGGATGTGCGCCTGCAGCGCATGCAGCGGCTCGAGCCCGCGCGACAGCCCGAACCACACGAGCAGAATCGCGAGCGGCAGGATCACGAACTGCGGCAGGATCACGCCCTTGATGATGTCGTTGGCGAGCTGGCTGCGCTTGTCGAGCGTTTCGGCGACCTGCACGAGCACGGGCTGCGCGCCCGGCGTCTGCGGAAATTCGACGGTTGTATACGCGACGCGAATGTCGTTGCCGCGCAGCACGTCGTCGCGGAATTCCACAATGCCGGGTTGCGGGCGGTCCTCCTCGTGCGGCAGCGGCATGTCGCGCTCGCCCGCGACGAGCTCGCCGCGTGTGCCGAGCACCTGGAAGAACACGCTGTCGACGTTGTCGGCGCGCAGGAAATCGCGCGTCGACTCGGGCAGCGCCAGCTCCGCGACGCCGTTGACCGGGTGGATCTGGCGCGCGAGCACGTAGGCGTCGGTTTCGAGCGCGCGGTCGAACGGTCCGTTCGCGATCGACTTCGCCACCAGATACGTGACGGCGAGGCTCATCGGCCACAGCAGCAGGAGCGGCGCGAGCATCCAGTCGAGAATCTCGCCGAACAGCGAGCGCGGACGCGCTTCGGCGGCGGCTTCGGTTTCGTCGGGCGGGGCGAACGGATTGGCGTAGCGCGCGTCGCGCGCCTCGTCGAGGTCCGCCGCGTGCGCCGTGGCGCGATCAGCGCGTGCGGACATCGCTGGCCTCTATTTGTAGTGGTGGCTCGCCGGCATCGCGGCGGACGGCGGCGCGCTGGGCGATTGTGTCGCTTGCGCCGCCTGCTGCTCGGAGCCGGCGGGCGCGTTCGCGGTTGCGCCTGGCGCCGGGCTCGCAGTCGCCGGCGGCGCGGCCTTTTCCAGGCAGTAGCCCAGCCCGCGCACGGTGATGATGCGCACGCCGCTCGGCTCGATCTTCTTGCGCAACCGGTGCACATAGACTTCGATCGCGTTGTTGCTGACTTCCTCGCCCCATTCGCACAGATGGTCGACGAGTTGCTCCTTCGAGACCAGCCGGCCGATCCGTTGCAGCAGCACCTCGAGCAGGCCGAGTTCGCGCGCGGACAGATCGATCACCTGGTCGTTCACGTAGGCGATGCGGCCCACCTGATCGAACGATAGTGAGCCGTGCCGCACGACCGTCGGGCCGCCACCCGCGCCGCGCCGCGTCAGCGCGCGCACGCGCGCTTCGAGTTCGTTCAGCGCGAAGGGCTTGGCCATGTAGTCGTCGGCGCCGAGGTCGAGGCCTTTGACGCGTTCGTCGACGCTATCGGCGGCGGTCAGGATCAGCACGGGCAGGTTCGAATTGCGCGCGCGCAGGCGGCGCAGCACCTCGAGCCCGGACATGCGCGGCAGGCCCAGATCGAGGATCAATAGGTCGAACGTCTGCATTGACAACGCGGTATCGGCTTCCACGCCGCTTTTGACGTGATCGACGGCATAGGCCGATTGGCGGAGTGATCGAACCAGACCGTCCGCGAGTATGCTGTCGTCTTCGGCTATCAGAATTCGCATGATGCGCCAGCCTGGCTTTGCCGGCACCGTGGGGTTCGCCCCGGCGCGCAGCGGTCTCCGAACATTATTGTGAGTAGTTGGGGCAGCGCGACAGCAAAAATGCGCGTTCGCATCACAATCGCGCTTGCCAAGACTACTGTTTTTTTATACAGTGTCTGCGTTTCGTGTGATGTCCTGAAGACTCCGCCCAATCTGGTGGTATCTCGGGCATACACCTGCCTCAGACGCCGTTCATCATAGCAAAGGACGATTCATGGAAGAAAGCAAGAAAGGCTCGGCTGGACTGACTGCTGAAAAGAGCAAGGCCCTCGCCGCCGCGCTCGCGCAGATCGAAAAGCAGTTCGGCAAAGGGTCGGTCATGCGGCTCGGCGCAGGTGAGGCAGTCGAAGACATCCAGGTGGTCTCCACCGGGTCGCTCGGCCTCGACATCGCACTGGGCGTCGGCGGTTTGCCGCGTGGCCGCGTGGTCGAAATCTACGGTCCGGAGTCGTCCGGTAAAACCACGCTGACGCTGCAGGTCGTCGCCGAAATGCAGAAGCTCGGCGGCACCGCGGCGTTCATCGACGCGGAACACGCGCTGGACATTCAATACGCGGGCAAGCTCGGCGTGAACGTCGCCGACCTGCTGGTCTCGCAGCCGGACACCGGTGAACAGGCGCTCGAAATCGCCGACGCGCTGGTGCGCTCGGGCTCGATCGACATGATCGTGATCGACTCGGTCGCGGCGCTGGTGCCGAAGGCGGAAATCGAAGGCGAAATGGGCGACTCGCTGCCGGGTCTGCAGGCGCGTCTGATGTCGCAGGCGCTGCGCAAGCTCACTGGCACGATCAAGCGCACGAACTGCCTCGTGATCTTCATCAACCAGATCCGCATGAAGATCGGTGTGATGTTCGGCAACCCGGAAACCACCACGGGCGGTAACGCGCTGAAGTTCTACGCGTCGGTGCGTCTGGACATTCGCCGCATCGGTTCGATCAAGAAGAACGACGAAGTGATCGGCAACGAAACGCGCGTGAAGGTCGTCAAGAACAAGGTGGCCCCGCCGTTCCGCGAAGCGATCTTCGACATCCTGTACGGCGAGGGCATCTCGCGGCAGGGCGAAATCATCGACCTCGGCGTGCAGGCGAAGATCGTCGACAAGGCTGGCGCATGGTACAGCTACAACGGCGAACGGATCGGTCAGGGCAAGGACAACGCACGTGAGTTCCTGCGCGAAAATCCGGACATCGCACGCGAAATCGAAAACCGTATCCGCGAGTCGCTGGGCGTCACCGCGATGGCGGACGCCGTGACCGGCGCCGACGCTGAAGTCGCGGACGAAGAAGAGTAAGCATCACGTGATCCGCAAAGGCCGGCCGTTGTCCGACTCCGGACGCCATCCGGACGGCCCGCGCGAAGCGCCGGATGGATCACCCAATGCCGGCGGCCCATCCGCCGGCGATCCATTCGATCCGTTCGAATCGTTCGACGCACACGACCGCGCTGCGGGCCGCGGCCCGCAGCGTACGCGGTCTGTATCCCCGGCGGCGTCGTCTAGCCTGAATTTCTCCGCGCGCGATTCCACCTCTCCCTCCGAAGTCACCTACACCCGCTCGCGCCGCGAACCCGGCGAAGCGAAGCCTGCGCAGTCCGACGAAGACGACAGCAGAAAATCCCAACGCCCAACCCGTTCGCTGAAAGCGCGTGCGCTCGGCTATCTGTCGCGCCGCGAATATAGCCGCGCCGAACTTGCCCGCAAGCTGAAGCCCTACGTCGAGGAAACCGATTCGCTCGACACGGTGCTCGACTCGCTGGAAGCCGAAAACTGGCTATCCGACTCGCGCTTCGCGGAAAGCCTGGTCCATCGGCGCGCCTCGCGGCTCGGCACGAGCCGCATTCTCGGTGAACTGAAGCAGCACGCGCTCAACCCGGCGCTCGTCGAAGAGGCGAGTGCGCAATTACTCGAAACCGAACTCGCGCGCGCCCAGGCGGTCTGGCGCAAAAAATTCGGCGAGCTGCCGCAAACACCGGCCGAGCGCGCGAAGCAGGCGCGCTTTCTCGCGTCGCGCGGTTTTTCCGGCGCGACGATCGGCAAGATCCTGAAGGGCATCGACGACATGTGGGGCGGCGACTAGCACCCCAGCCTCGGCAGCCGGCAATTGCCGAGCCGTACCCCGTCGCGCGGCCGTGCGCAATCGGGGCTGCCCCAAATACCCGTTATGCTAAAATTCAGAGGTTTTCCAATCCGGCCTTTCCTTCCCGCATGTCGCTCTCCTCGCCCGTGTCCCGTCAGTTGCGCCATCGTCGCGCAATCAGAGCGGAAGCTTACGAGCGAGCCGATGGCCTGTGGGACGTGGAAGCGTGCCTGACCGACGAAAAACCACGCGATGTGGCGCTTGCGTCGGGCGTCCGGCCCAATGGTCAGCCGATCCATGAACTCTGGCTTCGCATCACCATCGATCGCAAGCTCAACGTCGTCGACGCCGAGGCGTCGTCCGACTGGGTTCCCTATCCAGGGTTGTGCCAGGCCAGCAATCCCGCCTACCGTGCCCTCATCGGGCTCAATCTGTTCCATAACTTCCGTCGCGATGCTGCCCGTTTGCTGGCCGGCACGGCCGGTTGCACGCATCTCACCGAGTTGTGCGCGATCCTGCCGACCGCCGCGATCCAGGCGTTCGCCGGCGATGTGTGGGACACCGGTGACCGCGCGGCGGGCGCGAAAGCGGGTTCGGGAGACGAATCGTCTAACGGCACAGGCGAGCATTCCAACGACAAACCGCCATTCCAGCTGGGACGCTGCCACGCGCTGCGTTTCGACGGCGAGGCGGTGCAACAGTTTTATCCGCGCTGGTATGGCCACGCACCGCGTCCAGCGGAGCGCGCGGCCTCATCGGACGACGCGGCGCCCCGCGACCCAGGCGGCACTGCGTCTGCCTGAACGGCGGCAACGGAAACGAAGTTCAATCCAACTCTCAGACTGAAGGGAATCACGCATGAAGATTCACGAGTACCAGGGTAAGGAAATCCTGCGGAAATTCGGCGTCGCGGTACCGCGCGGCAAGCCGGTCTTCTCGGTGGATGATGCGGTCAAGGCCGCGGAAGAGCTGGGCGGCCCGGTATGGGTCGTCAAGGCTCAGATCCACGCAGGTGGCCGTGGCAAGGGCGGCGGCGTGAAGGTCGCCAAGTCGCTGGAACAGGTTCGCGAGTACTCGAACCAGATCCTCGGCATGCAGCTCGTCACGCACCAGACCGGTCCGGAAGGCCAGAAGGTGAACCGCCTGCTGATCGAAGAAGGCGCCGACATCAAGAAGGAACTGTATGTCGGTCTCGTGATCGATCGCGTTTCGCAGAAGATCGTCGTGATGGCGTCGAGCGAAGGCGGCATGGACGTCGAAGAAGTCGCGGAAAAGACGCCTGAGCTGATCCACAAGGTTGCTGTCGACCCGTCGACCGGCCTGAAGGACGCGGAAGCGGACGACCTCGCGAAGAAGATCGGCGTGCCCGACGCTTCGATCCCGCAAGCTCGCGCGATCCTGCAAGGCCTGTACAAGGCATTCTGGGAAACCGACGCATCGCTCGCCGAAATCAACCCGCTGATCCTGACCGGCGACGGCAAGGTCATCGCGCTCGACGCGAAGTTCAACTTCGACTCGAACGCGCTGTTCCGTCACCCGGAAATCGTCGCGTACCGCGATCTGGACGAAGAAGATCCGGCTGAAGTCGAAGCGTCGAAGTTCGACCTCGCGTACATCTCGCTCGACGGCAACATCGGCTGCCTCGTGAACGGTGCTGGCCTCGCAATGGCAACGATGGACACCATCAAGCTGTTCGGCGGCGAACCGGCGAACTTCCTCGACGTCGGCGGTGGCGCGACGACCGAGAAGGTCACCGAAGCGTTCAAGATCATGCTGAAGAACCCGAACCTGACCGCGATTCTGGTCAACATCTTCGGTGGCATCATGCGCTGCGACGTGATCGCGGAAGGCGTGATCGCGGCGTCGAAGGCCGTGTCGCTGAAGGTGCCGCTCGTGGTCCGCATGAAGGGCACGAACGAAGACCTGGGCAAGAAGATGCTCGCTGAATCCGGTCTGCCGATCATCTCGGCCGACAGCATGGAAGAAGCGGCTCAGAAGGTCGTCGCGGCCGCTGCGGGCAAGGCGTAAGCTCCCCAGCGCGTTTACCAGGATTACGAATGGCGGCGCGCGAGCGACGCGGGCGCGCAACATCGCGCCTCGTGGCGCACCCGCGCGACGCCAAACGAACAGAGGTCAATACATGTCGATTCTGATCAACAAAGACACCAAGGTCATCACGCAGGGCATTACCGGCAAGACCGGTCAGTTCCACACGCGTGCTTGCCGCGAATATGCAAACGGCCGCGAAGCGTACGTTGCAGGCGTGAACCCGAAGCGTGCAGGCGAAGATTTCGAAGGCATTCCTATCTACGCTAGCGTCGCTGAAGCCAAGGCTGAAACGGGCGCGACCGTGTCGGTGATTTACGTTCCGCCGGCAGGCGCTGCTGCGGCAATCTGGGAAGCCGTCGAAGCCGACCTGGATCTGGCGATCTGTATCACGGAAGGCATTCCTGTCCGTGACATGATCGAACTCAAGGCCCGTATGCGTGCAGAAAACCGCAAGACGCTGCTGCTCGGACCGAACTGCCCGGGCACGATTACGCCGGACGAGCTGAAGATCGGCATCATGCCGGGTCACATCCACCGCAAGGGCCGCATCGGCGTCGTGTCGCGTTCGGGCACGCTGACGTATGAAGCAGTCGGCCAGCTGACCGCGATCGGCCTCGGCCAGTCGTCGGCAGTCGGTATCGGCGGCGACCCGATCAACGGTCTGAAGCACATCGACGTCATGAAGATGTTCAACGACGATCCGGATACGGATGCCGTCATCATGATCGGCGAAATCGGCGGTCCGGACGAAGCGAACGCTGCTGAGTGGATCAAGGACAACATGAAGAAGCCGGTCGTCGGCTTCATCGCTGGCGTCACGGCGCCTCCGGGCAAGCGCATGGGCCACGCCGGCGCGCTGATCTCGGGCGGTGCGGACACCGCTGAAGCGAAGCTGGAAATCATGGACGCATGTGGTATCAAGGTCACGAAGAACCCGTCGGAAATGGCGCGTCTTCTGAAGGCGATGCTGTAAATCGAATTCGCGTGCCGTAGGCGCGCGTTTTTGATACGCTTACGAAGTCCTTTCGTGAGCGGCGGTCCCGAAAAGCGGGGGAGTGCAGACTCCCCCGCTTTTTTTCGTCCGCGCTTGTGCAGGGTTTCTGTCCGCCCGGCCGACTTTTCTGATTCTTTTTTCCATGCTCGAATTCTTCACGACCCTTCATTGGGGCGCGGTCTTTCAGATCATCGTCATCGACGTTCTGCTCGGCGGCGACAACGCGGTCGTGATCGCGCTCGCCTGCCGCAACCTGCCGCAGTCGCAGCGCATGCGCGGCATCGTGTGGGGGACCGTCGGCGCGATCGCGCTGCGGGTCGTGCTGATCGCGTTCGCGGTCGTGCTGCTCGACGTGCCGTTCCTGAAGTTCGCGGGCGGCGTGCTGCTGCTGTGGATCGGGGTGCGTCTGCTCTCGCCGGCGCACGACGCACATGAGAACGTGAAGCCGGCCGACAAGCTGATCTCGGCGGTGAAGACGATCATCGTCGCCGATGCGGTGATGAGCGTCGACAACGTGATCGCGATCGCGGGCGCGGCCGAAGCCGCGGAGCAGGAGCATCGGCTGGCCCTGGTGATCTTTGGCCTTGTGGTGAGCATTCCGCTGATCGTGTGGGGTAGCCAGCAGATTCTGAAGCTGCTCGATCGCTTTCCGTCCATCGTGCTGTTCGGCGCGGCCCTGCTCGGCTGGATTGCGGGCGGCCTGATCATCAACGACCCGGCCGGCGACCGCTGGCCGATCCTCGACACGCCCGTCGCCGAGTACGGGATGAGCGTCGCGGGCGCGCTGTTCGTCGTGATCGTTGGTTATCTGCTGAAGCGCCGTAACGTGAAACGCGCGGCGGTGTGAGCGTGGGGCCGCCGCGAGCCGCTGCCTAAACCGTGGTGCCGTCCGAACGCAAGCCTGGCCATCCGGCTGACTGTGACGCGCGAGCCTCGCTCGCTACGATCAATGCGCCTGTTCCCGATTCGCGGGCCAGGCGTTTCTCGTATCAGGAGTCTGCCGATGATCGTTACCCCGCTGCCATATTTTCCTTACTCTCAATCCACCCGAGCGTCGCGCCGCTGCGGCGTCGGCTTCACGCTGATCGAGCTGATGATCGTGCTCGCGATCGTCGGCGTGATCGCGGCCTACGCCATTCCCGCGTATCAGGACTATCTGGCGCGTAGCCGGGTCGGCGAGGGCTTGTCGCTCGCGGCATCGGCGCGGCTCGCGGTGGCCGAAAACGCCGCGAGCGGCAACGCGTTCAGCGGCGGTTATGCGTCGCCGCCCGCCACGCGCAACGTCGAGTCCATCCAGATCGACGACGACACCGGCCAGATCTCGATCACGTACACGACGCGCGTCGCGCAGGCCGGTGCCAACACGCTGACGCTGGTGCCTTCGGTGCCGGACAACGCGGATGCCCCGAGCGCGCGTGTCGCGTTGAGCAAGGACGCGGTGCTGGGCGGCGCGCTGACGTGGGAATGCTTTGCGGGCGGCAAGAGCGCGTCGTCGTTGCCGGCGCCGGGCTCGGGGCCGATGCCCATCGAAGCGCCGACGCTCGCCGCGAATCTGGCACCGCCCGAATGCCGTTCGTAAGGAGGCCAACGCGTGAGTGACCGGGCGCTGACCGCAGGAGTCGGAGCCGCAACGTAAAAGGCGGGTTTTGCGCCTATTTCGGCCGGGCCGGCGCACAGTGCAACGAATTTTTTGTATAGTGCGCCGGTTGCTGACGCCCACTGTTGATTCGATGCCGACCCCTTTCGCGCGCTACCTGTCTCTCGTACTGCTGGCTCTTGCGTTGATCCTGCCCTATGCGGTTGCCAACCATACGTATCCGATCCCAACCTTCTACGCCGAATTCACCTCGCTCGCGCTGTATCTGCTGACCGGCGCGGCCGTCGTGCTGCTGGTCGCGACCACGCGGCCGCGCGTGAGCTTCGCGTCGCCCACGGTCGCGCTAGTGCCATTGCTGTTCGGCCTTGTGCTGGTCGTGCAGACGCTGGTGCTGCCGGTCGCGCAACCGTCGATGAACTGGCTCGGCGCGGGCTTCCTGCTGGCCGCATGGATGGCCGTGCACGTGGGCTATGGCTTCACGCGCGTGAAGCTCGATGAAACCGCCTTGCGCTGGGCGGCGGGGGCGCTGATCGTCGGCGGTCTGTTTGCGGTGTTCAGCCAGGTGATCCAGCTGCTTCACCTCGAGACGCGAGTCGCGCCGTTCGTCGTCGCGTATAACGTGATCGTCGAGCGCCGGCCGTTCGGCAACATGGCGCAGGCGAACCATCTCGCGACGTATATCGCGTTCGCGATGGCGGGCGCGCTGTATCTCGTGCAGACGCGCCGCATCGCGGTGCCGGTCTGGCTGCTCGTGTCGACGATTTTCTCAGCCGGACTCGCGCTGACCGTGTCGCGCGGTCCGTGGCTGCAAATGGGTGTGATCGTCGTGGCCGGCTTCTGGATGGCCTTCGCGCAGACGCGCAACGAGCCGCAACTGCGCCGCAGCAACCGTGAATGGCTGGTTCCGATCGCGCTCGGGGTGCTGTTCTTCGTGGTCAATGCGCTGATCCGCTGGGCCAACGTGCGTTATCACCTCGGGCTCGCGCAGTCGGCCGCCGAGCGCTTCCAGGACGCCGGCCAGATCGCGCCGCGCCTCGCGCTGTGGAAATACGGCTGGACGATGTTCAAGGCGCATCCGCTGCTCGGCGTCGGCTGGGGCGAATTCCCGGGCTATCAGTTCGCGCTCGTCAGGCAGCTGGGCGGAGTTGAGATCGCCAACAACTCGCACGACATCTTTATCGACCTGCTCGCGAAAGCCGGCCTGATCGGTCTCGCGATCGTGCTCGTGGGTCTGGTCGCGTGGCTCGTGCGCGTCGTGCGTGCGCCGCAAAGCGCCGCGCGCGTATTCGGCATCGCGCTGATCGGCGTGCTGACGATGCATGCGCTCGTCGAGTATCCGCAGCAGTACATGTTCTTCCTGTTGCCCGCGATGTTCGTGTTCGGCTTGCTCGAAACACGGCCGTTGCGCGTGGTGCCCGCAGGCGTGTCGTTCGGCGCGTTCGCGGTCGTGGTGTTCGGCGGACTCGCCGCGCTGTATCCGGTGTATCGCGACTATGCGCGCGCCGAGGTGCTGTACTACGGCGCGCGTCCGGCCGAGCAGTACGGCGCGGACCCGTCGGTCCTGTTCGGCTCCTGGGGCGAATACGGCCTCGCGACGCTGCAGCCGATGAATCCGCTGAACCTGCAACGCAAGCTCGCGATGCACAAGCAGGCGATCGCGTTGTTGCCGGGCGAGACGGTGCTGCGTCGCTATGCGGTGCTGCAGGCATTGACCGGCGACACCGCGGCGGCGCTCGATACGGTCGAACGTCTGCGGATTTTCGCGGAGGAACTGAAGGACTGGCCCGCACAGCTCGGCTATCTGTACGAGCTCGTCGACGAGCAGAAGTCGCTCGCGGGCTTCAAGGAGCAGTTGGTGAAGCGCTACGGCACACCGGCGGCCGATGCGACGCCGGACGACAACGGCGACGACGATTGATCGTGCTGCGCAAGCTTGGGCGCTTTGGCGCTCAAGCCTGCGCGCCTCGAAGTTCAAAGCTCGGAATACTTCGCGGCCGTGCCTCTCGCCTTGTCGACGGGGTAGCGCGCTTCGTTCAGCTTCAGCTTTTCCGCCGCCGCGTCCACGAGATCGAAGCCCGCGGTATGGGCGACCAGCAGCAGGTACATGAACACGTCGGCGCACTCGTGCCTGAGGTTCGTCGATTCCGCCGGATCGCGAAGCAGCGCGTCGATCTGCGCATCGGTCTTCCACTGGATCGTCTCCAGTAGCTCGCCGGCTTCGATGCCAGTGGAGACGATCAGGTTGCGCAGCGTATGAAACTGCTGCCAATCGCGCGCGTCACGAAACGCCAGTAGCTGCTTGAGCAGTTCGTCGATGGTCATCTTGCTATCCGGATAGTTGTCGAACCGCGCTTCAACCCTGCGCGACCCAATCCCCCGACTTCCCGCCGTGCTTTTCCATCACCTTCACATCGGTGATGACCATGCCGCGATCGACCGCCTTGCACATGTCGTACACGGTCAGCAGCCCGACCTGCACGGCGGTGAGCGCTTCCATTTCGACGCCCGTGCGCCCGAACGTCTCCACCTGAACCGTGCAATGCACGCCCGGCATCTGCTCGTCGAGTTCGAAATCGGCCTTCACGCGTGTCAGCGCGAGCGGATGGCACAGCGGAATCAGATCGGCGGTGCGCTTCGAGGCCTGGATCGCCGCGATGCGCGCGACGCCGATCACGTCGCCTTTTTTGGCGTTGCCGTCGCGGATCAGCGCGAACGTGCCGGGCAGCATGCGGATCGAGCCTCGCGCGATCGCGATGCGCTTCGTCTCCTGCTTGCCGCCGACATCCACCATATGCGCGTCGCCGGCTGCATCGAAATGAGTGAGTTCAGGCATGGTTGGCTCCTTCAGAGGGCGCCTATCATAGCAGTGCGGCGCGGCCTCGAATCGTCGCGCCGACTGGTTACACTTGCGCTGTGTCGTGCTCTGCGTTTTGCCTTGTGCGTGTCCTGCGACGCCTCTGCCCGTTATCTTAGTCCGGGCCGCGGGCGGCGCTTTTCGACTTCGTCTGACGGGCTTCGCGATGCATCCAGAACGGTTCCTCGCTGCAGTGCTTTGCGTCGCGCTCGCGATGCCGCCGGGCGCATTCGCGCAAGCGACCAGCGGGGCGGCCGTCGAAGCGGACACGTCGTCTTCGGAGGCGCCGCTCGTCAGCGGCCCGACCGACGCTTACGCCGATCCGATCCTGCCGTCCGATATCGCGCGCGGCGTGTTCGGCACCTATGGCGGTGCGCAGAGCCGCTTCTCCAACGGCGGCGGCAATGGCAGCACCGCCGGCCGCAGCGACTGGCGCGCACCGATCGCCGCGCAGCAATTGCCCGATCTCGGCAGCGGCGGGGCCGGCTCGCTGACCCCGCAGGCGGAGCGCAAGCTCGGCGAGCGCGTGATGCGCGAGTTGCGCCGCGACCCCGACTATCTCGACGACTGGCTCGTGCGCGACTACCTGAATTCGGTCGCGGCCAGGCTCGCGGCGGCGGCCAGCGCGCTGTACATCGGCGGCTATCGTCCGGACTTCGAACTGTTCGCGGTGCGCGACGCACAGATCAACGCGTTTTCGCTGCCGGGCGGTTTCATCGGCGTGAACACCGGGCTGATCGTGGCGACGCAGACCGAGTCCGAGCTCGCTTCGGTGCTCGGTCATGAGATGGGACACGTGCTGCAGCGGCACATTTCGCGGATGATCTCGAACAGCGAGCGCAGCGGCTATGCGGCGCTCGCCGGTGTGCTGTTCGGCGTGCTGGCTGGCGTGCTCGCGCATAGCGGCGACCTCGGCAGCGCGATCGTGCTCGGCAGCGAAGCCTATGCGGTCGACAGCCAGTTGCGCTTCTCGCGCTCGGCCGAGCACGAAGCGGACCGCGTCGGCTTTCTGCTGCTTGCCGGCGCCGGTTACGACCCGTATGCGATGCCGGCGTTCTTCCACCGGCTCGATCGCGCGGCGATGAACGAAAACGGCGTTCCGGCCTATGCACGCACTCATCCGCTGACGGGCGAGCGCATTGCCGACATGGAAGACCGCGCGCGCCGCGCGCCGTACCGGCAACCGCATCAGGACTCCGAGTACGGCTTCGTGCGGGCGCGTTCCCGTCTGTTGGAGGTCCACTCGCGCAGCGATTACGCGGACGAGATTTCGCGGCTGCGCTCGGAAATCGACGACCGCACCGCGCTGAACGTCGCGGCGAACTGGTACGGCATCGCGTACGGGCAAATGCTGCTCGAGCGCTACGACGACGCGGCGGCGTCGCTCGCGAACGCGCGCGCGACGTTCGTCTCGAGCGCGCGTGACGAAGGCGAGCCCGAGCGCGATTCGGCGAGCCTCGACGTGCTCGCGGCCGACATCGCGCGGTCCGCCGGTCACGCCGACGAAGCCGCGCATCTGGCCGAGTTCGCGCAGAAGCGCTGGCCGCAATCGAACGCCGCGATCGACATTCATATCCGCACGCTGCTGACGCTGCACCGTTTCACCGACGCCCAGTCCCTGGCGAGGCGGGAAACCCAGGCGCATCCCGATCAATCCGCGTGGTGGCTGTATCTCGCGCAGGCGAGCGCGGGCAGTGGCGATGCGTTGACGCAGCATCGCGCGATGGCGGAGAAATTCGCGCTGGAGGGGGCGTGGCCGTCGGCGATCCGGCAGTTAAAGGACGCGCGCGACCTGAAGACGATCGGCTACTACGACCTCGCGACCGTCGATGCGCGTCTGCACGAGATGGAGAACCGCTACAAGGAAGAGCGGCTCGACGAAAAGGGGTAGGGGTGCACGTGAGCGCGCGCCGGTGCGGGCGTCAGACTTGCGCCGCCGGGCTCGCGACGAAGCCAAAGCGCGCGGCCACCTGATCGCGTCGCACGCTTTGCAGCGGCAACGTGACCTGCACGCTCCAGTGGAATGCGCCGCTCAACGAGCCATCGTCGGCGAGCGTTGCGTGGTCGCAGAAGATCTCGAGGTCGTGATCATGCAGGACGGCGATGCGCGCCGGCTGCGAGTGATCGGCGAACAGAATGCCGCCATCTTCATCGACGAACACCTCCGCCGGTTCGAACGCGCCGCCGCTCTGGTCGTGCAACGCGAGCGTCCCATTCGTGTCCGCGGATAACCTGACCACCCACGGCGTATAACCCAGCTCGACATAGACACGCTGCGGCCCGTTCTGGAAAAACCATTGCCCGCGCTCATCGGCCTCGTAGTTCCGGTTGATGAAGCCAAGCAGCGCTTCGTGCCGGATCGGCGCGCCGGGCGCGCCGATCGCCTGGGCCGCTTCGTCGCGCATGCGCCAGTTGCCGCGCCGATCGAGCATCAGCCAGCCGGTGCAGCTCGGCACGTTCGGCCATTTGGCCAACGACTGTTTGACGATGTCATCCATGATCGACGTGCCGCTCCAGATAGCTGAACACGCGCCGCGACAGCCAGTCGATGCGGCCCGGGAACGGCCCGGTCATGAAGCCCGCATGGCCGCCTTGTTCCGGCTGATAAAGCTCGACCGCCGCCGACACCTCATGCCGCGACGGCAGCGCCTCGGCCGGCAGGAACGGGTCGTTGCGGGCGTTGAGCACGAGCGTCGGCACCTGAATGTGCGGCAGCAGCGGGCGGGTGGTCGCGCTGCTCCAGTAGTCGTCGGTATTGCGAAAGCCGTGCAGCGGCGCGGTCACGACGTTGTCGAATTCGTACATCGTGCGGCTCGCGAGCATCGCGTCGCGGTCGAACAGGCCCGGGTACTGCTCGAGTTTCTGGTTGGCCTTGTGCTTCAGCGTCTTCAGGAAGCTGCGCGTGTAGACGAGACCAAAGCCCTGCGACAGCGCGCGGCCGCCCGCATGGACATCGATCGGCGTCGAAATCGCGGCGGCGGCCGACACCACCTGCGCCGCATCGTTTTGTCGCTCGCCGAGCCAGCGCAGCAGCACGTTCCCGCCGAGCGACACGCCCGCCGCGACCACCGGCCCGCGATGCGCGGCGCGCAGGCGGCGCAGGATCCAGTCGGCCTCGTTGCTGTCGGCGAGATGGTAGAAGCGCGGCAGCCGGTTCAGCGGACCGCTGCAGCTACGAAAGTGCGGCACTACGCCGTGCCAGCCGTATTCGCGCGCGGCGGCCATCAGCGTAGCCGCGTAGTGCGATGACGAACTGCCTTCGAGTCCGTGAAACAGCACGAAGAGCGGTGCGGTATCGGTGGGTGGGCTATCGTGCGCGACCCAGTCGAGATCGATGAAATCGCCGTCGGGCGTGTCCCAGCGCTCGCGTCGAAACGATACCGCGGGGCGGCGCGCGAACAGCGACGGGACGATGGTCTGCGCATGCCGGTTCGGCAGCCACAGGGGCGCGCGGTACAGCAGCTCGACGGTCGGCTCGACGGCGGCCGCCACCCTGGCGGGGGCCGTACTGGGGGAAGCGGGTCTATCGGGCGTCGAACTCATACCGGCGGAAAAGCGAGAAAGCGAAAAAGCGTGAACCTGAAGCTTCAGCGGTGCCGCGCGTCAGTGCAGCGGGCCCTGGCCATGCCGCATCTTCGTCGCGAACTGGCTGGCGGTCTCGTTCGGCATCGGGCTCGCGTGAATATGCGCAATGCGCCATTCGCCGCGTTCGTGGACCATCACGTAGGTGGTGAAAACCATCGTGGGCATGGCGGTCGGGTCGGCCGGGCGATGCGCTTCGGCAATTGCATAGACGACGGTGCCGAGGCTGTCATAAACGCGGATGTCGAGCGGCTCGATCGACACCGGCATCGCTTCGAGCTGGGCCTGCAAGCCATTGCGGATGCTCTCGAGACCGTGCAGATGCGAGCCGTCCGCGCAGATGCAGCTGACGAACTCCTCGTCGATCCACAAGCCCATCAAGCTGTCGATATTGACCTCGGCGACGGCCTGATAGTAGGCGTTCAGGGTATCGGCGGCGGCTTCGAAGATATGGGCAAAACGTGGCATGGCTCGTCAGTCTCTTGTGCGCGGCGCGCGGTTGCGGGTCTGCGGTAGCGGGACGGTCCAATGCGCCGGACCCTCGCTCCCCGGCGTCAGCTTGCCCGCGCCGCAAGGCGCGAACATGACGCGACGCGCTCGGGGGCGTGCGGTGTTGCGTGCAAGTACCAGTTTGCTCAGCGCTGCGCGAGCAGCATGCCGCGCAAATCGCCGAAAACCTGCTCGGCGCTCAGCTGCTTCAGGCAGTTCAGATGACCGAGTGGGCACTCACGCTCAAAACAGGGGCTGCATTCGAGATGAAGCCATTGTACCTTTGCGAGCTCGGACAAGGGCGGCGTGTGGCGCGGATCGGTCGATCCGTAGACGGCCACGAGCGGACGGCGCAGCGCCGCGGTGACGTGCATCAGGCCGGAGTCGTTGGTGACGACCGCATTGGCCCGCGAGATCAGCGCACAGGCCTCGCCGAGCGCAGTCTGGCCGCACAGGTTGCGCACGTTCGGCGCTTTCTCGGCGATCGCCTGCGCGAGCGGCGCGTCTTTCGGCGAGCCGAGCGCGACGATCTGCGTGTACGGGAACGACTGGCCGACCATCTGCGCGAGCGACGCGAAGTGCTCGGGCGGCCAGCGCTTCGCGGGACCGTACTCGGCGCCGGGGCAAAACACCAGCAGCGGCACGCGCGTATCGAGATTGAAGCGCGCCGACACGCGCGACGCCTCGTTCAGATCCGTGTCGAGGCGCGGCATCGCCAGATCCTCGGGGACCTTGGCGCCGGGCGCGTAGGCGAGGGCGGCGTAGTGGCCGACCATCGGCGGACGTTCGTCCTTGCGCGGATTCGCGTGACGCACGTTCAGCACGCCGTAGCGGCTCTCGCCGGTGTAGCCGATGCGCAGCGGAATGCCCGCCAGCCACGGAATCAGCGCCGACTTGAACGAGTTCGGCAGCACGTAGGCCGCGTCGTAGCCGACGTCGCGCAGATCGCTCGAGAGCTGCCAGCGGCGCAGCATCTGCAGTTTGCCGTGCGCGAGATCGGTCGCGTAGACGTCGCGGATTTCCGGCATGCGTTCGAGCACGGGGGCGACCCAGCTGGGCGCCACCGCGTCGATGACGATGCGCGGATGCAATTTCACGAGGCGCGCAAACAGCGGCTGCGCCATCAATGCGTCACCGATCCAGTTCGGTGCGATAACCAACGCGCGACGCATCAGAGTGAGTGTCCGGTGTCGATAACGAGTGCCGCGCGCGCTGCGCGTGGCACTCGGATTGGTAAAAGGGGAAAGCGGAAAACCGCGCGGCGCGAGGCCGTTTGCCCACCTGCACCGCGATGACGATGCGGGCGGCAACGTGGCCGCGCGGCTCGAGCCTGCGTCGCGGCGGGCGCGTGGTCCGAACCCCGCGCCTCGTGCCGCCCAAGCCGGCTCAGAACCGCTCGATGAGCCGGATCAATGGCCCTTGATCACTTCGCCGTCGCGCAGCTTGTAGCGCGTGCTGCAGTACGGGCAACGCGCTTCGCCGTGCGACACATCGATGAAAACGCGCGGATGCGCGCTCCAGCGCGGCATGGCCGGGTTCGGACAATACGCCGGCAGATCTTTTGCCGACAGTTCGACCAGCGGCATTTCCTTGATTTCGCTCATGAGTCTTTCTCGTTGTATGCGGGGTGCTTCCTGGAGTTTCGCTCGGACGTTCGCTCAGATCTTCGTGAGCCAGTTCGCGTATTTCGCGTTCTTGCCGTTGACGACGTCGAAGAAGGCGGACTGCAGCTTTTCGGTGATCGGGCCACGCGCGCCAGCACCGATCGTGCGGTTGTCGAGCTCGCGGATCGGCGTGACTTCGGCTGCCGTGCCGGTGAAGAAGGCTTCGTCGCAGGTGTAGACCTCGTCGCGCGTGATGCGCTTTTCGATCACCTGCAGGCCCATGTCGCGCGCCAGCGTGATCACGGTGTCGCGCGTGATGCCGTCGAGGCACGACGACAGGTCCGGCGTGTAGAGCTTGCCGTTGTTGACGAGGAAGAAGTTCTCGCCCGAGCCTTCCGACACATAACCGTCGACGTCGAGCAGCAGCGCTTCGTCGTAGCCGTCGGCGACCGCTTCCTGGTTCGCGAGGATCGAGTTCACGTACCAGCCGGACGCCTTCGCGCGCACCATCGACACGTTCACGTGATGGCGTGTGAACGACGACGTCTTCACGCGGATGCCCTTGGTGATGCCGTCTTCGCCCAGGTACGCGCCCCACGGCCACGCCGCGATCGCGACGTGAATCGTGTTGCCCTTGGCCGACACGCCGAGCTTTTCCGAGCCGACCCAGATGATCGGGCGCAGATAGCACGAATCGAGCTTGTTCTCGCGGACCACTTCGCGCTGCGCGGCGGCGAGCGTTTCATGGTCGAACGGCACGTCCATCTGGAAAATCTTTGCCGAGTTCAGCAGGCGCTTGGTGTGCTCCTGCAGGCGGAAAATCGCGGTGGCGCCGTCGGCGGTCTTATAAGCGCGCACGCCCTCGAACACGCCCATGCCGTAGTGCAGCGTGTGGGTGAGCACGTGGATTTTGGCAGCGCGCCAGTCGATGAGCTTGCCATCCATCCAGATCTTGCCGTCGCGGTCGGCCATTGACATACGGTTCTCCAGCAGGTGCGTTATGAGGTGCGGCCATGAGCGCAGGACATAGCCGGGAGCGCTATTTTAGCGTCTTTTGCCCACACAACGGGCGTTGGGGCGCAGCCCGGACGCTATAATCCAGCGCACGCATAAATCAAATCCGGATGCGCCGGCGGGTGGCCTCGCGACCCGCCGCCG
The DNA here is from genome assembly GCF_021390595.1 of Paraburkholderia sp. HP33-1. NCBI lineage: Bacteria > Pseudomonadati > Pseudomonadota > Betaproteobacteria > Burkholderiales > Burkholderiaceae > Paraburkholderia > Paraburkholderia sp. HP33-1. Next base: position 2,820,110 of record NZ_JAJEJR010000001.1, on the reverse strand, counting down.
ACCGGGCCTTCCCGACGGCGTTCCTTGCGCCCGTACCCTTCGCCCGATGCTCGCTCGACTGTCCGATACCGATCGCCGCGCTTTTCGTGAAGGCGCGCGCGCCTATGCCCCCACGTTGATGGCGATTTTTTCGTGGGGCCTCGTCACCGGGATCGCGATGAGCAAGTCCGTGCTCACGCTGCCGCAGGCGCTCACGATGTCGCTGCTGTGCTATGCCGGCTCGTCGCAGCTGGCGGTGCTGCCGCTCCTCGCCGCGAAACTGCCGGTGTGGACCGTGCTGCTGACCGCGGCGGTGGTCAACACCCGCTTCGTGATTTTCAGCGCCGGCCTCGCGCCCCATTTCTCGTATCTGCCGATGTGGCGGCGCATCGTGCTCGGCTATTTCAACGGCGACGTGATCTATCTGCTGTTCGTGAAGAAGAGCTTTCCGACCGGCTACATGCCGGGCAAGGAGGCGTACTTCTGGGGCATGGCGGTGTCGAGCTGGCTGTCGTGGCAGGTGTCGTCGATCATCGGCATCCTGCTCGCGAGCCTGATTCCCAACAACTGGGGACTCGCGCTCGCCGGCACGCTCGCGCTGTTGCCGGTGATGGTGTCGGCGATCGCCACGCGCTCGACGCTGGTCGCGGTCAGCGTGGCCGGCATCGTGGCGCTGCTCGCGCTCGATCTGCCGTACCGGCTCGCGCTGCCGCTCGCAGTGGTCGCGGCGATCGTCGCCGGCAGTGCGGCCGACCTGATGATCGAGCGCGCCGACCTGCGCCGCATCCGCGCCGTGAGCGATCCCGCCGGAGACTCGCGATGACCTCCACGCAAATCTGGCTCGCCATTTTCGGCATGACCTTCGTCACTGCGTTCACGCGCGCGCTGTTCCTGATCGGCGGCGAGCGCACGGTGCTGCCGGCGCGCGTGCAGAAGATGCTGCGCTATGCGCCGGCGGCTGCGCTCGCCGCCGTGGTGGTGCCCGAGGTGCTAACGACGCCCACCGGGCTGTCGCTCGCGACCTCCAACCATGAGCTTTACGCGACGCTCGCCGGACTCGGCTGGTTTTTGTGGCGGCGCACCATGCTCGGCACGATCGTGACCGGAATGGTCGTGTTCACGCTGATGCGGGTCTTCCTGTGACCGTCCGGCCGTCGATGCTGCGCCGCGACATCGATGGCCCGGCGATCAAATACGCGACATTCGCTGCGCCGCGGGTCGGCAGGTCGTTTGGATCAGTTAAAATGGCCCTTTCCGGGTTGAGCGTGCCGCAGCAAGGCGCCTAGTGTCGCGGCCGGCCGCCGGCGCCCGATCCCGCGGAGCCGTTGGGCCGAAGCGCTGGAGTTCGCCGCGTATCGCCCCCGCGCGCAGTCCGTCACCGCCTTCTCATCAACTCGCATACTCAAGCCCATGAACAAGGTATTGCGTCTCTCCGACCTGATCGCCGAAGGCAAGCTGTCCGGCAAACGCGTGTTCATCCGCGCCGATCTGAACGTGCCGCAGGACGATCAAGGCAACATCACCGAAGACACCCGCATCCGTGCCTCCGTGCCGGCCATCAAGGCCGCGCTCGACGCCGGTGCCGCCGTGATGGTCACCTCCCACCTTGGCCGTCCGACCGAAGGCGACTTCAAGCCGGAAGATTCGCTCGCGCCGGTGGCGAAGCGCCTCGCCGAGCTGCTCGGCCGCGAGGTGCCGCTCGTCGCGAACTGGGTCGAGAACGGCGTGAACGTCGCGCCGGGCTCGGTCGTGCTGCTCGAAAACTGCCGCGTGAACAAGGGCGAAAAGAAAGACTCCGACGAGCTCGCGCAGAAAATGGCGAAGCTCTGCGACGTCTACGTGAACGACGCATTCGGCACCGCGCACCGCGCCGAAGCGACCACGCACGGCATCGCGAAGTACGCGCCCATCGCGTGCGCGGGTCCGCTGCTCGCCGCTGAACTCGAAGCGCTCGGCAAGGCGCTCGGCGCGCCGAAGCGTCCGCTCGTGGCGATCGTCGCGGGCTCGAAGGTGTCGACCAAGCTGACCATCCTGAAGTCGCTCGCGGAGAAGGTCGACCAGCTGATCGTCGGCGGCGGCATCGCCAATACGTTCATGCTCGCGGCCGGCCTGAAGATCGGCAAGTCGCTCGCCGAAGCCGATCTCGTCAGCGAAGCGAAGGCGATCATCGACGCGGCCAAGGCCCGCGGCGCCTCGGTGCCGATCCCGACCGACGTGGTCACCGCCAAGGAGTTCTCGCCGACCGCGAAGGCCGAAGTGAAGGCCGTCGCCGATGTGCAGGACGACGACATGATCCTCGACATCGGTCCGGACACGGCCAAGGCGCTCGCCGCGCAGCTCGAGAAGGCCGGCACGATCGTGTGGAACGGCCCGGTCGGCGTGTTCGAGTTCGACCAGTTCGGCAACGGCACGAAGACGCTCGCGGACGCGATCGCGCGCTCGGCGGCATTCTCGATCGCAGGCGGTGGCGACACGCTCGCGGCGATCGCCAAGTACGGCATCCACGACCAGGTCAGCTACATTTCGACGGGCGGCGGCGCGTTCCTCGAGTTCCTCGAGGGCAAGAAGCTGCCGGCGGTCGAAGTTCTGGAATCGCGGGCATAACGTGGCGACGCGCTCTCCATCGGTGAAATCGACGAAGGCGCGCGGCGCGAAAGCGCCGCGCGGTGACGCGGCAGCACCGGCAGGGGAGCGCACGACACGCGCGGCCGCTGCGGCGGCAGCAACGGCCGGACAGGATGCGGCTGCTGAGGTGCTCGTAGTGCCTGCAGCCGCCGAAGCGGTACAACCGCCGACGGCACCAACCGATCCCACCCAGCCGGATCAGCCTTCCGGCAAGCAGGACAACCCATCTCCGGCGCGCGAGGCGCCGGTCTCGAATACCACATCACTCCACAAAGCGACATCGGCCACAGCCGGCGCGCGCCCCCTGGCAGCATCTTCCGATGCGCAGACTCCGCACCAGACTCGCAGCGCTCTTTCCAGCGATCCTATCCAGACGAGGAGACTCATGCATCGCGCCACCAAGATTGTCGCTACTATCGGACCGGCTTCCAGCACGCCGGAAATCCTGCTGCAAATGATGCAGGCGGGACTGGACGTGGTGCGGCTCAATTTCTCACACGGCACCGCCGACGACCATCGTCAGCGCGCCGAATTCGTGCGCGAGGCGGCCCGCCTGACCGGCCGCGAAGTCGCCATCATGGCCGACCTGCAAGGCCCGAAGATCCGCGTCGGCAAGTTCGAGAACGGCCGCACGACGCTCGTCGCCGGCAATCCGTTCATCCTCGACGCGCAATGCGAGCTCGGCAACGACGAGCGCGTCGGACTCGACTACAAGGATCTGCCGCGTGACCTGAAAGCGGGCGACGTGCTGCTGCTCAACGACGGCCTGATCGTGCTTGGCGTGCAGCGCGTGATCGGCCAGGAGATCCACACGGTCGTGAGGATCGGCGGCGAGCTGTCGAACAACAAGGGCATCAACCGCCAGGGCGGCGGCCTGTCGGCGCCCGCGCTGACCGCGAAGGACATGGAAGACATCCGCACGGCGATGTCGCTCGGCGTCGATTACATCGCGGTGTCGTTCCCGAAGAACGCGACCGACATGGAAATGGCCCGCCAACTCGCGAACATCGCCGGCGCGCCGTACGGCATCAAGCCGAAGATGATCGCGAAGATCGAGCGCGCGGAAGCGATTCCGGCGCTGCAGGGCATCCTCGACGCATCGGACGGCATCATGGTCGCGCGTGGCGATCTGGCCGTGGAAGTGGGCAATGCCGCGGTGCCGGCGCTGCAAAAACGCATGATCCGGATGGCGCGCGAGTCGAACAAGTTCGTGATCACAGCGACGCAGATGATGGAGTCGATGATCCACGCGCCGGTGCCGACCCGCGCGGAGGTGTCGGACGTCGCGAACGCCGTGCTCGACGGCACCGACGCGGTGATGCTGTCGGCGGAATCTGCGGCGGGCAAGTACCCGGTGCAAACCATCGAGGCCATGGCCGCGATCTGCGTCGAAGCGGAAAAGTCCGAGCAGTCGGAACTCGACAAGGATTTCCTCGACCGCACGTTCACGCGGATCGACCAGTCGATCGCGATGGGCGCGCTGTTTACCGCTTATCACCTTGGCGCCAAGGCCATCGTCGCGCTGACCGAATCGGGCTCGACCGCGCTGTGGATGTCGCGCCACTGGACCCACGTGCCGATTTTTGCGTTGACGCCGCGCGTCGGCAGCGAGCGCGCGATGGCGCTGTACCGCAATGTGACGTCGCTGCATCTGGACACCAACACCGATCGCGACACCGCGCTGCAGCAGGCGCTCGAAACGGTGGTCCGCAAGGGCTACGCGTCGCACGGCGACATGGTCGTGCTGACGGTCGGCGAGCCGATGGGGCAGGCGGGCGGCACCAATACGTTGAAGATCGTGCGGGTTGGTGAACCGTACTGATCAGGCTGGACTGCCCGATCGGCACAGGCTGGATTGAGCGAAGCAGGCCGGCGCAACCCGCACGGTCCATGTGCGACGGCGCACCAAAGCGCCGGCGTCAGCGCGGGAACGCTACCTGCTTCGCGATAAAATCGCCGCAAAAGATGCCGACGGCAAAAGAATTCGTTTCAATCTAAGGAGTTTGAGCATGCCTCTCGTATCAATGCGTCAACTGCTGGACCATGCCGCGGAAAACGGCTACGGCCTTCCGGCATTCAACGTGAACAACCTGGAGCAGGTGCAGGCGATCATGGCCGCGGCCGACAAGGTCAACGCCCCGGTCATCATGCAGGCGTCGGCCGGCGCGCGTAAGTACGCGGGCGAGCCGTTCCTGCGTCATCTGATCGAAGCGGCGGTCGAGTCGTATCCGCACATCCCGGTCGTGATGCACCAGGACCACGGCCAGTCGCCGGCGGTGTGCATGGCGGCGATCCGCAGCGGCTTCACGAGCGTGATGATGGACGGTTCGCTCGAAGCCGACGGCAAGACGGTCGCATCGTACGAGTACAACGTCGAAGTGTCGCGCAAGGTCGTCGAAGCGGCGCACTCGATCGGCGTCACCGTGGAAGCGGAGCTGGGCGTGCTCGGCTCGCTCGAAACGATGAAGGGCGACAAGGAAGACGGCCACGGCGCCGAAGGCACGATGACCCGCGAGCAGCTGCTGACCGATCCGGAGCAGGCCGCCGACTTCGTCAAGCTGACCCAGTGCGACGCGCTGGCCATCGCGATCGGCACCTCGCACGGCGCCTACAAGTTCAGCAAGAAGCCGACGGGAGATATCCTCTCGATCCAGCGCATCAAGGAAATCCACCAGCGCATTCCGAACACGCACCTCGTGATGCACGGCTCGTCGTCGGTGCCGCAGGAGCTGCTCGCGGAAATCCGCGAATTCGGCGGCGACATGAAGGAAACCTACGGCGTGCCGGTCGAGGAAATCCAGGAAGGCATCCGTCACGGCGTGCGCAAGGTCAACATCGACACCGACCTGCGCCTGGCGATCACGGGCGCGATCCGCCGCTACATGGCGACCAACCCGGGCAAGTTCGATCCGCGCGATTACCTGAAGCCGGCGCGCGAAGCCGCGATGAAGATCTGTATCGACCGTTACATGCAATTCGGCTGCGAAGGCCAGGCTGGCAAGATCAAGCCGGTTTCGCTTGATAAAATTGCGGAGAAGTACAAGTCGGGCGAGCTCGCGCAAGTCGTCCGCTAAGCTGTAGTTTTGGCTCCGCGCCTGGCCGCTCGCTTAGCCGATTGGCCAGGTTGTCGTCCGATCGCCGTTCCCGCATCATCGGGGGAACGGCGTTTCCCTTTTGTTCCGGTCACATTTTTTGCCCCACTTTTAGCGAACCACGACGATGTCTACCCTCTACGAATCCACGCTCCGCTCGCTGCCGCTGCTCGGCCGCGGCAAAGTCCGCGACAACTATGCGGTGGGCAACGACCAGTTGCTGATCGTCACGACCGACCGTCTGTCGGCGTTCGACGTGATCATGGGTGAGCCGATTCCGAACAAGGGCCGCGTGCTCAACGCGATGGCTAACTTCTGGTTCGAGAAACTGCAGCACGTGGTGCCGAACCACCTGACGGGCGTGGCGCCCGAGTCGGTGGTCGCACCGGACGAAGTCGAGCAGGTCAAGGGGCGCGCGGTGGTCGTCAAGCGTCTCGAGCCGATCCTCGTCGAAGCGGTGGTGCGCGGCTATCTGGCCGGCAGCGGCTGGAAAGATTACCAGGCCACCGGTTCGGTGTGCGGCGTGCAACTGCCGGCGGGTCTGCAGAACGCGCAGAAGCTGCCCGAGCCGATCTTCACGCCGGCCGCCAAGGCCGAGATGGGCCACCACGACGAAAACATCACCTATGACGAGATGGAACGCCGCATCGGTACCGAGCTGTCGGCCACGATCCGCGACATCTCGATCCGCCTGTACAAGGAAGCTGCAGACTATGCGGCGACGCGCGGCATCATCATCGCCGACACGAAGTTCGAGTTCGGTCTGGACAACAACGGCAAGCTGTACCTGATGGACGAGGCGCTCACGGCGGATTCGTCGCGCTTCTGGCCGGCGGACCAGTACCAGGTCGGCACGAACCCGCCGTCGTTCGACAAGCAGTTCGTGCGCGACTGGCTCGAAACCCAGCCGTGGAAGAAAGAGCCGCCGGCGCCGAAGCTGCCGGACGACGTGGTCGTGAAAACGGGCGAGAAGTATCAGGAAGCGCTCGAGCGCCTGACCGGCCACAAGCTCGACTGATCTGATCGCGCGCGCCGTGTCTGGCGCGCATCGCAGGGAAACAAGGAAGCCGTAAAGATGAGTGAAGCACAAACCGCCCATACGCATGATGCGCCGGTTGTCGGCGTATTGATGGGCTCCAGTTCCGACTGGGAAGTCATGAAAAACGCCGTCGCGATTCTGCAGGAATTCGGCGTGCCGTATGAAGCGAAGGTCGTGTCCGCGCACCGTATGCCCGACGAAATGTTCGCCTATGCTGAAAGCGCGCGCGAGCGCGGCATTCGCGCGATCATCGCGGGCGCGGGCGGCGCGGCGCATCTGCCGGGCATGCTGGCCGCGAAGACCACGGTGCCGGTGCTCGGCGTGCCGGTCGCGAGCAAGTACCTGAAGGGCGTCGATTCGCTGCATTCGATCGTGCAGATGCCCAAGGGCGTGCCGGTCGCGACGTTTGCGATTGGCGAGGCGGGTGCCGCGAATGCGGCGCTGTTTGCGGTGTCGCTCCTGTCCGGCACGAGCGCCGAATACGCGGACAAGCTCGCCGCATTCCGTGTGCGCCAGAACGAAGCGGCTCACGCGATGGTGTTGCCGGCGCTGTAAGCGCACCGATTGTTTTTTTACGACGTCTCCTGTCCGACCCCCGGCCGGATGCCCGCCGCTCGCACTGAGAGCGCGACGCGTATCCGGCCGCGACCGACCACCAAGATGAACCCTGACAACACACCGGTTTCACCGATTCTGCCCGGCGCATGGCTTGGCATGGTCGGTGGCGGCCAGCTCGGCCGCATGTTCTGCTTTGCCGCCCAGGCGATGGGCTATCGCGTCGCCGTGCTCGATCCGGACGAAACCAGCCCGGCGGGCGCGGTCGCCGACCGCCACCTGCGCGCGGCCTACGACGATGAAGCGGCGTTGACCGAACTCGCGCGGCTGTGCGCGGCGGTGTCGACCGAATTCGAGAACGTGCCGGCCGCGAGCCTCGACTTTCTCGGCAAAACCACGTTCGTGAGCCCGGCGGGGCGGTGCGTCGCCGTTGCCCAGGACCGGATCGCCGAGAAGCGTTTTATCGCGTCGTCGGGCGTGACGGTTGCGCCGCACGTCGTGATCGAGTCGTCGGACGCGCTTGCGGCGCTGGGCGATGCCGAGCTCGAAGCGGTGCTGCCGGGCATTCTGAAAACGGCGCGCATGGGTTACGACGGCAAAGGCCAGGTTCGCGTGCGCAACGCCGAGGAAGTGCGCGAGGCGCATGCGTCGCTCGGCGGCGTGCCGTGCGTGCTCGAGAAGCGCTTGCCGCTGAAGTTCGAGGTGTCGGCGCTGATCGCGCGCGCGGCGAGCGGGGCGTCGGTCGTCTATCCGCTCGCGCAGAACACGCATCGCCACGGCGTGCTGTCGCACACCATCGTCCCCGCGCCGGACGCGACGCCGGCGCTCGTGCAGCAGGCTCAACAGGCCGCACTGCAGATCGCCGACAAGCTCGGATATGTCGGCGTGCTGTGCGTCGAGTTCTTCATTCTCGAAGACGGCTCGCTCGTCGCCAACGAAATGGCGCCGCGCCCGCACAACTCCGGCCACTACACGGTCGACGCCTGCGCAACGAGCCAGTTCGAGCAGCAGGTGCGCGCGATGACCAGCATGCCGCTCGGCGACACGCGCCAGCATTCGCCGGCGGTGATGCTGAACATCCTCGGCGACGTCTGGTTCCCGGACGGTCCGAAGCGCGCGGCGGTCACGCCGCCGTGGCAGGAGGTCGCCGCGATGCCGGCTGCACGCCTGCATCTGTACGGCAAGGAAGAGGCGCGTTGCGGCCGCAAGATGGGCCACGTGAACTTCACCGCGCCGACGCTCGAATCAGCCCGCACCGCGGCGCGTGATTGCGCGCGGCTGCTGCACATTGCTACCAGCTGACGCGCTCGCCATGCCGGATCAACAGAAACCCGCCGAGGACGCTACCCACGCGTTGCCCGTCAGCGACGAGCAGATCGAGCGCGCGGCGGCCTTGCTCGATGCCGGTGGGCTGGTCGCATTTCCGACGGAGACCGTCTACGGCCTCGGCGGCGATGCCGAGAACCCGGACGCGGTCGCGCGCATTTACGCGGCGAAGGGGCGGCCGGCCAACCATCCGGTGATCGTGCATCTCGCGCCGCATGGCGATCCGAACTACTGGGTCGAGTATCTGCCGGCGGACGCGCAGCGCCTGATCGACGCGTTCTGGCCGGGACCACTCACGCTGATCCTCAAGCGCGCCGCGCGCATTCCGGCGGCGGTCAGCGGCGGCCAGGATTCGGTGGGGCTGCGCTGCCCGTCGCATCCGGTCGCACAGGCCTTGCTCGAAGCGTTCAGCGCGTTGCGTGGCGGGCATGGCGGCGTCGCTGCGCCGTCGGCGAACCGCTTCGGACACGTGAGCCCGACCACCGCACAACATGTACGCGACGAGTTCGGCAGCGCGATTCATGTGCTCGATGGCGGCGCGTCGGATGTCGGCATCGAATCGACGATTCTGGATCTGTCGCGCGGCTTTCCGGCGCTGCTTCGGCCGGGTCGCGTGACGCCGCAGGATATCGCCGACGTGCTCGGCGAGGCGCCACGTCTGCCCGACGGCTCGGATGCGACCGCACCGCGCGCGTCGGGCACGCTGAAGGCGCATTACGCGCCACGCACGCCGCTCGCGCTGCTGCCGTTCGGCGAGCTCGAGCCGCTGCTCGCGGTGCGCGAGGCGGGCGAGCGCGTCGCGCTGGTTGCGCGCGCATCGCGTGCGGGCCAGTGGGCCGATGCAGAGGGCGTGCATTTCGTCGCCGCGCCGGAAGATCCGCACGTCTATGCACGCGAGCTATACGGCTTGCTGCGCGCGCTCGATCGGGCGAACGTCACGCGGATTCTGATCGAGAAGCTGCCGGACACGATCGAATGGATCGCGGTCAACGATCGGCTCGGGCGCGCGGCGGCGGCTTTCGAAGCGCAGAACTGACGCACTCGGCGCGCGGCGCTGCGTCGCGAGGCCACCGGAAAAAGATAAAGGCCCGGCTCGTTCAACGAGCCGGGCCTTTTGCCATCTGGGCAACCTTGGCTCCGCGGGTTTGCTGTCAATACAGCTACCCCGCGGCCAACAACGCGTTACTTCCCAAGCCCGCTCGCAGCGATCTGCGACTCGACCTGCTGCGCGAACAGCGCCCACGTATGCGTGGTCGGATGCACGTTGTCCGCGAACACGTAGCTCTGGTCAGCACCGGCCACCGTGTAGGTCTGCGGCGAGCAGAACAGAGACGACCCGAACGCGCTGCCCCACGACGCCGCCGTCTGGCCCGATGCGAGCACGCTCGGATTGGCCGTCGCGTACGCGGTCGCGGCTGTGGCCATCGACGTCAGGTTACATGCAGTGCCCGTATTCGACACGGTGAAGCCGAGCGACTGGTAGTTCGCCAACGTCTGGTCCAGCCACGCATACGAGTCCACGTAGATGACCTGCGAGGTCGACCCGAGTCCTTGCTTCAGCACGCCGTTGTAGAGTTGGACGAGGCCGTCGATCAGCGCCTGGCCTTGCGTGCCCGCGGCGACACCTTGCGGCGTCTTCGCGATGTCCGGCACGTTCGACACCACCACATGCGTCGCGCCCGCGTTGACGACCTTCACCACCGTGGCGGCGAACGTGCTCGCCGCGGTGGTGATCGCAGCCTGCGCGGCGGCCTCGGCATTCAACGTCGCGGTGGTGGCCGCCGCCTGCGCGCCGGCCGCGTCGCCGCCTGCGATCGCTGCCGCCGCCGCTGCCGGGCCGGCAGCCGAGACCGCTTGCACCCAGTAGAAGATATCGTTCGCGCCGCCGTTGATCAGCACGAGCTGGTTCGAATTGAAGCTGTTGTTGTGCGCGGCCAGATACTCGTTGACCTGCGTGGTGATCGGCACCGTGGTCGCGGCCATGTTGTTCGTCGCGTAGCCGATGCCCGGCTGCAGATCGACACGTGAGCCACCCTGTGCGTAGCCGAGACCGCCCGCCGCGGTGAGGGGCGCGCCGAAGCCGCCGACATACGCGGCGGTGAGCGTGCCACCGTAGTACTCGGCAATCTTTTGCGTCCAGACTTCGCCCGGATTCGTCGTGAAGCGGCCGCCGCCCGTGCCGACGTTCGCCTGGACCGACGGCTGGTAGGTGCCGACATCCGACAGGCTGTCGCCGAACGACACGACCTGCAGCGTGACGCCCCCCGACGGCGTGCTGCTCGAACTATTGTCGCTGCTGCCACCGCCGCACGCCGCGAGCGCGGCGAACGCTGCGCTCGCCACGGCGATCTGCGTGACGCGCATCCATTGCTGTTTTTTCGAAGCGGTTTGATTCATGTTGACTGCATCTCCTCGTATGTGTGGCCCTTGATGCCATGTGTTGCAGGCGGCGTCCGACGCGTCGGCGGCGTGACGACAGCTTGCAGAATCTTCTACGGCCTGCGTGAGGTCCGAAGCACGATCATATGATTTGGGTTCAAGCCTGATTGTTCGGCGGTGGTCTTGCTCACCCAGCGCACCCGATGACTGCAGCGATGAAACACGTAATAGAGCGGATCCTGCGCGACGAACAGTACAACGACCGACAGCCACGTCACCGGCCAGGTATGAGCGCGGCAATGTTCGCAGAAAAAAGCGTAGACAGGAATGATCGCGAGCCACGCGAGCTTGTCGGCGGCCTGTCGCATCAGCGCGAGCGCGGTGTTGCACAGCGTGTCGCGCCGGCTATAAAGCCGCTTGGCCGGGCGCGTGCGGCTCACGTGCCACGCCTCCCAGCCGATGCAGGCAAGAAAGACGGGCGCCATAGCGAGCAGCAGCAATTCGGCATCGAATTGCATCGTGTCTCCCTTCCTGGTCCCTGACCGCCGCGCGGTACGCGGCGGGTGGTGTCGTTATCGTTCGTGCGGCTCGCGCGGTCTGAACGACCGGGCGCCCTGCACGCCAAGCGCGTGATGTCGTGCGCCGCATGCTGCCCGACAGCGTACACGGTTAGCAGCTTGCCGCGCGCTGCATCGCTAGAAGGAATACTCAGTGGGCGACGTGCCTGCGCGGGTTTTTCCTGGGCCTCTCGCGCGCTTCCCCGATGGGCGCGGAGACCTTCGTGAAGCCCTGCGACGGGCCGTCGTACACCCATTCGAGCAGCGCGTCGTGCGCGGCGCGCGCGGCTTCCGAATGCGGATCGTTGATCAGGCTGACGACGATGTAGCTGTTGCCGTCGGCCGACGCGACGTAGCCGGCGATCGCACGCACGTCGCGCAGCGTACCAGTCTTGATGTGCGCGTTGCCGCCCGCGCCCTGGGTGGTCAGGCGGTTGCGCATGGTGCCGTCGACACCCGCGATCGGCAGCGAGTCGACGAACACCTGCGCGACCGGACTCGCGTTCGCGCGTTGCAGAACATCGGCGAGCGCGAGCGCGGTGATGTGCTCGTCGCGAGACAGGCCCGAGCCGTTGTCGAGCGTCAGGTACTCGGTGTTCAGGCTGTCGCGCTGCAGAAATGCTTCGACCGCGCGCGCGGCTTTGTCGGGCGTCGCGGGCGGCCTTTCCTCGGCGGCGCCGATCGTCAGGAACAGGTTGCGCGCCATCGTGTTGTTGCTGAACTTGTTGATGTCGCGAACGATGTCCGACAGCATCGGCCCCTCGTGGGTCGCGACGAGCTTCGCGCCGGCCGGTACCGCGCCTTCGCGGGTCGTGCCGGTGAACGTGCCGCCGGTTTGCTGCCACAGCGCGAGAAAGCCGCGCACGAAGAACGTCGAGTGATCGAGCACGGCGATGTTGATCGTACGTGCATCGCAGCGCACCGGAAAGTCGCCGGTGAACAACGCGTCGATCGTGCCGTCGGGCTGCGGCGTGACGGTCGGCGTCGGCAGCTCGCCGCGGCACGGGCCGTTCGTCGCGCGCAGCTGGTTGTCGATGCGCAGCTGCGCGAGTGCCGGCAGCACGTCGATCGCCACGGTGCCGTCCGGCGATGGCGTCAGCGTGAACGACAGCGATTTGAACGCGTACAGCAGCGGATCGGGGCCGACGTTGTACGGCGCGTTGACGTCGTCGTCGAACGCGGGGAGCTCGCGCGTTGACGGATCGAAGTACCGCTTGTCGAGTACGAGCGCACCGTCGATACCGTTGATGCCCGCCTTGTGAATTTTCTGCACGAGGTCGATCAATTCTTCGGGCACGAGCTTGGGGTCGCCGGTGCCCTGGATGTACAGATTGCCATGCAGCACGCCGCTCGCGTCGAGCGTGCCGTCGGCGTATGCGGTGGTGCGCCAGCGGTAGCCGGGCCCGAGGATCGACAGGCCCGAGTAGGTGGTGACGAGCTTCATCGTCGAGGCGGGCATCATTGGCTTGCCGGCGTTCAGCGCGACGATCGGCGTGCGGTCGCCGACCTTTTCGATGACCACGCTGATCGACGACAGCGGCACGTGCGCGCGCGCCAGACCGGCCATCACCGGCTGCGGCAGGACCGTCGTGACGTTGACACTCGGATGCACGGCCTTGACGCGCGCCGCTGCGGCCTGCGGCAGCAGCGCGCTCGCACCGAGCGCGGCGGCGAAGAGCCACACGGTCGCGCGCGGCAAGAAGCGCTGAGGCATGAAGGCTGCGCGATTGAACATACGGCGCGGACGCAGCGCCACACGGCGTACGACGGAAGTCAGAAAAGCGTGCGTCATGAACGGGTGAACAGGCAAACGGACGAGCGGGATTTCAGGGCGTGCGGCGAGCGGCGCTTGCGCCACAATGGAACGACCATCCGGGCGCCCGAACGGCGGACCAACGCGCCGCGTGCCACCCGACGAACGTCGCGCGACGCAAAGCGCCCATTGTAGTGACATGCCGTGGCGCTGCGGTGAAAAAAGCGCCACACGCCGCGCAGCCCGAAAGCGGGCGCTAGAATGCGGCATCATCAAATGTTTCGGAACGGACAACCATGCGCATCCTGCTAGTCGAAGATGACCGGATGATCGCCGAAGGCGTGCGCAAGGCGCTGCGCGGCGAAGGCTTCGCCGTCGATTGGGTCGAAGACGGCGAAGCGGCGCTGCGCGCGGCGGCCGCCCAGCGTTACGATCTCGCGTTGCTCGACCTTGGTCTGCCCAAGCGCGATGGTCTCGAGGTGTTGCGCGCGCTGCGCGCGCGCGGCCATGCGCTGCCGGTGCTGATCGTCACCGCGCGCGACGCGGTTGCCGATCGCGTCAAGGGCCTCGACGCCGGCGCTGACGATTACCTTGTCAAACCTTTCGACCTCGACGAACTCGGTGCGCGCATGCGCGCCCTGATCCGACGTCAGTCCGGCCGCAGCGATTCGACGATTCGCCACGGCACTCTGACCCTCGACCCCGCGTCGCACCAGGTGACGCTCGATGGCGCGCCGGTCGCGCTATCCGCGCGCGAATTCGCGCTGCTTGAAGCCTTGCTCGCGCGGCCCGGCGCGGTGCTGTCGAAGAGCCAGCTCGAGGAAAAGATGTATGGCTGGGGCGAGGAGATCGGCAGCAATACCGTCGAGGTCTATATTCACGCTCTGCGCAAGAAGCTCGGCGCCGATCTGATTCGCAACGTGCGCGGGCTCGGCTACATGATCGCGAAGGACGCCTGAGCCGATGCGCTCGATTCGCCGTCAATTGCTGTTCTGGCTGCTCGCGCTCGTGCTGCTCGGCGTCGGCATCGCGGGCTGGCTGATCTACCGGCAGGCGCTCGCCGAAGCGAACGAGCTGTTCGATTACCAGCTCGAACAGATCGCCGCGGCGCTGCCGGCGGAGCCGTTCTCGCAGGTGCTCGGCCGAGATACCGGCGACGAGGGCATCGTGCTGCAGATCTGGAATCGCAACGGCATGCTGATGTACTACTCGCGGCCGCGCGCGCCGCTCGCGCCGCGCGCCGAGCTCGGGTTTTCGACAGAGCGTACCGACCGCGGCGACTGGCGCGTGTATGGCGCGATCGTCGGCGATAACGTCGTGCAGCTCGCGCAGCCGTTGTCAGTGCGCAACCGGCTCGCCGCCAACGTCGCGCTGCGCACGCTGTGGCCGCTGATCGTGTTGCTGCCGCTACTCGGGCTCGCGGTGTGGATGATCGTCGGCCGCGGGCTGCAACCGCTGCGGCGCGTGACGAGCGCGCTCGACACGCGTCGTCCCGAGGCGCTCGATCCGTTACCCGATCAGCGCTTGCCGCTCGAAGTGCAGCCGCTCGTGCGCGCGCTGAACGGGTTGCTGCAGCGGCTCGCGACGGCGCTCGACATCCAGAAGGCGTTCGTCGCCGATGCCGCGCACGAATTGCGCACGCCGCTTGCCGCGGTGCAGATTCAGGCGCAGCTGGTCGCGCGCGCGAAGGACGACGCTGCCCGCAACGAAGCGCTCGCCGATCTGCAGGCGGGCGTCACGCGTGCGACGCGCCTCGCCGAGCAGTTGCTCGCGCTCGCGCGGGCCGAACCGGACGGCGCCGCCGTGGCCGGGGCACTCGATCTGCGCGAGCTGCTGCGGGAGTGCGTCGCGACTTACGCGCCGCTCGCGATGAATCGCGGCGTCGACCTCGGCATCGAGGCGAGCGAGGCCGCCAGCGTGACCGGCGACGCCGAAGCGCTGCGCGTGATGTTCAACAACCTCGTCGACAACGCGACCAAGTACACGCCGCACGGGGGGCGCGTCGACGTGAGCCTGCACATCGAGGAGGGCCATCCGGTCGTGCGGATCGCCGATAGCGGCCCGGGCATCGATCCGGCCGATCGCGAACGCGTGTTCGATCGCTTCTATCGCGCGGGCGCGGGTGCGAATCGTGCGCGCGCCGACGTGGCGGGCACCGGTCTCGGTCTCGCGATCGTGCGCCGGATCGCCACCCAACATCATGCGGAAGTGTCGCTCGACGAATCGCCGGCCGGCGGTTTGCAGGTCGTCGTACGGTTCTGACAATGGCGGTTTGTCCTTCGGACAAACTCGCCGTTCGTGCTGCCACGACGGCCGTTAGCGGCCCATCGGAAAAGGTTCCCACGATCTGGCGCTGCTTAAGACTCGTTTAAGCGATGCCCCTTACGCTCGTCGACATCCAAAGTCACTTACTCCAGTCGGGAGCTCATGATGAACGCGAAAACCTTGTCCCGCGG
Organism: Paraburkholderia sp. HP33-1; assembly: GCF_021390595.1. Lineage (NCBI taxonomy): Bacteria > Pseudomonadati > Pseudomonadota > Betaproteobacteria > Burkholderiales > Burkholderiaceae > Paraburkholderia > Paraburkholderia sp. HP33-1. The sequence continues at coordinate 2,804,349 of NZ_JAJEJR010000001.1, read as the reverse complement.
CGCTGTTGCGGTAGCTGTCGCCGCTGCTCTTTCAGCCGGCTATGTGGCAGGCCATCGCGATATGCCTGCGCCGCAGATCATCTCGCCGGCGGAAGCTGCCGCCATGATGCCCGCCGAAGCCGCAGCCAAAACCGGTGTCCCCGATTTCTCCGGTCTCGTCGAGACATACGGTCCGGCTGTCGTCAACATCAGCGCGAAGCACGTGGTCAAGCAGACCGCCATGCGCGGTAATGGCGGCACCCTCAACGGCAACCAGCTGCCGATCGATCCGAACGATCCGTTCTATCAGTTCTACAAACGTTTCTTCGGCGGCGTGCCGGGCATGCAAGGCGGCGATGGCGGCGACGCACCCGATCAGCCGAGCTCGAGCCTCGGCTCCGGCTTCATCATCAGCAATGACGGCTACATTCTGACGAACGCGCACGTGGTCGATGGCGCGAACGTCGTCACCGTGAAGCTCACCGACAAGCGCGAGTTCAAGGCGAAAGTGGTCGGCGCCGACAAGCAATCCGACGTCGCCGTGCTCAAGATCGACGCGAGCAATCTGCCGACCGTGAAGATCGGCGATCCGCGCCAGAGCAAGGTCGGTCAGTGGGTCGTCGCGATCGGCTCGCCGTACGGCTTCGACAACACCGTGACCTCGGGCATCATCAGCGCGAAGTCGCGCTCGCTGCCCAACGAGAACTACACGCCGTTCATCCAGACCGACGTGCCGGTGAACCCGGGCAACTCGGGCGGCCCGCTCTTTAACCTGCAAGGCGAAGTGATCGGCATCAACTCGATGATCTACTCGCAGACGGGCGGCTTCCAGGGCCTGTCGTTCGCGATTCCGATCAGCGAGGCGATCAAGGTCAAGGACGATCTCGTCAAGACCGGCCACGTGAGCCGCGGCCGCCTCGGCGTCGCGGTGCAGGGCATGAACCAGACGCTCGCCAATTCGTTCGGCATGCAGAAGCCGCAAGGCGCGCTGGTCAGCTCGGTCGACGCTAGCGGCCCGGCGGCCAAGGCCGGCCTGCAGCCTGGCGACGTGATCCTGTCGGTGAATGGCGACGAAGTCAGCGATTCAACGGATCTGCCGGGGAAAATCGCCGGCCTCGCACCGGGCAGCTCGGCGACGCTGAAAGTGTGGCGCGACAAGGCCAGCAAGGACGTGAAGGTGACGATCGGCTCGTTCTCGGACGCAAAGGTCGCGTCCGCGGCCAAGAACGATCAGCAAACCCAGCTGCAAGGGCGTCTCGGCGTCGCGGTGCGGTCGCTGACGCCGGAAGAGAAGAGCAGCGCGTCGGTGTCACACGGTCTGCTCGTGCAGCAGGCAGGCGGCGCGGCGGCGAGCGCCGGCATCCAGCCGGGTGATGTGATTCTCGCGGTCAACGGCCGTCCGGTCACGAACATCGATCAACTGAAGCAGATGATTTCGGGCGCAGGCAACAGCATTGCGCTGCTGATCCAGCGGGACAACGCGCAGATTTTTGTGCCCGTTGATCTCGGCTGATCCAGTATCCGGGCGGTTCGAACGGATCGCCCAACCCAGTAAGAGCCGTAGTAGCGATTGCCGGTCCTTAGCATTTACTGCAAGGACCGGCTTTTTTTTCGTCTGTCCGACCTACGGCGTCGCGCCCAGCGCGTGTAGGCGGAAAGCGCGCCGTGCCTTGAAATCACGACAGCCGCGCTGTTTCCGTCGATGCAATCGGACGGTTGGCACGTAGGTTGCTGCCTCCTTGAGTTGAGCCCGTCCAGGTACTTGGGAGGGGCTTCAACAAGGAGGGCGAACCGATGAAAACCCAACGCAGTCAGCAACGAATCGTAGCCGCCGCGCTGTGCGCCGCGCTCACGCTCGGAGTGGCGGGCGGTGCGTACGCGCAGAAGGCGGGCGTCACCGGCGGCTCAACCACCGACAACACCAGCGCGGGCAACACCAACGGCGGCGGTCTGCCGCAAGTCCAGCAGCAGGGCGACGTGTCGTACGTGTCGGGCGGCGTCGGCCTCGACGAATCGCAGGCGCTGCGAAACGCGCAAAGCCAGTGGCCGCTGACGCTGCGCTTTACCGGACCCAACGCGGAGTTTCTGGCCGACGTGCACGTCCGTATCGTCGACGCGCATAACGGCGAAGTGCTGAACACGACGTCGCGCGGACCATTCATGCTGGTGCGCCTGAGCCCCGGCCGCTACACGGTGCACGCGAAATACAACGACAGCGAACAGACTCGCGCGGTTAGCGTGCCGGCGCATGGCAACGTCAAATCGGCGTTCATCTGGAACGTGACGTAACGAGGAGATCCGCCCGCCGCCGCGCAGGAAGCTCACGCAATCGGCCAAAGTTTGGCCGATAATGAAGGCACGGGCCTCTCCCGTGGCTTTGCCGCTCCTGCGGGAACAGTCGCGACCGCAGCGCCCACCCCATCACGGAGCCTGGACATGAGCGATGCATCGACATCTGCGGGACGGCCGGACGGTCATACCATCGTGATCCGCGACAACAGTCACCGCGTGCGCGTGATTCACGGCGGCGTAACGATGGCCGACACCCAGGCCGCGCTGACGCTGTCGGAGACCGGCTTGGCCGACGTGTTCTATTTCCCGCGTGAGCACGTGAACATGGCCCGGCTTGAACGCTCGGCGCACTCGACGCATTGCCCGTTCAAGGGCGACGCGTCGTACTTTCATCTGCGCACCGAAGATGGCGTGATCGAGAACGCGGTGTGGAGCTACGAAGCGCCGTTCGAGCAGGTCGGGCGGATCAAGGGCTATCTCGCTTTTTACGCATCGCGTGTCGACCGCATCGATCAGACGTCGTGATCCTGCGGTCGGAGCCGCTCATCGGGGGAGGTTGTCATGGAACTGAACGACGCGTTACGGATTCCGCTGGCGCCGTCCGAAGTCTGGGACGCGTTGCAGGATCTCGCGCTGTTGCGTGCCAGCCTCGACAACTGCGAGTCGTTCGTGCGTCTCGCCCACGGCGAATACGCGCTGGCAATGACTGTACCGCTCGGCCCGTTGCGCGCGCATTACGAGGCGCGCGCGCACGTCGCCGGCCAGGATTCAGGCCCGGCGGACGCGCAGCGCCGCACGATCAGCTTCAAGGCGCGCGCCGAGGGCATCGGCGCGCTGCGCGGTCAGATCGAAGTGCGTGTGCGCGCGGACGAGGGCCGGGAGCGCGGCACGCGCATCGATTACACGATGTGGGCGACGTCGTCGGGACCGCTCGCCGAGCTGCCGACGCGCCAGCTCGAAAACGCGCTGCGTCAGCTGGCCGACGATTTTTTTGCCGAGTTCGACGCCGTCGTGCGCGCCAAGCACGGCAAGGGGCCAAACCGCGCGCGCGGCTCGGCGCCGCGTCGCCAGTACGTGTTTTTGCGGCCGATCACGCTCGGCGGCATCGCGCGGCGCGCGCGCATCGAGCACAGCCACGCGTTGCCGGGACGCGCGGCGAGCGCGTCGCATAGCTGGTCGCAGCACGAACCCGGTCATCATGTCGTGCCGTACTGGGCGTGGGCCGGGATGATTTTTCTGGTCGCGCTGCTGTTGTATCTCGCGCGCTGGTTTAGCGAGCATTGAGGCGTCGGATCCTGCCCGGCGCCTCTTGGAGCGCGCGACTGATGTGCCCGCGCGACTACGAAATCTCGGTGGTGCACTACGAAATGCCGGTGCTCTCGCCGCCTCCACCTAATCCCCGCGAAACTCCCGCCGCCAGGCGGTCGGCGACGTGCGAAATGCGTCCCCGAAATGCTGCCGTAGCGATGCCGCTGAGCCGAATCCGGCGTTCGCCGCGATCGCTTCGACCGACTCGTCGGTGCTTTCCAGCAGTTGTTGCGCACGCGCGAGCCGCTGGGCGAGCAGCCACGCGCCGACGGTGGTGCCGGTCGCTAACCGGAAACGTCGCGTGAAGGTACGGCGGCTCATCAACGCGCGTGCAGCGAGTGTGTCGAGCGTATGCAGTGTGGCCAGATTGCCGTTCATCCAGTCGAGCAGGCCCGACAGGCGGTCGCCGCGCGGGTTCGGCGGCATCGGCTGCTGCACGTATTGCGCCTGGCCGCCCTGGCGGTGCGGCGATACGACGAGCCGGCGTGCGACATGGTTCGCCGCCCGCGCGCCGCAGATCTTGCGCAGCACGTGCAGGCAGCAGTCGAGGCCGGCGGCGGTGCCGGCCGAGGTCAGCACGTTGCCGTCGTCGACGTACAGCACGTCGGGGTCAAGCCGCACGCGCGGGTAGCGGCGCGCGAAGTCGTCGGCCCAGGCCCAGTGCGTCGAAGCGGGCCGTCCATCGAGGATGCCCGCCGCGGCCAGCACGAACGCGCCGAGACAAAGGCCCACCAGCAGCGCGCCGCGTGCATGCGCGGCCCGCAGCGCGTCGAGAAGCGCGGCGGGTGGCGGTTCGTCGGGATCGCGCCAGCTCGGCACGATGATCGTGTGCGCGTCGGCGATGGCTTCGAGTCCATGCGTGAGCGCGATCGAGAAGCCCGCGGTCGTCGCGAGCGCACCCGTCTCCGCAGCGCAGACGCGGAAGTCGAAGGCCGGTACGCCGCCGCCGCGGCGGTCCTCGCCGAACACGACGCACGGCACTGACAGATGGAACGGGCTGATGCGATCGAACGCGACGACGGCGACGACGTGGCGCGGCACGTCGTCGGGAACATCGTCGGAAAATGCGGAGGTGGACATGCCGAACGCCTCATGAATGCCGGAAGTATGGCCCGATTCTAGCGAAGCTTGTCATTCGGGCCGCTGTCGGCGCGCGGGCCGCGGAGCAACAATGCCGCCATTGCCGTCGCGCTGCGGCCATCGCGCTGGGCGCGCGCCATCGACCTTTTTTCTGACAAGGAGTCTTGCCATGACCACACCCGCACCGCGCCGCGCGCTGATCGTCATCGACGTACAGAACGAATACGTGAGCGGCGACCTGCCGATCGAGTTTCCGGACGTGCGGACGTCGCTCGCCAACATCGGTCGCGCAATCGATGCGGCGCGTGCCGCCGATGTGCCGGTCGTGGTCGTTCAGAACGTCGCGCCGGCTACCTCTCCGCTGTTTGCGCGCGGCAGCGCGGGCGCCGAACTGCATACGGTCGTGAGCTCGCGCGCTCATGACCATTTCGTCGAGAAGTCACTGCCGAGCGCATTCACCGGCACCGATCTGGCCGACTGGCTCGCGGCCCGGCAGATCGATACGCTGACCGTCACCGGCTATATGACCCACAACTGCGATGCCTCGACGATCAACCACGCGGTGCATGCGGGGCTCGCGGTCGAGTTCCTGCACGACGCGACCGGCTCGGTGCCGTACGAGAACAGCGCGGGCTTCGCGAGCGCGGAGGAGATTCATCGCGTGTTTAGCGTGGTGCTGCAGTCGCGCTTCGCCGCGGTCGCGAGCACCGAGCAGTGGATCGCGGCGCTCAAGAGCGGCGCGCCGCTCGAGCGCGGCAATATCTATACGTCGAATCAGGCGGCTCGAGCGCGGCAGACGGTTGCCTGAACGCAGCCCGTTGGATGAGCGCCCCGGTCCACCAAAACAAAAACAAACGGGCGGTTCACCGGACCGCCCGCTTTCCGAACCTGCAACCCTTGCGCACCGGCTACGCCGCCGCCTTCCTGCGCAACGCCGGACTCAGGCGCAACGCGTCGAACATCGCTTCCACCATCTGCTGCGCATGTGTGGCGAAGTCGGTCGCATCGGGCAAAAACAGCATGTCGCGCAGCGAGCCACCGACAAAAGCATGCACCATCGCCGTGGCGAGCTTGGTGTCGAGATCGGCGGGCAATTGGCCTTTGGAGATCGCGTTACGCAGACCGCCTTCAATATTCGCGAGACCCTCGCGCATATTGGTCTGATACCGTTCCATCACCGGTCCCATCTCCTCGACCAGCTCGCACTTCAGGAACAGGATGTCGAACACGCGGCGGCGGCGCGGGTCATTGGCAGTGTCGCGCAGGCAAACCATGCAGGTTTCCATGATGAGGCCAAGCGGATCGGCCACGTTGGGGTCATTCGACGCCGCCTTCAGTTCGTCAAGCGGCAGCAGCACGCGGTCGAACATTGCGGTGAAGACATCGCTCTTGTGCGCGAAGTGCCAATAGATGGCGCCGCGCGTGACGCCCGCGGCATGTGCGATATCGGCCAGCGACGTGCGCGATACTCCTTTCTCGAAAAAGACCTGTTCGGCCGCGTCGAGAATCCGGTTGCGTGTCTCCAACGCCTCTTCTTTGGTTCTTCTGACCATATTGGTATGACCTGCGCTGATCTTGGAGTTTCTCCGGGCGGTTTTAAGTCAACCCGATGACAATCTGACTACTTTTCAAGCGAATAACGAAGCGAACTTGCGAACCTCGACCCCGAAAAGATGTAAATGCACTTATACATGCATTCGTGGATGTATATATAATAGCACCCCATGATCGGATAGCCCAAGCTGCAACGACCGGTTAATATCCGTCACTGCTGCATGCCAAAACGCAACTTCACCCGCCAAACGGCGGCGCTGTGCGGCACTCCCCGAGATGGTGCATTCGTAGCAGGGTGTCCTGCAGGCGAAGGTTTGCATCCGTGGGCTTCCGGTTGAGCGTCGCGAGACGCCTGTTTGCGCTGTTGTCCCCGGGGTAGGGATGCGCGCTTTTTCATTCTCAGTCTTTGACAGAGGTCGCTCCATGCGCGTCGAACGGGTTCCATTCCGCTTAATCAGTGCCGCGACGGCTGCCATCTTGCTGGCGGCATGCGGACCAAAACAATCTGCTCCGCCGCCACAGGCCCCCGAAGTCGGCATCGTCACCCTCCAGCCGACGACCGTGCCCGTCGTCACCGAACTCCCCGGCCGTACCAGTGCTTTCCTCGTCGCGCAGGTGCGCGCGCGGGTCGACGGCATCGTGCTGCACCGCGAGTTCACCGAGGGTAGCGAGGTCAAGGCCGGCCAGCGTCTGTACAAGATCGATCCGGCGCCGTACATCGCGTCGTTGAACAACGCCAAGGCAACGCTCGCGAAGGCGCAGGCGAACCTCGCGTCGACCACCGCGCAGGCCAGTCGCTACAAGGTGCTGGTCGCCGCGAACGCGGTCAGCAAGCAGGACTACGACAACGCGGTCGCCGCCGAAGGCCAGGCCGCCGCCGACGTCGCCGCAGGCAAGGCCGCGGTCGATACCGCGCAGATCAACCTCGGCTATACCGACGTGACCTCGCCCGTGACCGGCCAGATCGGCGTGTCGCAGGTCACGCCGGGCGCCTTCGTGCAGCAGAGCGCGGCCACGCTGATGGCCACGGTCCAGCAGCTCGACCCGGTCTACGTCGACCTCACGCAATCGAGCCTCGATGGTCTGAAGTTGCGTCGCGACATCCAGGAAGGGCGTCTGAAGACGACCGGCCCCGGCGCCGCGCAGGTGTCGCTGGTGCTCGAAGACGGCCGTATCTACGCCGAGAAGGGCAAGCTGCAATTCACCGACGTGACCGTCGACCAGAGCACCGGCTCGGTCACGGTGCGCGCGATCTTCAAGAACCCGAACCATGTGCTGCTGCCGGGCATGTTCGTGCGCGCGAAGATCGACCAGGGCGTCAACCAGAACGCGCTGATCGTGCCGCAAGTCGGCGTCACGCACGACCAGAAGGGTCAGCCTACTGCGCTCGTCGTCGGCAGCGACAACAAGGTCGAACTGCGTCAGCTCGTCACTTCGGGCACCTTCGGCTCGTACTGGGTGGTCTCCGACGGCCTGAAAATGGGTGACCGCGTGATCGTCCAGGGCACCGACAAGGCGCGCCCCGGCCAGCAGGTCAAGCCCGTGCCGGCGCAGCTGCCCGGCACTCCGGCTTCCGAAGCCGCCGCGAACGGCGCGCAGACGGGGCAACCCGCGGCTCAACCTGCCTCCGCCGCGTCGGGCGCGTAATAACAGGGAGCCCGCCTCATGGCAAAGTTCTTTATTGATCGCCCGATTTTTGCATGGGTGATCGCCATCATCCTGATGCTCGCGGGTCTCGCGTCGGTGTTCACACTGCCGATCGCGCAATACCCGACCATCGCGCCGCCGTCCATCCAGATCAGCGCAACCTATCCGGGTGCTTCGGCGAAGACGGTGGAAGACACCGTCACGCAGGTGATCGAGCAACAGATGAGTGGTCTCGACCACCTGCTGTACCTCGCGTCGACCTCGGACGACTCGGGTACGGCCACCATCACGCTGACGTTCGCGGCCGGCACCAACCCTGACATCGCGCAGGTGCAGGTGCAGAACAAGCTGCAGCTCGCCACGCCGCTGCTGCCGCAGGCGGTGCAGCAGCTCGGCACCAAGGTCACGAAGTCGAGCAGCAGCTTCCTGCTGGTGATGGCGTTCGTGTCGACCGACGGCAGCATGAACAAGTACGACCTCGCGAACTACGTGGCGTCGAACATCCAGGATCCGATCAGCCGTATCGACGGCGTGGGCACGGTGACGTTGTTCGGCTCGCAGTACGCGATGCGGATCTGGCTCGACGCGAACAAGCTGAACAACTTCGGCCTGACGCCGCTCGATGTCGAAACCGCGCTGCAGGCGCAGAACGTGCAGGTCGCGGGCGGCTCGCTCGGCGGTACGCCGTCGGTGCCGGGTCAGGTGCTGCAGGCCACGATCACGCAGGCCACCCTGCTCAATACCCCCGAGCAGTTCGGCAACATCCTGCTGAAGGTGAATCAGGACGGCTCGCAGGTGCGTCTGCGCGACGTGTCGCACATCGAGCTCGGCGGCGAAAACTACAACTTCGACACCAAGTACAACGGTCAGCCGACGGCAGGCTTCGGTATCCAGCTCGCCACCGGCGCGAACGCGCTCTCCACCGCGAAAGCGGTGCGCACGAAGATCGCCGAACTGTCGAAGTACTTCCCGCACGGTCTCGTCGTGCAGTACCCGTACGACACGACGCCGTTCGTGCGCCTGTCGATCGAGGAAGTGGTCAAGACGCTGCTCGAAGGTATCGTGCTCGTGTTCCTCGTCATGTACCTGTTCCTGCAGAACCTGCGCGCCACGCTGATCCCGACGATCGCGGTGCCGGTGGTGCTGCTCGGTACGTTCGCGATCATGAGCGTGGTCGGTTTCTCGATCAACGTGCTGTCGATGTTCGGTCTCGTGCTTGCGATCGGTCTGCTGGTGGACGACGCGATCGTGGTGGTGGAAAACGTCGAGCGGGTGATGCAGGAGGAGGGCTTATCGCCTCGCGACGCAACCCGCAAGGCGATGGACCAGATCACCGGCGCGCTCGTCGGCGTGGCGCTCGTGCTGTCGGCGGTGTTCGTGCCGGTGGCGTTCTCGGGCGGCTCGGTCGGTGCGATCTACCGGCAGTTCTCGCTGACGATCGTCGCGGCGATGGTGCTGTCCGTGCTCGTCGCGTTGGTTCTGACGCCAGCGCTGTGCGCGACGATCCTGAAGCCGATTCCGAAGGGGCAGCACGAAAAAGCCACCGGCTTTTTCGGCTGGTTCAACCGTACGTTCAACACGAGCCGCGACAAGTATCACTCGGGCGTGCACCACGTGATCAAGCGCTCGGGCCGCTGGCTCATCATCTACATGGTGGTGATCTTCGCGGTGGGGCTGCTGTTCGTGCGACTGCCGAAGTCGTTCCTGCCTGACGAAGACCAGGGCACGATGTTCGTGCTCGTGCAAACGCCGGCGGGTTCCACGCAGGAAACCACCGCGCACGCGCTGAAGGACGTGTCGGACTACCTGCTCAACGACGAGAAGGCGATCGTCGAATCGACCTTCACGGTGAACGGCTTCAGCTTCGCGGGTCGCGGCCAGAATGCCGGTCTCGTGTTCGTGCGGATGAAGGACTACGCGCAGCGTCAGCATCCGGACCAGAAGGTGCAGGCGCTGGTGGGCCGTCTGTTCATGCACTTCAGCACCTACAAGAACGCAACGGTGTATCCGGTCAATCCGCCGTCGATTCCTGAGCTCGGCACCGCGGCGGGCTTCGACTTCCAGCTGCAGGATCGCGCGGGTATCGGCCACGCGAAGCTGATGGAAGCGCGCAACATGCTGCTCGGTCTGGCGGCGAAGGATCCGACGCTCGCGCAGGTGCGTCCGAACGGCCTGAACGATACGCCGCAGTTCAAGGTGAGCATCGACCACGAGAAGGCTTCGGCGCTCGGTGTGTCGCTGTCCTCGATCGACCAGACGTTCTCGATCGCGTGGGCGTCGGCGTACGTGAACAACTTCCTCGACACCGACGGCCGGATCAAGAAGGTGTACCTGCAGGGCGACGCGCCGTTCCGGATGAAACCGGAAGACGTGAACGCCTGGTTCGTGCGCAACGCCGCGGGCACGATGGTGCCGTTCTCGGCCTTCGCGAGCACCCAGTGGACGTTCGGCTCGCCGAAACTCGAGCGCTACAACGGTATCTCGTCGGTGGAAATCCAGGGTGCGGCCGCGCCGGGCAAATCGACCGGTCAGGCGATGGCGGCGATGGAAGCGCTCGTCACGAAGCTGCCGGCGGGCGTCGGTTACGAGTGGACGGGTCTGTCGCTGCAGGAGCGCCAGTCGGGTTCGCAGGCGCCGATCCTGTACGGCATCTCGATCCTCGTCGTGTTCCTGTGTCTCGCGGCGCTGTATGAAAGCTGGTCGATCCCGTTCTCGGTGATCATGGTGGTGCCGCTCGGCGTGATCGGCGCACTGCTGGCCGCGACGCTGCGCGGGCTCGAGAACGACGTGTTCTTCCAGGTGGGTCTGTTGACCACGGTCGGTCTGTCGGCGAAGAACGCGATTCTGATCGTGGAATTCGCGCGCGAACTGCAGCAGAGCGAAGGCATGGGGCCGATCGAGGCCGCGCTCGAAGCGGCGCGTCTGCGGTTGCGTCCGATCCTGATGACCTCGCTCGCGTTCATTCTCGGCGTGCTGCCGCTCGCGATCAGTAACGGCGCGGGCTCGGCAAGCCAGCACGCGATCGGTACCGGCGTGATCGGCGGGATGTTGACGGCGACCTTCCTCGCGATCTTCATGATCCCGATGTTCTTCGTCGTGATTCGCGCGAAGTTCGGCGGCGAGACGGAAGATCCGGATGAGGCGATGCGCCACTACCAACAACACCATCCGCACGATCCGCAAGGCGGCGCGACGGGTGGCACGGCCGACGGGTCGGATGACAATGGCACGGGCAAGGATGGGCATTGAGATGCAAAAACACTCTTTGATTGCAGTGGCGGTCGTGCTGCTCGCCACGGGTTGCACGATGGCGCCGCACTACGAGCGGCCCGCTGCGCCCGTGACGGCGACCTTCCCGACGGGCGGCGTCTACGACCAGCAGCCGGGCGCGTCCGGCGCGCACAGCGCGAACGGGCAGGCTGCCGCCGACATCGGCTGGCGCGACTTCTTCGTCGATCCGCGTCTGCAGCAGTTGATCGAAATCGCGCTGAAGAACAACCGCGATCTGCGTGTGTCGGTGCTGAACATGCAGGCGTCGGCGGCGCAGTACCGTATCGTCCGTGCGGAGCTGTTCCCGACGCTCAACGCCGCGGCCTCGCAAAGCAAGTCGCGCACGCCGAAAGACCTCACGGCCACCGGCCAGACGATCTCCAACTCGTACTCGGTGGGCTTGAACGCGTCGTGGGAAATCGACTTTTTCGGGCGCGTGCAGAGCCTGAGGGACCAGGCGTTGGCCACTTACCTCGGCACCGCGCAGGCGCGCAAGGCTGCGGAAATCGCACTGGTCTCGCAGGTGGCGAACCAGTACCTGACGGTGCTCGAACTGGACGATCTGCTGAAGGTCACGCAGAACACGCTGGTCACGGCGCAGGAGTCGTATCGGATTACCAAACTGCAGTTCGACAACGGCACCGGTTCGGAACTCGATCTGCGCCAGTCGCAAACGGTCGTCGAAACCGCGAGCGCGAACCTGCAGTCGCAGATGCGTTTGCGGGCGCAGGCCGACAACGCGCTGGCGCTGCTGATCGGTGAGCCGTTGCCGGCTGATCTGGCGCCAGGTCTGCCGCTGAGCGACCAGAGTCTGCTCACGGATATTCCAGCGGGCTTGCCGTCCGATCTGCTGACGCGTCGTCCGGACATCATGGAAGCCGAGGAGAATCTGCTCGCGGCCAACGCGAACATCGGCGCGGCGCGCGCGGCGTTCTTCCCGAAGGTCACGCTGACGGGCAGCGTCGGCACGCTGAGTCCCACACTCGGCGGCCTGTTCAAGCCGGGCTCGGCGGCGTGGAGTTTCGCGCCGTCGATCACGCTGCCGATCTTCGAGGGCGGGCAGAATATCGCCAACCTGAACCTCGCCAACATCGAGAAGAACGTGCAGATCGCCACGTATGAAAAGGCGATCCAGACGGCCTTCCGGGAAGTGGCGGACGGACTGGCCGCGCGCGGCACGTACGACGAGCAGATCGCCGCGCTTGAGCGGGATACCGCGGCCGAGCAGCGCCGGCTGGATCTGTCGACCCTCCGTTACAAGAGCGGTGTCGACAGCTATCTGTCGGTGTTGACCGCGCAGACTGCTCTGTATGTGGCGCAGCAGGCGCTGGTTACCGCGCGCATGGAGCGTCTGCAGAACCTGGTCACGCTGTATCAGGCGCTCGGCGGCGGCTGGATCGAGCACAACGGCGAGCAGCCGCGTCCCGCCGACGCACCGGTCGACTACGGTGCGGCGAGCGCGCCGGTTGCGGCATCGGCGGCGAGCGCGGGGTAAGCGCGGCGGGTTGATGAAACGCTGAAGCAAAACAGAAACGCCACGGCATGCCGTGGCGTTTCTGTTTATGCGCGGCATTCGGCGTCGCGCGAAGCATCAATGACGCATCAACGATGCTCAGTGCAGATCCGCCGCTCGCAGCATCTCGCTGTGCTGCGCTTCGCCGCCCACGCTTTTGTCGAGATCGCGGCCGGCACGGCGAATCTCGCTCTTCGCCTTCTTCTCGCTTTTCACGCCGTTGAAGATCAGGTTCAGCGCGACCGCAGAGACCGACGCGAGCAGAATCCCGCTATGCAATAGCGGCGACAGCGCCGGCGGCAGTTGCGAGAAGAAGTGCGGTGACACGACTGGTACGAGGCCGAGCCCGATGCTGACCGCGACGATGAACAGGTTGTGGTGATTCCTCACGAAGTCGACGCGCGACAGCACCTTGATGCCATTCGCCGCGACCATGCCGAACATCACGATGCCCGCGCCGCCGAGCACGAATGCCGGCACCGACGCGACCACCTGCGCCATCTTCGGAAACAGGCCGAGCAGCACGAGGATCACGCCGCCCATCGCGCAGACGAAGCGGCTCTTCACGCCGGTCACGCCGATCAGCCCGACGTTCTGCGAGAACGACGTATGCGGGAACGAGTTGAAGATGCCGCCGATCAGCGTGCCGAGGCCGTCGACGCGCAAGCCGCGCACCAGCGTTTTCTGGTCGACCGGACGATCGACCATGTCGCCAACCGCGAGGAACATCCCGGTCGATTCGATGAAGGTGACGAACATCACGGTGACCATCGTCGCGATCGACAGCGGATCGAAGTGCGGCAGGCCGAAGTGGAACGGCATCACGAAGCCGACCCACGGAGCGTGCGTGACGCCGTCCATGTTGACGCGGCCGAGCAGCAGCGCGATCACGAAGCCCGCGACGATGCCGAGAAGCACCGAGATATTGGCGACGAAGCCCCTGGCGAACTTGTTGATCAGCAGGATCAGCGTCAGCACGAGGAGCGACAGGCCCAGATACACCGGATTGCCGTAGTCGGGATTGCCCACGCCGCCGGCTGCCCAGTTGATGCCGACTTCCATCAGCGACAGGCCGATCACCGAGATCACGACGCCGATCACGACCGGCGGGAAGAAGCGCAACAGCTTGCCGACCGCGGGCGCGAGCAGAATGCCGATCACGCCGGCCGCGATCGTCGAGCCGAAGATGTCGAGGATGCCGAGCGAAGGATTGGTGCCGATCGCGACCATCGGGCCGACGGCCGCGAATGTGCAGCCCATGATGACGGGCAGGCGGATGCCGAAGATCCACAGTCCGAGCGTCTGGATCAGCGTGGCGATGCCGCAGGAGAACAGATCCGCGCTGATCAGGAAGGCGACCTGGTCTTTCGGCAGCTTCAGCGCCGCGCCGATGATCAGCGGCACCGCAACCGCGCCGGCGTACATGACCAGCACGTGCTGAATACCGAGGGTAAGCAACTGGCCCGCGGGTAGGCGCTCGTCGCACGGGTGAACCGTGTTTGCTTGCATATCGTCTGTCTCCACCATCTCGTTTTGGGATGACTCCAAGGTATCGGGGACGAAAAGTCGCAACAAGACCACGCGGGGCTATTCCGGCATTCCCGGCGGCGATATGCACGGGGGGCGTTTGAAAGGCAAATTAAAGCCACGCGTGGGACGGATCGGCCATCGGGCGGCGGCGAGCCCTATCGGGCGGCGGCCGCGAACGGTGCGTCGCGTGCGCGGCGCGGGTTCGTCGTGCGCGGGGATATGTGTGAGAATCAATGACGTCTATCAGGCTTCACGCATAGTGCTGTTTTGACGACGCACGTTGCCAGCCTCGCTGGCTGATTCCTCACCCTCATTTCAACGTCCCGCGCTCATGAGTTTTCTCGGCATCGACCTCGGCACCGGCTCCCTGAAAGCGGCAATCGTCGACGAACATGGACACGAGCAGGCGGTGTCGAGCGTCGCTTATGCGCTCATGACACCGCACGCGGGTTGGGCTGAAATCGACGTAAAGACCTGGTGGAACGCCCTCGTCGATGCCCTGGCGCGCCTGCCGCGCGAGCTGCGCGACGGGGTGCGCGCCATCGGCTTCTCGGGCCAGATGCACGGCGTCGTGCTGCTCGATGCAAACGGCGCAGCGGTGCGGCGGGCGATGCTGTGGCCCGACTCGCGCGCGCTCGCCGTGCTCGACGCGTGGCCCGAGCCGCAACCGAATCCGGTTGCGCCGGGCATGGCCGGTCCGCTGCTGCGCTGGCTCGTGCTGCATGAACCCGAAGCCGCGCGTCGCACGCGTTGGGCGCTGCAGCCGAAGGACTGGCTGCGTTTCGCGCTCGGCGGCGCGTGCGTGACCGATGCATCCGACGCGTGCGCGACCGCGCTCGCCGATCCCGCGGGCGTGCGGGACACGGCGCTGCTGGAACGCCTCGAGATTCCGCGCGAGTGGTTCGCGCCGCTGGCGCCGTCGTATGCGGCGGCGGGCGTGCTGTCGTCACAGGCCGCACAGTCACTCGGCCTGCCGGCCGGTATCGTGCTCGCGACCGGCGGCGCCGACACGCCGTGCGCGGCACTCGGCAGCGGACTTGTGTGTGACGGCGACGCGCTGCTGACGACCGGCACCGGCGGACAGATCGTCGTGCTCGCGAACGACGAGCCCGCGCCGCTGAAGGGCTTGCATCGCTATCGCGCGGCGAGCGATCACTGGTATCGGATGGCGGCGATGCAGAACGTCGGCATCGCGCTGGAGCGGGTGCGCGGGTGGCTGTCGTACGAATGGGCGGACGCTTATCGCGAGGCATTCGGCGATGCGGCAGACGCAAGCGCCCATGCAGCCGTTCACGCCGCGCCGACGCTGACCTTCCTGCCGTACCTGACCGGCGAGCGCACGCCGTGGTTGAATCCGCAGGCACGTGGCGGCTGGCTCGGTCTGTCGTTCGAGCATACGCGCGGCGCGATGATGCGTGCCGCGTTCGAGGGCGTCGCGTTCTCGCTGCGCGCGGGGCTCGACGCGATTCGCGCGAGCGGCGCGCCAGTGACGGCGCTCAAGCTCGCGGGCGGCGGCTCCGTCGATGCGCGCTGGCGACAACTGCTCGCCGACGCGCTCGACGTCGAGCTGCACGCGGTCGATTCTCCGAACGCGGCGCCGCGCGGCGCGGCGATCCTCGGCGGTCTCGCGTGCGGCCACTGGCAGATGCGCGATCTCGCCGCGCTCGCGCCGGGCGCGACGCGCGTCGCGGGTCCGCGAGGCGATGCGGCGCTCGTCGAACGCTATGCGCGTTTTATCGATCTGTATGGCAGGGTCGAGCCGTGGTTCGGTGCTACGACGCCGCGCGAGGCGAAGTAAAAGGCACGGTACTGAACGCGGCAACGCTACGGTCACGCACTTTGCAATACCATGACGCTTTTCGCGCGCCGCGCAGTCGACCGGCGCACTACGCCATTTCGCATTCACGGATCCAGAGGAGTATTGACGATGAAGACCAAAGCAGCGATCGCATGGAAAGCCGGTGCCCCGTTGACGATCGAGGAAGTCGATCTAGAAGGTCCGCGCGCCGGTGAAGTCCTGATCGAAGTGAAGGCGACGGGTATCTGCCACACCGACTACTACACGCTGTCGGGCGCGGACCCCGAAGGCATCTTCCCGGCGATTCTCGGCCACGAGGGCGCGGGTGTGATCGTTGATGTCGGGCCGGGCGTCGGCACGTTGAAGAAGGGCGATCACGTGATTCCGCTTTACACGCCCGAATGCCGCCAGTGCAAGTTCTGCCTGTCGCGCAAGACGAATCTCTGTCAGGCGATCCGCTCGACGCAGGGCAAAGGCCTCATGCCCGACGCGACCTCGCGCTTCTCGCTCGATGGCAAGCCGTTGTTCCACTACATGGGTACGTCGACGTTCTCGAACTACATCGTCGTGCCGGAGATCGCGGTCGCGAAGGTGCGTGAAGACGCACCGTTCGACAAGATCTGCTACATCGGCTGCGGCGTGACGACCGGCGTCGGCGCGGTCGTGTACTCGGCGAAGGTCGAGGCGGGCGCGAACGTGGTGGTGTTCGGGCTCGGCGGCATCGGCCTGAATGTGATCCAGGGTGCGAAGATGGTCGGCGCGGACAAAATCATCGGCGTCGATATCAACCCGGGCCGCGTCGAACTCGCGAAGAAGTTCGGCATGACGCACTTCATCAACCCGAACGAAGTCGAGAACGTCGTCGATCACATCGTGCAGTTGACCGACGGTGGCGCCGACTATTCGTTCGAATGCATCGGCAACGTCAAGGTGATGCGCCAGGCGCTCGAATGCACGCACAAGGGCTGGGGCCAGTCGTTCATCATCGGCGTGGCGGCGGCGGGCGAGGAGATCAGCACGCGGCCGTTCCAGCTGGTGACGGGCCGCGAGTGGAAGGGCTCGGCGTTCGGCGGCGCGCGCGGACGCACCGACGTGCCGAAGATCGTCGACTGGTACATGGAAGGCAAGATCAATATCGACGATCTGATCACGCACCGTCTGCCGCTCGAACGCATCAACGAGGGCTTCGACCTGATGAAGAAGGGCGAGTCGATCCGCTCGGTCGTGCTGTACTAAAAGAGGAGCGTCGCGATGCTCGAACTACTTTCGTCGCACGCCTGCCATGGCGGCGAGCAGCGCTTTTACAGGCACGAGTCGCGCACGATCGGTCTGCCGATGCGCTTCTCGGTCTACCTGCCGCCGCAGGCGTTGCCATCGAATGCGAATGTGCCCGCGCTGTTCTATCTCGCGGGGCTCACTTGCACCGAAGAGACGTTCGCGATCAAGGCCGGCGCGCAGCGCTTCGCGGCGCAGCACGGCATCGCGTTGATCGCGCCGGATACGAGCCCGCGCGGCGCAGGTGTGCCCGGCGAAGGCGCTGCATGGGACTTCGGCGTCGGCGCGGGCTTTTATGTCGACGCGATCCAGGAGCCGTGGGCGCGGAACTACCGCATGTACTCGTACGTGCGCGACGAGCTGCGCGAAACGGCGCTCGCGAACTTGCCGGTCGATGGCGCGCGCCTCGGCATCTTCGGTCATTCGATGGGCGGGCACGGCGCGCTGATGCTCGCGCTGCGCAATCCGGACCTCTATCGGTCGGTGTCGGCGTTCGCGCCGATTGCAGCGCCGATCCGCTGCCCGTGGGGCGAGAAGGCGTTCAGCGGTTATCTCGGCGAGAACCGCGAAGCGTGGAAGCAGTACGACGCGAGCGAGCTGGTCGCGCACGCAACACGCAAATTCGCGCAAGGGATTCTCGTCGATCAGGGGCTCGCGGATCAGTTCCTGCCCACTCAGCTGAATCCCGACGTGTTCGAAGCGGCGTGCAAAGCCGCGGGTCAGCCGCTGACGCTGCGCCGTCATGCTGGCTATGACCACGGCTACTACTTCATTTCGACGTTCATCGAGGATCATCTCGCGCATCACGCGAAGGTGTTGCTCGGCTGAAAAACGTTGCGGAGTGCGGCGCGAAATGAAAAACGGCGGCACGTGATGTGCCGCCGTTTTTTCGTGTGATCGGCGCAAGCAGCGCTCAATGCCGCTTCAGCAGACTCCCGCCATACACCACCGCCGACAGCACGGTGATCCAGAAGCTCGTCGGCCAATCGGTATAAAACGCGAGCGTTAGCCCGAGCCACGCCTGCGCGAGCGCGAACACGGCCGCGAGCACGACCCCGGTGGACAGCCGCGTGCTCAGGTTCTGCGCGGCGGCGGCCGGGCCGACCATCAACGTGAACACGAGCAGCACGCCGACGATCTGCGTGCAAGCGGCAACGGCCAGCGCGGCGATCGCGAGAAACAGCACCGACACGCGACGCAGCGACACGCCCTTCGCCTCGGCCAGCTCCGGTTGCAGCGACGCGAACAGCAGCGGCCGCATGATCGCCGCGAGCGCAACGAGACTGACCACGCCCAACGCCGCGAGCACGCCGAGCGTCGACGCATTCACGCCGAGCACGTTGCCGAACAGCAACGCCGTGACCTGCGTCGCATACGCGGTGAAGAAGTGCAGAAACAGCAGCCCGAAGCCAAGTGACAACGACAGGATCACGCCGATTGCGACGTCGCGTCCGGCGAGCCGTTCGCCGAGCGCGCCCATGCCGACACCGGCCGCGAGCGTGAAGCCGATCATCCCCCAGATGGGCGACACGCCGATCAGCACCGCGCCGGTCGCGCCGGTGAAGCCGACATGCGACAGCGCATGGCCGGCGAACGTCTGTCCGCGCATCACCAGAAAATAGCCGACCACGCCGGCCAGCACCGCGACGATCCCCGACGCCGCGAATGCGTTCACCATGAAATCGTATTCAAACATCGTGCGTGTGTCCGTCGCGTGAGTCGTGCGGGTGAGAGTGCTTGTGTGAATGACCGTGGCCATGATCATGCGAGTGACCGTGCGAATGCGCGTGCCCGCCGTCCCCATCGTCTTCGTGCTCGTGATCGTGCTTCTCGACTTCGACGCCGCCCGACATCACGAAGATGCGGCCATTGACGCGCATCACGTCGATCGGCGAGCCGTACAGACGCGACAGCACCGGCCGCGTAATCACTTCGTCGACGGTGCCGAGCGCCGCGACGCCGCTGCCGAGATACAGCACGCGATCGATCGAGTTCAGCAGCGGATTGAGTTCATGCGCGGAGAACAGCACGGCGATGCCGAGCTCACGCTGCACGTGCCGCACGAGTTCGACGACGCTCTTCTGATGATGCGGATCGAGGCTGATCAACGGTTCATCGAGCAGCAGCAGTTTCGGATTGCCGAGCAGGCACTGCGCGAGCAGGAGCCGCTGCCGTTCGCCGCCCGACAGCTCCGAGAGCGGCCGCTTCGCGAGATTCGTACCGCCGACGAGCTCCAGCACCCGATCGACGTCCGCGCGCGTTTTCGCATCCGCATGCGGCAGACCCCAGCGATGACCATCGGCGGCCATCGCGACGAAATCACGGCCGCGCACGCGGCGGCCGGCGAGCGCGCTGCGCGTCTGCGGCATATAGCCGATCGACGCGTTGCCGCGCTCGACCGTCTGCCCGAGTACGCGAAGCGAACCGGCCGCGGCCGGCACGAGGCCGAGCACCGCGCGCATCAGCGTCGTCTTGCCCGCGCCGTTCGGCCCGAGCACGCCAATGAACTCGCCCTGATTCACGACGAAGCTCGTGTCGCGCAGGATCGTGCGCTCGCCGAGTTCGAGCGTCACGTTATCGAGTTCGAGGACCGGCGTGCCGCCGCGGGCGGCGCTGGGTGCGCCCGGCGGCGCGCCCGCTGGCGCCTGATGGCCAGTCGAATTCATGGAGTCTTTCCTTTGGCGTTCGTTGCGCCGTTCACGTCACCGGTCGCAAGTGCCTGCTGCAGCGCATCGAGCTGCGTCAGCATCCACGTCTGATAGGTCTTGCCAGCCGGCAAGGTTTCGGTGACGCTCATCGTCGGTACCTTCGATTGTTGCGCGAGCTTCAGCATGCGTCGGGTCAGCGCCTCGGTGGCCTGGCTGTTGTAGATCAGCACGCGCACGCGCCGCTCGCGCAGATCGCGTTCGAACGCGGCGATATCGCCCGCGCTCGCTTCGGTGTCGTTCATCGTGGCCAGCTGGAAGCGCTGGTTGCGCATGGCGAGCCCGATCGCGTCCGACATGTAGCCGAACACCGGTTCGGTTGCCGTGACCGGCAGGCCCGCATAGCGGCCGTGCAACTCGGCGACCTTCGCGTCGATCGGCTTCAGCGAATCGAGAAACTTCGCGAGGTTCGCATCGTACGCCGACTTGTGCGCCGGGTCAGCAGCGGCGAGCGCGTCGCTCACCGCGCGCGCGACTTTCGGCATTGTCGCCGGGTCGTACCACAGGTGCGGATTGTCGCCGCCTTTTCTGCCGACCAGATCGGCCGCGACGATTACGTTGCGCTGCGCGACTTTCGACGCGGCCAGCAGCTTCGCCATCCACGGATCGTAGTCGGCGCCGTTGTAGACGACCAGGATCGCGTGCTGCAACGCGCGCGCGGTGGCCGGGCTCGCTTCGAACAGATGCGGGTCCTGGTCCGGATTGCTGAGGATGCTGGTCACGTCGACGCGATCGCCGCCGAGTTGCCGCACCACATCGCCATAAAAGTTCTCCGCGGCGACGACCGGGATTTTCGCGTCGGCGGCGAACGCGTTGTGGCCGAACCCGAGTGCCGCGACCGCGAGCAGGCAGGTGCACAGATGCGTGCGCGCAGACGTCGATCGCTTCAGCGCGCGGCGCGCTGCGGAGAACATCGAGCCGATTGTTTTCATCGTGGTTTCCTGCTGCGTGAGAGTCGAATGAGCCACTCGCGGTGGCGATGACGGCGTGAATCTCCCGACGGGGAGGGCGGGCCGGGCGGCGAGGCCGAAATGATATAACGTATCGCGATTTCGTGTCAGCGGGACGAATTTTCGCATGGCGCGCCGCACCATCGAAATTCGTCCGCGTGCCTTGACATGACCCAGTCCGTATCCGATCATTCGATCACTAACAGAGCAATTGTTCGCGCGACGAGCGTTCGCTCACTGCGCGCCAGAATGCAAGAACGAACCGGAGACAGGCAGTGGCACGATTGCAGGACAAGGTCGCCATTCTGACGGGCGCGGCGAGCGGTATCGGTGAAGCGGTGGCCCGGCGCTATCTCGACGAAGGCGCGCGCTGCGTGCTGGTCGACGTGAAGCCGACCGAAAGCATCGGCGGCGCGCTGCGCGGCACGTACGGCGAGCGCGTGTTGTGCGTCAGCGCCGACGTCAGGCGCCGCGAGGACATCGAGCGCATCGTCACGAGCACGCTCGGCTGCTTCGGCCAGATCGACATCCTGTTCAACAACGCGGCGCTGTTCGACATGCGCCCGCTCCTCGACGAATCCTGGGACGTGTTCGACCGCCTGTTCGCGGTCAACGTGAAGGGCATGTTCTTCCTGATGCAGGCGGTCGCGCGGCAGATGGTCGAGCAGGGCCGCGGCGGCAAGATCATCAACATGTCGTCGCAGGCCGGGCGGCGCGGCGAGGCGCTCGTTTCGCACTACTGCGCGACCAAGGCGGCGGTGTTGAGCTACACGCAGTCCGCGGCGCTCGCGCTGGCGCCGCATAAGATCAATGTGAACGGCATCGCGCCGGGCGTCATCGATACGCCGATGTGGAACGAGGTGGACGCGCTGTTCGCGCGCTACGAGAACCGGCCGCCCGGCGAGAAGAAGCGCCTCGTCGGCGAGGCGGTGCCGCTCGGCCGCATGGGCGTGCCCGACGACCTGACCGGCGCCGCGCTGTTCCTCGCGTCGGCCGATGCCGACTACATCACCGCGCAGACGCTGAACGTCGACGGCGGCAACTGGATGAGCTGAAAGACGAACTGGGAGCGGGCACGTCGGCTGCTCACAGCGGCGCGTGATGCCGTCAAACGAACGCAGCACCACATAACGTATGAGAAAGGAGACAACCATGAAACCAGCTTGCAAATTCGCGCTGAAGGCGGTCGGTGCCGGCGCGGCCACCTGCTTCGCGCTGAGCGCATCGGCGGCGACGGTGACGATCGCGACGCTGAACAATCCGGACATGATCGAGCTGAAGAAGCTGTCGCCCGCGTTCGAAAAGGCGAATCCCGACATCAAGCTGAACTGGGTGATTCTCGAAGAGAACGTGCTGCGGCAGCGCGCGACGACCGACATCACGACCGGCAGCGGCCAGTTCGACGTGATGACGATCGGCGCGTACGAAACGCCGCAATGGGGCAAGCGCGGCTGGCTCGCGCCGATCACGAACCTGCCGGCGAGCTATGACCTGAACGACGTCGTGAAGACGGCCCGCGACGGCCTGTCCGCGAACGGTCAGCTCTACGCGCTGCCGTTCTACGTCGAAAGCTCGATGACCTATTACCGCAAGGATCTGTTCGACAAGGCCGGCCTGAAGATGCCCGACCAGCCGACCTACGACCAGATCGCGCAATTCGCCGACAAGCTCACCGACAAGTCCAAGGAGCAGTACGGCATCTGCCTGCGCGGTAAGGCGGGCTGGGGCGAGAACATGGCGTACGGCACGACGGTCGTGAACACCTTCGGCGGGCGCTGGTTCGACGACAAGTGGAACGCGCAACTCACCTCGCCGGAATGGAAGAAGGCGATGACGTTCTACGTCGACCTGCTGAAGAAGGACGGCCCTCCGGGAGCCAGCTCGAACGGCTTCAACGAAAACCTGACGCTGATGTCGTCCGGCAAGTGCGCGATGTGGATCGACGCGACGGTCGCGGCCGGCATGCTGTACAACAAGCAGCAGTCGCAGATCGCCGACAAGGTCGGCTTCGCGGCCGCCCCGGTCGCCGTCACGCCGAAGGGCTCGCACTGGCTGTGGGCGTGGGCGCTCGCGATTCCGAAGTCGTCGAAGCAGCAAGATGCGGCGAAGAAGTTCATCGAGTGGGCCACGTCGAAGGATTACATCGAAATGGTCGCGAAGGATGAGGGCTGGGCCTCGGTGCCCCCGGGCACGCGCCAGTCCACTTATGCGCGCCCCGAGTACAAGCAGGCCGCGCCATTCGGCGACTTCGTGCTGAAGGCGATCCAGACCGCCGACCCGGATCATCCGACCTTGAAGCCGGTCCCGTACACCGGCGTGCAGTTCGTCGGAATCCCTGAGTTCCAGTCGTTCGGCACCGTGGTCGGGCAGAGCGTCTCCGGTGCGATCGCCGGTCAGATGACCGTCGACCAGGCGCTCGCGGCCGGCAACGCGGCCGCGGATCGCGCGGTCAAGCAGGCGGGTTATCAGAAGTAACTGCGCAGAAATAACTGCGCAGAAGTAACCCGGCAGGCCCGCCGCATCGACCGATGCGGCTCATGCAGCAGGGCGGCCGTTTGCCTGCGCCGTATGCGATGCGGCGCGTGTTGTGCGTCTTTCGGCACGGCATGCCGCATCGCGCGCACGCGGCTCAGGCGAATGCTCCGCGCATTACCGTACAGGTGTTCCATCATGCGTCCATTGCGCTTACCTCTGATGCACGCCCATCCACAGACAGAAAAAGAACGCGAGGCCCGTAAGGCCAATTCGGCGCGCTGGCTCGTCGCGCCGTCGGTCGGCGTGCTGGTTCTGTGGATGACGATTCCGCTCGCGATGACGATCTGGTTCTCGTTTTCGCACTACAACCTGCTGAACCCGGATCTGCGCGGTTTCGCGGGCTTCGACAACTACCGTTATCTGGCGACCGATCCTGCGTTCTGGCCGTCGATCGCGCACACGGTCGAGTTGATCGTCTCGGTGCTGGTGATCACCGTGGGCGGCGGCGTGCTGATGTCGATCCTGTTCGATCGCAAGTTCTACGGTCAGGGCGTGGCGCGCCTGCTCGCGATCGCGCCGTTCTTCGTGATGCCGACGGTCAGCGCGCTGATCTGGAAGAACATGATCCTGCACCCGGTGTACGGCCTCGTCGCGCAGGGCATGCGCGCGCTCGGCATGCAGCCGATCGACTGGTTCGCCGACTATCCGCTCACCGCGGTGATCATGATCGTCGCCTGGCAGTGGCTGCCGTTCGCGTTCCTGATCCTGTTCACGGCGATCCAGTCGCTCGACCAGGAGCAGAAGGAAGCCGCGAAGATCGACGGCGCCGGTCCATTCTCGATGTTCTTTTACATCACGCTGCCGCACCTGAGACGCGCGATCGCGGTCGTCGTGATGATGGAGACGATTTTCCTGCTGTCGATCTTCGCCGAAATCTATACGACCACGGGCGGCGGTCCGGGCAACGCGACCACCAACCTGTCGTACCTGATCTTCTCGCTGGGCCTGCAGCAGTTCGACGTCGGTCTCGCCTCGGCGGGCGGCATTCTCGCGGTCGTGCTGGCCAACATCGTGTCGTTCTTCCTCGTGCGGATGCTCGCGAAGAACCTGAAAGGGGAGTACGAAAAATGAGCCACGTTGCTTCCACTCCTGCGTCGACGACGCAGCCGATCGCGGTGGCGCACAAGTCGCCGTTCGAGCCGGTGCTGCGTGCGATTCCCGGCGTGCTCGCCTGGCTGGTCGCACTGCTGCTGTTCTTCCCGATCTTCTGGATGACGATCACCGCGTTCAAGACCGAGCAGCAGGCCTACGCGTCGTCACTCTTTTTCATCCCGACGCTCGACAGCTTCCGCGAGGTGTTCGCGCGCAGCAACTACTTCGCGTTCGCGTGGAACTCGATCGTAATCTCGATCGGCGTCACGCTGCTGTGCCTGATCCTCGCGGTGCCTTGCGCCTACGCGATGGCGTTCTTCCCGACGCACCGCACGCAGAAAGTGTTGCTGTGGATGCTGTCGACGAAGATGATGCCGTCGGTCGGTGTGCTGGTGCCAATCTACCTACTGTGGAAAAACAGCGGCCTGCTCGATACGGTGTCGGGTCTCATCATCGTCTACACGCTGATCAATCTGCCGATCGCCGTCTGGATGGCGTTCACGTACTTCGCCGAGATTCCGCGCGACATTCTCGAAGCCGGGCGCATCGACGGCGCGGCGACGTGGCAGGAGATCGTCTACCTGCTGATGCCGATGGCGCTGCCTGGACTCGCGTCGACCGCGCTCCTGCTCGTGATCCTGTCGTGGAACGAGGCGT
This sequence comes from Paraburkholderia sp. HP33-1, assembly GCF_021390595.1. Lineage (NCBI taxonomy): Bacteria > Pseudomonadati > Pseudomonadota > Betaproteobacteria > Burkholderiales > Burkholderiaceae > Paraburkholderia > Paraburkholderia sp. HP33-1. Next base: position 2,779,164 of record NZ_JAJEJR010000001.1, on the reverse strand, counting down.
TCTGGAGCATCAATCTGTCGAGCTCGAACGCGGCGCCGCTGACCGTTTTCATCGCATCGTATTCGAGCCCTGAAGGACTGTTCTGGGCGAAGCTGTCGGCCGCTTCGTTGCTCGCGGTCGCGCCGATCCTGATCGTCGGCTGGCTGTCGCAGAAGCAACTGGTGCGCGGGCTCACGTTCGGGGCCGTCAAATGACGGTAGGCCCGGGCAACGCGCGATATGCATTGATCTGCGATTGCGACGGCGTGCTGATCGACAGCGAGGCGGTGGCCGCGCGCATGCTGGTGCGCGAACTGGAGGCGCGCTGGCCCGGCATCGACGTCGAGCCGGTCGTGCTGCCGCTGCTCGGGCTGCGCATCGAGCGCGTGTTGCAGGACACCGCGACGCAGCTTGGCCAGCAACTCGGCGCCGACGATATCGACGCGATCCGTAGCGCGGTCGAAACGGCGGCGATCGAGGCGCCGGCGGTCGAAGGCATCGAGATGGCGCTCACCCAGGTGCCGCTCGTCAAAGGCTGCGCGAGCAATAGTTTCCGGCCGTATGTCGAGGCGGTGCTGGCGCGCACGGGCCTGAAGCGTTTCTTCGGCGAGCGGTTGTTCTGCGCCGACGCGGTGCCGAATCCGAAGCCCGCGCCGGACGTATATCTGGCGGCGGCGCAAGGTTTCGGGCTCGCGCCGGGCGCATGCCTCGTCGTCGAGGACAGCGTGACCGGCGTCACGGCGGCGGCCGCGGCGGGCATGGCGGTGCTGGGCTTCATCGGCGGCGGCCATGCGAGCGACGCGCAGGTCGATCGTCTGCATGCGGCGGGCGCGCGTCACGTGTTCGACGATATGCGGCAGTTGCCGGAGCTCGTCGCGCGATGGACGCTGTCGGCGACGGCCGCAGCGCCATAAGCGCACCGGACTACACTCCAATCAGTGACAGCACGAAGTATCGAACAGCATTACACGGAGACACATCATGGCAAGCGTAACCTTGCGCAACATCAGAAAGGCCTACGACGAGAACGAAGTGATGCGCGACATCAATCTCGACATCGCGGATGGCGAATTCGTCGTGTTCGTGGGCCCAAGCGGTTGCGGCAAATCGACCCTGATGCGGATGATCGCGGGCCTCGAAGACATCACGGGCGGCGATCTGAACATCGACGCCGTGCGCATGAACGACGTGCCGCCGGCCAAGCGCGGCATCGCGATGGTGTTCCAGTCGTACGCGCTGTATCCGCACATGACGCTGTACGACAACATGGCGTTTGGCCTGAAGCTCGCCGGTGCGAAGAAGCCGGAGATCGACGCGGCGGTGCGCAATGCAGCGAAGATTCTGCACATCGACCACCTGCTCGATCGCAAGCCGAAGCAGCTATCGGGCGGCCAGCGTCAGCGCGTCGCGATCGGCCGCGCGATTACCCGCAAGCCGAAGGTGTTCCTGTTCGACGAACCGTTGTCGAATCTCGACGCCGCGCTACGCGTGAAGATGCGCCTCGAATTCGCGCGCCTGCACGACGAGCTGAAGACGACGATGATCTACGTGACGCATGACCAGGTCGAGGCGATGACTTTGGCCGACAAGATCGTCGTGCTGTCGGCGGGCAACCTGGAGCAGGTCGGCAGCCCGACGATGCTGTATCACGCGCCGGCGAACCGCTTCGTCGCCGGCTTCATTGGCTCGCCGAAGATGAACTTCATGGAAGGCGTCGTGCAGTCGGTATCGCGCGACGGCGTCGCGGTGCGCTATGAGACCGGCGAGACTCAGCGCGTATTGGTCGAGCCTGGCGTGGCGAAGCAGGGCGACAAGGTGACGGTCGGCATCCGACCTGAGCATCTGCACGTCAGCGCGACCGAGGACGGCATCGAGGCACGCACGATGACGGTCGAATCGCTCGGCGATGCCGCTTATCTGTACGCGGAGTCGAGCGTCGCGCCCGATGGCCTGATCGCGCGGATTCCGCCGCTCGAGCGGCATGCCAAGGGCAACACGCAGAAGCTCGGCGCGACGCCCGAGCATTGTCATCTGTTCGACAGTGATGGCAGGGCGTTCCAGCGCAAGATCGTCGAGGTGCTCGCGGCTTGATGAAGCAAAGCGGCGCCAGGGCGCCGCTTTGCTTTTGCTACGAAGTTACTCTATGAGCATGCAGCCGCGGCTCACGCCTCCAACGCCGCCCGCGCACACGACTCGTCGGTCACGAGCCCCGACAGCCAGCCGCCCTTGAGCACCGCAATCAGCGCCTCGCGCTTGCGCTGCCCGCCCGCGAAGCCGATGGTCGGCCGGCGCGGCGGCGTGTCGAGCGCGATGCTGGTCACGCGCCGGCCGGTCGGCGATTCGACGTGCGCGCCGGCCGCATCGATCGGCAGGCCGAGCATTTCGGCGACCGCGCCGTTTTGCATCAGCTCCTCCACCTCGCCATCCGTGATGAAGCCGTCCTCGTGCAACGGGCAGGTCATGCCGATGTTGCCGATGCCGACGAATGCGACATCGGCCTGCGCGGACAGCGACTCGACGATCCGGTACAGCCGGTGATTGCACCACTGCGCACGCTCTGCCTCGCTATCGGCGAGCAGCGGCGCGGGCAGCAGAAAATGCTTGCCGCCGGTCTTCTCGGAAATGTGCAGCGCGACGTCATAGCGGTTCGAGGAGCCGTCCGAGGCGATCGCCCCGACCATCGATACCAGCCGATGCTGCGGACGGTCTAGCTGCGCGATCTGATCGACCGCGGCTTTCAGCGTGCGGCCGCTGCTGACCGCGACGACCATCGGCTTTTCCGCGGTCAGATAGCGCTCCATCACCTGTGCGCCGGCCACCGCGAGCTTGCGGTCGAGTTCCTCGGGCGTATCGCCGTCGATCGGCACGATCTCGCACAGGCTGAGACCGTAGCGCTTCGACAGCTGATCGGCGAGCGATAGGCAATCAGCGAGCTTGTGATCGACCCGCACACGGATCAGGTTCTTTTCGACTGCGAACGCGACGAGCCGCTGCGCGACCGGCCGCGACACCTGCAGCTTCTCGGCGATTTCGTTCTGGGTATTGCCCGCGACGTAGTAAAGCCACGCGGCGCGCGTGGCGAGATCGAGTTTTTCTGTGGACCTGGGCACGATGAGGTTTCGCTCGGGTTTTGCTTGAATGTGCCGATGATAGCGGCTGGCCTGCGCGTCTACCGCGCAGGCCAGCAGCGCTTGACGCTCAGGCGAGCGGCGCGCGCGCGGGATCGAACAGCGGCCGTACGTGGCGATACAACGCGCGATACGCTTCGAGGCGCGTGCGCAATTGCGCGTGCCGACGCGGATTCGGCGTGAACTCCTTTTCGACGGGCGGCTTGGTCAGCACGGTGGCGGGATCGCCACCCGCGGCGAGCCAGCCGAGGCGCGCCGCGCCGAGCGCCGCGCCGGTTTCGCCGCCGCCGTGCTTGACCGTGACGGTGTCGAGCGCGTCGGCGAGCAGCTGGGCCCAGTAGTCGCTACGTGCGCCGCCGCCGAGCAGCGACAGCACCTTCGCCTCGGTGCCGGCCGCGCGCAGTGCGTCGAGGCCGTCGGTCAGCGCGAGCGTCACGCCTTCGAGCACCGCGTAGCCGAGCAGCGCGCGATCGGTCGCGTGAGTCATGCCGAAAAACACACCTTGCGCGTACGGGTCGTTATGCGGCGTGCGCTCTCCCGACAGATACGGCAAAAAGAGCGGCGCGGTAGTCAAGGCGTCGGCGGGCAGCGCCTCGATTTCAGCGAGCAGCGTCGGCTCGTCGGTCGAGGTGAGCTTGCAGACCCAGCGCAGACAGCTCGCCGCCGACAGCACCACGCTCATCTGATGCCAGCGGTCCGGGATCGCATGACAGAAAGCGTGCACGGCGGAGGCCGGGTTCGGCCGGAAGCTGTCGCCGACCACGCACAGCACGCCCGACGTGCCCAATGATACGAAGCCGTCGCCCGGCTGCGTCGCGCCGATGCCGATTGCGCTGGTCGCGTTGTCGCCGCCGCCGGCCGCGACGATCACGTTCTCGCTGAGGCCGAATTCACGCGCGACTTCCGGCAGCAGCGTGCCGGCCGGCGCGCTGCCTTCGCGCAGCGCCGGCATTTGCGCGCGCGTCATGTTGCAGGCAGCAAGCAACGAATCCGACCAGTCGCGTTTTGCGACGTCGAGCCACAGCGTGCCGGCCGCATCCGAGGGATCAGACACCTTGCCGCCCGTCAGTTGCAGACGCAGATAGTCTTTCGGCAGCAGCACGCAGGCCGTTCTCGCGAAAATGTCCGGCTCGTGATGCGCGACCCACAGCAGCTTCGGCGCGGTGAAACCGGGCATCGCCAGATTGCCGGCCACGCGGTGCAGCTCCGGCGCGCGCTCGGTGAGCTCCGCGCATTCCTTGTCGCTGCGCATGTCGTTCCACAGGATCGCGGGCCGCAGCACGCGGTTATCCGCGTCGAGCAGCACCGCGCCGTGCATCTGCCCAGACAGGCCGATGCCGCGAATCTGCGCGAACTCGTCGGGATGGCGCGCGCGCAAGGCGGCGAGCGCCGCGCGCGTGCCTGCCCACCAGTCTTCGGGATTCTGCTCGGACCAGCGCTGATGCGGACGCGAAACCGTGAACGGTGAGCCGGCCGTGCCGATCACGCGGCCGTCGGAGGCGAGCAGCAGAACTTTCACTTCGGACGTGCCGAGGTCGATGCCTAGGTACATGGGAGCGAAACCTTCGTCGTTGGGGATGCGCTACTTTAGCCGGACATCGCGCGCGCTGTCATGCGCATTAAGCCTGGCTCGTTGCACCGCGTTTTGCGAGCCATGCGTCCACACGCGCGAGCGCGCCGGCAAGCGCCGCTTCGAGCTCGGCTGTCTGCGCCATGCCGCCCCACAGCAGCCGGTCGGCCGCGAACGCGCGCAGCGGATCGGGCGCTGTGAAGAAACCGTGTGCGACGCGCTCGTCCATTACGCCATCCTGATACGCGTACGGCAGCTTGCCCTTGTGCCAGCGTTCGAGAAAGCGGAAGAACAGCGCGGGCAGAATCGCGGTCGCTGCCGGCGTCGCTCCGCGCTCGAAGCATTCGGCCAGGGTCGGCGCGATGAAGCCGGGCAGCTTCGAGAAGCCATCGGCGGCGACGCGCTGGTTCGTGTCGAGGATATGCGGGTTGCTGAAGCGCTCGAGCACGACATCGCGATAGCGTTCGAGATCGAGCGGACTTGGCAACAGACACGGGATCACGTCGTCGGTCACGTAGTCGTACGCGAACTGGCGGATGTCGGCGTCGAGCGCGCCTTCGTGGATGTAGTTCAGGCCGACCAGCGTGCCTGCCCACGCGATGCAGCTATGCGTCGCGTTGAGGATGCGGATCTTCGCTTCCTCATACGGCAGCACGGAATCCACGAGTTCCGCGCCGACCTTCTCCCAGGCCGGCCGCCCCGCGATGAAGCGGTCCTCGATGACCCACTGGATGAACGCCTCGCCCATCACGGGACACGCGTCGTCGACGCCGGTCGCGGCCTTCACGCGCTCGCGCACGTCGGGCGTCGGACGCGGCGTGATGCGATCGACCATCGAGCATGGGCACGACGTGTAGTCGTCGAACCATTGCGCGAGTTCGTTCGCGCCGCGCCGTTCGAGAAACTCGCTCATGCCCGCATGAAAGCGCTCGCCGTTGCTGCGCAGGTTGTCGCAGCTCTGCAGCGTGACGGGGCCCGCGCCGCGCTTCACGCGCGCGTCGAGAATCGCCGCGAGCGCGCCGTAGATGGTCGTGTGGGCGCCGGCGAGGTCAGCGGCGAGGTCGGGATTCGCGGTGTCGAGCCGGTCGTGCTCGTCGAGGTAATAGCCGCCTTCGGTCACGGTGAACGCGATGATCTTGCAGGCTGGATCGGCACCCGCTTCGATCAGTCCGTCGAGGCTTTCGCTCCACGGCAGCACGCGCTCGATCGAGCGGATCGTCTCGTACGCGCGCTCGCCGTGCGGCGTGACGGTTTCGAGCGTGTAGACGCCGTTCTGCGCGGCGAGCGCTTCGAGCACCGGGTTCATGTCGCTGCGGATATTGCCGACGGTCAGAGACCAGTGCGGCTCGCTGGCCGCCCTCGCTGCGTTGAGGCGATGCAGATACCACGCCTGATGTGCGCGATGGAACGATCCCGCGCCGATGTGCAGGATCACGTGTGCGGCCGCGCCGCTGCCTTGCCCGCTGTCCATGTTTGTCTCCGAAAAACCTGATCGCAGCGCTCGGGGCGCGCTTTTTCTGCGTACAGAGCATTTGCTCTGTATGTGAGCGAATGATCGTACCCGGACAGGTGAAAGTCAAGGCAAGGGCACGGGGTTTTCGTGGCGCAGCGCGGCATGCGGGATGCGAGGGGTGCAATGACAAGTGCCGGAGGGCGGAAAAGCCGCCGCACCATTCATATTGCATTGCATCAAATTTGACCTATCGCGCGTCGGGACTAACCCGAGTGCAAAAAAGTATCGGTCCGCGGTCGCTTTTTAAGTGGCCGCCCAGTCGTTTGGCGGTTATTTTTCGCTTATACAAGATCAAGATCGGCGACGCCTCTCGCGTGCCGCTTCATGGAGGCAGACAGTGCAACCTGATCTCGAAATCGTGGCTGTCCGCCACGACGAATCGTTCAAAGTGTGGTCGCATGGCTATCCGTATCGCACGGTACGCTGGCACTTTCATCCGGAGTACGAGATCCACCTGATCGTCGCGACCACCGGCAAGATGTTCGTCGGCGATCACATCGGCAGTTTCGCGCCGGGCAATCTCGTGCTGATGGGGCCGAACCTGCCGCACAACTGGGTCAGCGATGTGCCTGAAGGCGAGAGCGTCGCGCAGCGCAATCTGGTCGTGCAGTTCGGTCAGGAGTTCGTATCGAACTGTCTCGAGAGCTTTCCCGAGTGGCGTCAGGTCGAGGCGATGCTCGCCGATGCGCGACGCGGCCTGTCGTTCGGCACGCAGACTTCGGCGCAGATCAAGCCGCTCTTTCTCGAATTGCTCGCGGCGCGCGGTCTGCGCCGGCTCGTGCTGTTCATGTCGATGCTCGAGATCCTGATGAACGCGCCGGATCGCGACACGCTCGCGAGTCCCGCGTATCAGGCTGATCCGACCAGCTTCGCGGCAACCCGCATCAATCACGTGCTCGCGTATATCGGCAAGAACTTCGCGAACGAGTTGCGTGAGTCGGAGCTCGCACAACTTGCCGGTCAGAGCGTCAGCGCGTTTTCGCGTTATTTCCGCCGCCATACCGGGCTGCCGTTCGTGCAGTACGTGAACCGCATGCGCATCAATCTCGCTTGCCAGTTGTTGACCGATGGCGAACTGAGCGTGACCGACATCTGCTTCAAGGCGGGCTTTAACAACCTGTCGAATTTCAACCGGCAGTTTCTCGCGATGAAGGGCATGGCGCCGTCGACGTTTCGCCGTTATCAGCAACTGAACGACGCGAGCCGCGATGCTTCGGAGCAAGCGGCCGCGCACGGCAGGGGCATCGACAACGCGCCGGCGATCGTGCTCGCGCCGGGTTTGCCTCGTAGCGGCGTCGCGTATCCGGTCACATAGTGCCCGCTCAGTAGTCCACTCGCGTTTCACCACGCATCGATCGCGCTGTGCGCTCACAGCGCGAGGGGCGTGCTCACTTCAAAGAATGGAGACAACCATGAAGTCATCTGCTTTTTCGCTTAACCCGATGCCCGCTTCAATGACGTTCGCGCGCCGCGTCGCTGCGCTCGGGTTCGGCTTGTCGCTCGTCGCTATCCAGGCCGCGCAGACTGCGCAGGCCGCGCCGCTGAAAATCGGCATGACGTTCCAGGAACTGAACAACCCGTACTTCGTGACGATGCAAAAAGCGCTGAACGACGCAGCCGCGTCGACCGGCGCGACGGTCGTCGTCACCGACGCGCATCACGATGTCAGCAAGCAGGTCAGCGACGTCGAAGACATGCTGCAAAAGAAGATCGACATCCTGCTGGTCAATCCGACCGACTCGACCGGCATCCAGTCGGCGGTCACGTCGGCGAAGAAAGCGGGTGTGGTGGTCGTCGCGGTCGACGCGAACGCGAACGGTCCGGTCGATTCGTTCGTCGGCTCGAAGAACTACGATGCGGGCGTGATGGCCTGCGACTACCTCGCGAAGTCGATCGGCGGCAGCGGCGAGGTGGCGATTCTCGACGGCATTCCGGTCGTGCCGATTCTCGAACGCGTGCGCGGCTGCAAGGCGGCGCTCGCGAAATCGCCGGGCGTGAAGCTCGTCGATACGCAGAACGGCAAGCAGGAACGCGCGACCGCGTTGTCCGTCACCGAGAACATGATTCAGGCCCATCCGAACCTGAAGGGCGTGTTCAGCGTGAACGACGGCGGCGCGATGGGCGCGCTCTCGGCGATCGAATCGTCGGGTAAGGACATCAAGCTCACGAGCGTGGACGGTGCGCCCGAAGCGATCGCCGCGATCCAGAAGCCGAATTCGAAATTCGTCGAGACGTCAGCGCAATTTCCGGCCGATCAGGTGCGGATCGCGCTGGGCATCGCGCTCGCGAAGAAGTGGGGCGCCAATGTGCCGAAAGCGATTCCGGTCGACGTGAAGATGATCGACAGGAGCAACGCGAAGGGCTTCAGCTGGTAACGCGAGAGCAGGCCGCCGCGGGCGGGGATCATGCGCGGCGGCGCGCGGCAGAGGAACACGCGATGGACACGATTCTGAAGCTCGACAACATCAGCAAGAGCTTTCCCGGTGTGAAGGCGTTGCAAGGCATTCACCTCGAGATCGCGCGCGGCGAGATTCATGCGCTGCTCGGCGAGAACGGCGCGGGCAAGTCGACGCTGATGAAGATTCTGTGCGGCATCTATCAGCCTGACGAAGGCACGATCACACTCGACGGCGAGCCACGCCACTTCGCGAACTATCACGACGCGGTGGCTGCGGGCGTCGGCATTGTGTTTCAGGAGTTCAGCCTGATTCCGTATCTGAACGCGGTGGAGAACATGTTTCTCGGCCGCGAATTGCGCAACCGCATCGGCCTGCTCGAACGCGGCAGGATGCGGCACGCGGCTGCGGAGATTTTCGCGCGGCTCGGTGTAACGATCGATCTGTCGGTGCCGATCAGGGAACTGTCGGTCGCGCAGCAGCAGTTCGTCGAAATCGGCAAGGCGTTGTCGCTCGATGCGCGCGTGCTGATCCTCGACGAACCGACCGCGACACTGACGCCCGCCGAGGCCGCGCATCTGTTTGCGATCATGCGCGAGCTCAAGCAGCAGGGCGTCGCGATGATCTTTATCTCGCACCACCTCGAAGAGATTTTCGAAGTGTGCGACCGCATCACGGTGCTGCGCGACGGCCAGTACGTCGGCATGACCGAGGTCGCGCAATCCGACGTGAGCCGGCTCGTGCAGATGATGGTGGGCCGCCGCATCGAAAGCAGCTTTCCGCCGAAGCCGGCGCCGCGCGCGGACGCGAAGATCGTGCTCGACGTCGTGCGCCTGCAGCGGTTCAAGGACAGCCCTGAGCTGAGCTTCACGCTGCGCGAAGGCGAGATTCTCGGCTTCGCGGGACTCGTCGGTTCGGGGCGCACCGAGACCGCGCTCGCGGTGATCGGCGCGGACCCCGCGTACGTGAAGGAGATTCGCGTGAACGGCGCGGCCGCGAAGCTTGCCGATCCGGCCGATGCGTTGCGCGCGGGCGTCGGCATTCTGCCCGAGAGCCGCAAGACCGAAGGGCTGATTACCGACTTCTCGATCAAGCAGAACATCTCGATCAACAACCTCGGCAAGTATCGCTCGCTGCGCTTTTTTATCGACCAGCGCAGCGAGGCGCGCGCGACCGCCGACATCATGAAGCGCGTCGGCGTGAAGGCGCCGACGATGCACACCGAAGTCGCGACGCTCTCGGGCGGCAATCAGCAGAAGGTCGTGATTGCGCGTTGGCTCAATCACCACACCAACATCTTGATCTTCGACGAGCCGACGCGGGGCATCGACGTCGGCGCGAAGGCCGAAATCTATCTGCTGATGCGCGAACTGACCGCGCGCGGCTACTCGATCATCATGATTTCATCCGAATTGCCGGAGATCGTCGGCATGTGCGATCGCGTCGCCGTGTTCCGCCAGGGCCGCATCGAAGTATTGCTCGAAGGCGACGCGATCGAATCGAACGCCGTGATGACGTATGCGACCGCCGGGTCGTCTGGAGCTGCTCATGAACATGCCTAATCCGTCTTCCTCGCCGAAAACTTCGAGCGTCGGCGGTGACACGCCAGGTGCGCCGGTGAGTTTCACCTGGGCTGCGCTGAAACGCTCGACGCTGTTCTATCCGTTCATCGGCCTGCTGGTCGTCTGCGTCGTGATGGTGTTCGCGAGCGATAGCTTCCTGTCCGCCGCGAACATCGAGAACGTGCTGCGCCAGGTGTCGATCAACGCGATCATCGCGGTCGGCATGACCTGCGTGATCCTGACGGGCGGTATCGATCTGTCGGTCGGCTCGGTGATGGCGCTCGCGGGCACGCTGTCGGCCGGGCTGATGGTCGCCGGCCTGAATGCGGTGGCCGCGCTGGCGGTCGGCATCGCGGTCGGCCTCGGCTTCGGCGCGGCCAACGGTTTCTTCGTCGCGTTCGCCGGCATGCCGCCGATCATCGTCACGCTCGCGACGATGGGGATTGCGCGCGGTCTCGCGCTGATCTACACGGGCGGCTATCCGATCGATGGCCTGCCCGAGTGGGTCAGCTTCTTCGGCAGCGGCAAGATTCTCGGCATCCAGGCGCCGGTCGTGATCATGGCGGTGATCTATCTGATCGCGTGGGTGCTGCTCGAACGCATGCCGTTTGGCCGCTACGTGTATGCGATCGGCGGCAACGAGCAGGCGACGCGATTGTCAGGTGTGCGCGTCGCACGCGTGAAGCTGATCGTCTACACGATCGCCGGGTTGACGTCCGCGTTCGCCGCGATCGTGCTGACCGCGCGTCTGATGAGCGGTCAGCCGAACGCGGGCGTCGGCTTCGAACTCGACGCGATCGCCGCCGTCGTGATGGGCGGCACATCGATTTCCGGTGGACGCGGTTCGATCATCGGCACGCTGATCGGTGCGTTATTACTCGGCGTGCTGAACAACGGCCTGAACATGGTTGGCGTGAATCCTTACGTGCAGAACGTGATCAAGGGCGGAATCATTCTGCTCGCGATCTATATCAGCCGCGACCGTAGAAAGTAGTGCTCTCTTCCTCACAACCCTCTTTTCGCAGGACCCTGCAATGACGACTCAATCCGATAAGCAGAACATGACGGCGATCGTCTGTCATGCACCAAGAGACTATCGCGTCGAACAGGTAAAGAAGCCGCGCGCCCGCGCGCATGAACTCGTGATCCGCATTGCCGCATGCGGCATTTGCGCGAGCGACTGCAAATGCCATTCGGGCGCGAAGATGTTCTGGGGCGGCCCGAGCCCGTGGGTCAAGGCACCGGTGATTCCGGGCCACGAGTTCTTCGGCTATGTCGAGGAACTCGGCGAGGGCGCGGCCGAGCATTTCGGCGTGAAGAAGGGCGAGCGCGTGATCGCCGAGCAGATCGTGCCGTGCGGCAAGTGCCGTTATTGCAAATCCGGTCAGTACTGGATGTGCGAAGTGCACAACATCTTCGGCTTTCAGCGCGAAGTCGCAGACGGCGGCATGGCCGAGTACATGCGCATTCCGCCGACTGCGATCGTCCACACGATTCCCGACGGCATCTCGCTCGAAGACGCCGCGATCATCGAGCCGCTCGCCTGCGCGATTCATACGGTCAATCGCGGCGATCTGCAACTGGACGACGTCGTCGTGATCGCGGGGGCGGGGCCGCTCGGTTTGATGATGACGCAGGTCGCGCATCTGAAGACACCGAAGAAGCTCGTCGTGATCGATCTCGTCGAAGAACGGCTCGACCTTGCGCGCGAATATGGCGCGGACGTGGCGATCAATCCGAAGCAGCAGGACGCGCTCGCGATCATCCATTCACTGACAGACGGATACGGCTGCGACGTCTATATTGAAACGACCGGCGCGCCGATCGGCGTGAACCAGGGCATGGACCTGATCCGCAAGCTCGGGCGCTTCGTCGAATTCTCTGTGTTCGGCGCGGATACGACGCTCGACTGGTCGGTGATCGGCGATCGCAAGGAGCTCGACGTGCGTGGTGCGCATCTTGGACCCTATTGCTATCCGATCGCGATCGATCTGCTCGCGCGCGGGCTCGTTACGTCGAAGGGCATCGTCACGCACGGCTTTTCGTTGGAAGAATGGGACGAAGCGATCAGGATCGCGAACTCGCTCGACTCGATCAAGGTGCTGATGAAGCCGCGCGCGTGAATCACGTACGTGGCTTTTCAACGGAGACTCTATGAACTACGTGATCGGCGTCGATATCGGCACTCAGAGCACGAAGGCGTTGCTGGTCGACGCGCACGGCGCGATCGTCGCGCAGCATGCCTCGGCTTATAAGCCCGATACGCCGAAGCCGTTGTGGGCCGAGCAGTGGCCCGCGGTGTGGCTGAAGGCGGTCGTCGAGTGCGTCGCCGCGTGCGTCAGCGACGCGAAGGAGGCCGGCATTGAGCCTGGCTCGATCAAGGCGCTGTGCGTGAGCAGCCTGTACGGCGGCTCGGGCATTCCGGTCGACTCCGACATGCGGCCGCTCGCGCCGTGCCTGATCTGGATGGACCGGCGCGCGACCGTGCAGGTCGACTGGGTGCGTGAGAACGTCGATCTCGCACGGCTCTATACGATCACTGGCAACGGCGTCGATAGCTACTACGGCTACACGAAGATGCTGTGGCTGCGCGAGAACGAGCCAGACGTCTGGGCGCATACGCGCTTTTTCCTGCCGCCGAATGCGTACGTGATCTACAGGCTGACCGGCGAGGTCGCCGTCGATCACAGTTCGGCCGGCAATATCGGCGGCGTCTACGATATCGCGCGGCGCGACTGGTCCGACGAAGCGCTCGACATGCTCGGCATTCCCGCGACGATGATGCCGGAGCGGCTCGTCGAATCGTCGGAGGTGGTGGGCGGGCTGCTGTCGCAATGGACCGGGCAGCTCGGGCTGGAAGCGGGCACGGCGATCGTGGCGGGCGGCGTCGATGCCGCGATGGCGACGTTCGCGGCCGGCGTCACGCGTGCGGGGCAGCACGTCGCGATGATCGGCACGAGCATGTGCTGGGGCTACATCAATCAGCGAGTCGACGCGCGGCACGGCTTGATCAGCATGCCGCACGTTTTCAACGGGCAACACGATATCTACGTGTTCGGCGGCGCGATCACTGCGGGTGCGTCCGTCACGTGGTATCGCGAGCAGTTCTGTCATGCGGAGATCGAGGCGGCGCGAGTGATGCCGCATGGCGATCCGCATCGGTTGCTCGAAGAAGCGGCCGCGCAAGTGCCGGCCGGTGCCGATGGCGTGCTGTTCCTGCCGTATTTGATGGGCGAGCGCAGTCCGGTATGGGATGCGAAAGCGAGCGGCGCGTTCGTCGGATTGTCGCTGTTTCATACGCGAGCGCATCTATATCGAGCGGTGCTCGAAGGCGTGTCGTTTGCGCTCAAGCACAACATCGAGGCGGGGCGCAAAGGAGCCCAATCGCTCGATGAGAGGCTGATCGTGGTGGGCGGCGCCGCGCATTCAGACTTGTGGATGCAGATCATCGCCGACGTCACCGGTTATCCGGTCTACACGATCGAGCAGGACGTCGAGGCCGCGATGGGGGCCGCGCTGCTCGCCGCGCTCGGGGTCGGACTCGTGTCGCGCGAAGCGGCGCAAGGCGGCTGGGTCACACTCGTCGAGCGCGCACAGCCTGACGCACAGCGCATGGCGTTATACGAACAGCGTTTTGGCGTATATACGGATCTCTATCCGGCGTTGAAGCCGGTCATGCATCGCTTGCAATCATCATGAACGCCACTTTCGATTTTTCCGGCCGCTCGATTCTGGTGACGGGCGCCTCCAGCGGCATCGGCCGCGCGACGGTCGAGGCGCTGTGCGCGAGCGGCGCGTCGGTCGTCGCGGCCGCGCGCAACGTGAACGAGCTTGCGCGGCTCGCCGAGGAAACCGGCTGCGAGCCGTTGATGCTCGACATCAGCGACGAAGCGGCGATCGACGAAGCATTCGCCTCGCTCGCACCGTTCGATGGTCTCGTGAATTGCGCGGGCATCGCGTTGCTCGAACGCGCGGTGGATACGACGGCCGCGAGCTTCGATCGCGTGATGGCGGTGAATACGCGCGGCGCGGTGCTGGTCGCGAAGCACGTCGCGCGCGGCATGCTCGACGCGGGGCGCGCGGGCAGCATCGTCAACGTGTCGAGCCAGGCCGCGCTCGTCGCGCTCGACGATCATCTGAGCTATTCGGCCTCGAAGGCCGCGCTCGATGCGGTCACACGCGCGCTGTGCATCGAGCTGGGGCCGCACGGGATTCGCGTGAACAGCGTGAACCCGACGGTCACGCTGACGCCGATGGCGGTGCAGGCCTGGAGCGATCCCGTCAAACGCGATCCCGCTTTACAGGCGATTCCGCTCAGGCGCTTCGCCGAATCAGACGAGGTCGCCGCGCCGATTCTGTTTCTGTTGAGCGACGCGGCGTCGATGATCAGCGGGGTGTGTCTGCCGATCGATGGGGGTTACACCGCGCGGTAGAGGGTGTCCGGCGCTGTCGGTGTGGGGCCGTCCGGTGGGAGGAATCGAAGGCTACTCAACTCAGAAGAAGACGCTTAATCTCGTCAAGAAAAGATTCGGTCGTGTGACCCCACAGCGTCGGATCGAACTGCCTGCCAAAATTTTCCTCAAAGGCTGTGTCAAGATTTCCGGCGTGATCTCTCTTGAACCGGTCTATGTCGGCCACCTTCGCGTTGATCATTTCTGGGGTGCATTCGCTTGCACAAGCCTGGACCAACTCTTTAATCGTGTCTCCCCAGTAGTCGGAATCTTCATTGAAGTAGACACCGATCAATTGATCCAGACCGTCGTATCTCATGTATCGATATTCACTCGAAATCAGTACACGGAAGCCCTACCAACCGACCGGGTGGCCGTCCGGTGCGAGGAAAGTCAGGCTACTGACTCAGAAGCAGACGCCTAAGCTTGTCGAGAAAAGCCTCAGTGGTCTGCTCCCACGCCGTTGGATCGCACTGGTAGCCAAATTCCTCCTCGAAGGCCGCGTCAAGATTTCCAGCATGATCGCTCTTGAATAGGTCTATCTCGGCCACCGTTGCGCGAATCTCTTCCGGTGTGCATTCGCATGTAAAGGACAAAACCAATTCTTCAATTGTGTTTCCAAACAAGTCGAAATCTTCATGGAAGCGGCCACAGATCAATTGATACAAATTTTCGTATCTCATATATCAATATCCATTCGAAATCAGCGTTCGACCATAGCCGTAATAATGTAGTACGGCATCCCGTTATACGGCCCGTACTTCAAGATGATCTTCACGTTGCTGCTATCCACCAACGTGTCGGTCTTCCTGACCAATGCATAACCTACATTTCTTCCAACGTTCTTTTCCAGCGTCAGAGTTCGCTTTGGTGATTTTGTCCATGCCCGAATTTTTAAGGTATTTGCAAGCATCGTTTCCGATATAGCCCATTCCGCTGCCTCAAGATTTACGAAAGACGATACTACGGTCCTTTCCGGCTCCAGCCTTAGCCTCTCCCGCAACTGCGCTTCAGTCCGTCCGACGTGTTTCAAAATCGTATGTCCACCAATCCGGCTGCCCGCCTTCGCCTCATGCATGTGCAGGTTGATCCGGCCGATCGTGATGCGCGCGGCGCGGGCCGCCCTGATCGAGACAGCAAAGCCGAATGGCACGGCGATGTCGAGCGACAGGCCGATATTGTTCGCCATGTCGGGGCTCGCCTTCATCGCTTTAGCGAGTTTCGTCGTGCCCTGCTGGGTCAACGTGGCTGTGTCCTGACCCGTCCAGACCTGCCGCAGGCCTGCCGCCGCCGAGTCCGAGCCATGTACCCCGAACACGACACACGCGGCTTTGCTCGCCATGGTCGGCTCCGGCAAAACGCATAGCGCACCCGCACCGACCATTTCCAGCACGCCGCCGACGATCTGTAACCCGCCCCAAAGGCGGTTGGAAAGCATCTCCGACTGGCTGATCGACTGGCGGGATAGCACGGCCGCGAGTTGCGGAGCACTCAGTACAACCTTCACTCCTTCGATGTTATCGGCACCGGGCATATCGAAACCCTCTAATGTTTTTATGGGGCTCCGATGCTGCCTTGCTGACCATCTCTCAAGATTCGGATAACTCCGAATTTTCCGTAGCCCGATGCACGGGACCTGTTCTGCATCGAGCGGGAATAGCCACGAGTATTACGCTCGCTGTGATTCTCCGGTTGCCGGGAAAGTGCCTTACACGCGCTAACCGTTACAGCACCGTCCGCACATGCCACAACTCGGGAAACAGCACGACGTCGAGCATCTTGCGCAGATACGGCGCGCCGCTCGTGCCGCCGGTGCCCTGCTTGAAGCCGATGATTCGCTCCACCGTCGTGACGTGACGGAAGCGCCATTGGCGGAATGCGTCTTCGAGATCGACGAGTTCCTCGGCCATCTCGTACAGCTCCCAATGCTCGGATGGATTGCGATACACCTCGAGCCACGCCGCTTCGACCGATGCATCATGTTCGGTCGGCTTCGTCCAGTCGCGCTCGAGCCGTGCGGGCGCAATCGCGAAACCGCGGCGCGCGAGGAGGCGCACCACTTCGTCATAGAACGACGGCGCTTCGAGCGATGCCTTCACTTGCGCGTACACGTCGGCACGATGCGCATGCGGCTTCAGCATCTGGTCGTTCTTGTTGCCGAGCAGGAATTCGATCTGCCGGTACTGGTACGACTGGAAGCCCGACGAGCTGCCGAGGTACGGCCGCATCGCCGTGTATTCGGACGGCGTCATCGTCGCGAGCACGCTCCACGCCTGCACCAGTTGCTCCATGATCCGCGAGACGCGCGCGAGCATCTTGAACGCGGGCGGCAGCTCGTCGCGATGCACGGCCGCGAGCGCCTCGCGCAGCTCGTACAGCGCGAGCTTCATCCATAGCTCGCTCGTCTGATGCTGGATGATGAACAGCATCTCGTTGTGATCCGGCGACAACGGATGCTGCGCGTCGAGCAGCGTGCCGAGCGACAGATAATCGCCGTAGCTCATCGACTCCGAGAAGTCGAGCTGCGCTTCGTGCCAGCCGCTGTCGGCCGCGCTGGCGGGCGGCGCCGAAGCGGTCTGTCCATGCCCGAACGGGCAGCCTCGTACCGCCAGTTCTTCTGGCAAGCCCGGCGTGTGCATGTGATCGGTCATTTCTGCAATCCTCAGGTAACGGCGCCGCGCGCGGCAAATTCAGGCGCCCGCCAGGCTTCGCGGGTGAGCACGTCGCGCAACGTTTCGACGGCGTCCCAGACGTCGACGAAGCGCGTGTACAGCGGCGTGAAGCCGAAGCGCAGCACATGCGGCTCGCGATAGTCGCCGATCACGCCGCGCGCGATCAGCGCCTGCATCACCTCATAGCCGTGCGGATGCTCGAAGCTCGCATGCGAGCCACGCTGCGCATGCTCACGCGGCGTCACGAGCTTGAGCGGAAATTCGCCACAACGCGTCTCGACGAGTTCGAGGAACAGATCGGTCAGCGCGAGCGACTTCTCGCGGACCGCCTGCATAGTCGTTTGCAGGAACACGTCGAGCCCGCATTCGACGAGCGCCATCGATACCATCGGCTGCGTGCCGCACAGGTAGCGGCCCACGCCGTTATCGGGCTGATACGTCGGGTTCATCTCGAACGGTGCGCGATGCCCCCACCAGCCCGACAGCGGCTGCGCGAACTCGTTCTGGTGGCGCCTCGGCACCCACACGAACGCGGGCGAACCGGGGCCGCCGTTCAGATACTTGTACGTGCAGCCGACCGCATAGTCGGCGTTCACGCCGTTCAGATCGACCGGCACCGCGCCCGCCGAATGCGCGAGATCCCACAGCGCGAGCGCGCCCCTGGCGTGGATCAGCTTCGTCAGCGCGGCCATGTCGTGCATGTAGCCGGTGCGGTAGTTCACGTGCGTGATCATCGCGATCGCGGTGTCCTCACCGATCGCGTCGGGCAGCTCGGACGGATCGTCGACGAGGCGCAGCGCGTAGCCGCGATCGAGCTGCTCGATCAGGCCCTGCGCGATATACAGATCGCTCGGAAAATTCGATCGCTCGGACACGATCACGCGGCGCTTCGGATCGCGCGCATTCGCGAGCCGCACCGCCGCCGACAGCAGCTTGAACAGGTTGATCGAGATCGTGTCGGTGATCACGACTTCATCTTCGGCCGCGCCGATCAGCGGCGCGAGCTTGTTGCCGAGCCGGCGCGGCAGCGCGAACCAGCCGGCGTTATTCCAGCTGCGGATCAGCCCTTCGCCCCATTCGGCGGCGATCACGGTCTGCGCGCGCTGCGCGGCGGCGGCCGGCGGCACGCCGAGCGAGTTGCCGTCGAGATAGATGGTGGTCGGCGACAGCGCGAACTGGTCGCGCAGCGCTGCGAGCGGATCGGCGCTGTCGAGCGCCACGGCTTCGTCACGATGGTTCATGGTGGGTTCGATCGGTTGGGCAGGTCTGCCTGATGTTGCGGGTCTTGTTCAGTGTGCATCCGGTAGCGCGCGCAGCACCGCGCGTACCGGGCTCGCGTCGAGCGTGGTCAGTTTCAGCGGGAGCGCGATCAGTTCGTAGTCGCCGGGCTCGACCGCGTCGAGCACGATCCCTTCGAGAATCGCCATCCGGTGCGCTCGAATCCGGTGGTGCGCGTCCATCGTCTTCGATTCCTGCGGATCGAGCGACGGCGTATCGATGCCGATCAGCTTCACGCCGCGCGCCGCAAGCAGATCGACGGTCTCGGGCGCGACTGCGCAGAACGCGCTATCCCACTCGCGCGTCGGCGCATTTCTGTAAGTGCGCAGTAAGACTCGCGGCGGCAGATCGTCGAGCGAGCCAGCCAGGTGTTGTGGCGTCACAACAGGCGACGCGCCGATACAGTGAATCACTCTGCATAAACCGAGGTATGCGTCGAGGGGCACGTCGCCGATCGCGGCACCGTCGGCGTCGTAATGCAGCGGCGCGTCGGTATGCGCGCCGGTGTGCGGCGAGATCGTCAGACGCGCGACATTGACCGGCGAGCCAGTCTCCATGCGCCAGACGCGCTCGATGCCGACCGGCGTGTCGCCGGGCCAGACGGGCGTGGCGGTATCGACGGCGGGGGTGAGGTCCCAAAGTGCTTGCATGACGGTTCCGGCGCAAGGTGACTATCTCTGAATGATAGAGGTCAAGCCGCGAAATGTGATTGCGAAAAAATCTCCTTCTTCGCGGTGTCTTGGAACATAATTTGAGTCAAATGGGAAAGGGAGACCGAATATGAACGCGATCTCGCTCGACGCCACCGATTGCCGTATCTTGACGGTGCTGCAGCAGGAAGGACGGATCAGCAATCTGGACCTCGCGGAGCGCATCTCGCTCTCGCCATCGGCGTGTCTGCGACGCCTGCGTCTGCTGGAGGAGCAGGGCGTCATCGAACACTACCGCGCGTGTCTGAACCGGGAAGTATTGGGATTCGAGCTGGAAGCGTTCGTGCAGGTATCGATGCGCAACGACCAGCAGAACTGGCACGAGCGCTTTGCCGAAGCGCTGCGTGACTGGCCCGAAGTGGTCGGCGCGTTCGTCGTGACCGGCGAAACCCACTACCTGCTGCGGGTGCTCGCGCACAACCTCAAACACTATTCCGATTTCGTGCTCCATCGCCTGTACAAGGCGCCGGGCGTGCTGGACATCCGCTCGAACATCGTGCTCGAAACGCTGAAGGAAGATTCGGGCGTGCCGGTGTCGCTCGTGAAGAAGAGCAGCGGGCACGGGGCCACGCATAGCGAGCGCTGAGGGTAGTGAGGGCGGGGGCGCGCAGCTTTTGCCCCGCCTGATTGACAGACCCTAGCCGCTCAAAGAGGCTTCAGGCCGTGGAACTGGCCGCTCTGAAACACCAGCGGCAGAATCTCCGCGGCATTTTCATGCACGCCACAGCGTTCCACTTCACCGACGAAAATCACGTGGTCGCCTTCGTCGTAGCGGCTGCGGTTATGGCATTCGAACCACGCGAGCGCGCCGTCGAGCACCGGCATGCCGGTGTCGCCCGCCGCGTGCGACACGCCCTCGAAGCGGTCGCCCTTCACGGTTGCGAAGCGCTTGCACAGATCGAGCTGCGACGCGGCCAGCACGTTGACCACATAGTGACTATTGGAGCGGAACACCGGCATGGACGCCGAGCGCGTCGCGAGACTCCACAGCACGAGCGGCGGATCGAGCGACACCGAGTTGAAGGAACTGGCCGTGATGCCGATCAGCTGGCCGGACGCGGCGCGCGTCGTGATCACGGTGACGCCGGTCGCGAACTGGCTGAGCGCCTGTTTGAAGGCGTTCTGATCGAAGTTGGGGGGGCTCGCGCGCTTCATCGGGGCAAGATCCCCGGCGCGCGCCGTGAGAAAGACGGGCTAAAGCGCGAATAAGAGCGCAGACATGTGAGGCTGGCAGCGGAAGTTTCGAAAGTCATGGTGAAAATCGTCGATTTCCACCAATTTTAACTGCAATCGACGCGCGAGCCGCACAGCGTTGTGTGCGATGCGTGGTCGGGCGTCATCGCCCTCACAGGTCGAGCATGAACCGGCTGCGTCGAATTCGCTCGCGTCGGCCACCGGGGACCTGTCGTGGCGGAGATATTCGCCCATCGTACGCCGGCGTTTCTATACTCGATATCGGTATGGCCAGATTTGCGGGAATGGCGCAGCGCGTCGCGCGACAGGTGTCTGGCGTGTGCCTTTCAGGACGCGTTTTCGACCATATATTCGAATGCGGCGGCAGAACCGGCGGCGCCAGGCAGGCCGGTTGCCGACCATTTTGTGTTTCTGATTCTGGGGTGAAGCTTATGAACGAGACGGCAACGCTCGGCGGTGGATGTTTCTGGTGCCTCGAAGCGGTGTATCTGGGCGTCGAGGGGGTCAATGCGGTGGAGTCGGGTTATGCGGGCGGCCACACGCGCCATCCGAGTTACGAGCAGGTCTGCGATGGCGACACCGGTCACGCGGAAGTGGTCAAGGTCGACTTCGATCCGGCGAAGATCAGCTATCGCGAGATTCTCGACATCTTCTTCGCAATCCACGATCCAACCCAGCTGAATCGGCAGGGCAACGACGTCGGCACGCAATACCGCTCGGCGATCTTCACGCATTCCGACGTGCAGCGCGAAACCGCGCTGCAGGCGATTCGCGAGATCGGCGAAGAACGCATCTACGACGGCAAGATCGTGACCGAGGTGCTGCCGCTCGGCGAGAACTACTGGCCCGCCGAGACGTATCACCAGAACTACTTCGCGCAGCACCCGAATCAGGGCTACTGCTCGTTCGTGGTTGCACCGAAGGTCGCGAAATTCCGCCAGAAGTTCGCGCACCGGATCAAGGCAGGTTGACGGCGGGGCGGCGCGACTGGAGGGCTTCGACAATCGCTTCGGCCAGTTTCACGCAGCTGAGCGGCGCCGATCCTTCCGCCTTGTTGTTGACCGCGATCACGACCGGCTGGCCGGCGAGCGCGTAGCGCGCGGCCAGCTCGGCGAGCGAGGCGCGCGTCGCCGGATCTTCGTCGACGAGCCGATTGAACGGCTCGTACTTCGCTTTCGCCTGCTCGTATTTGAAGCCGCCGTGCAAACTCCAGCGCACGATCAGCGGGCCGGCCGGTTCGCCGTCGAGCAGCGCGAGCGCCGCGGCCTGGCGCAGCGGATCGGGCATCCGCGCATGAATGCCGACGCAGTAGCGCACGCCTGCCGTCTTCAGCATGCGGATGAAGCGCGGCGTGAGCAGACTCGCGTCGCGAATCTCGACCGCGTAGCAACTGCCCTCGGGCAGCCTGGGCAGTGCGTTGAAAAACTCGCCGAGACGCTCGATGAACATCGCCGGCTGCGCGAGCATCTGATCCGGCAGCGGCGAAAACTGGAACGCGAGCGCGCCGGCTTTTGCGCCGAGGCCTTCGAGACAGGGCGTGACGAAATCGTCGATCGCCATCTGCGCGTTCAGGAAGCACGGGTTCAGCGACACCGGCTCGCCGCGCTCGGCGCGCACAGTGGCGTCGGTGATCGTCATCGGCGCCTTGACGATGAAGCGGAAATGCTCGGGCACCTGCTGCGCGTAGCGCAGGTATTCGGTGACCGTCAGCGCCTGGTAGAACGACCGGTCGATGCTGACCGTCTTCAGCAGCGGATGCGCGCCGTACGCACTCAAGCCCTCGCGCGACAGTTTGCTGTTGCTGTAGTCGTCGCCGTAGACGATGCCGCTCCAGCCCGGAAACGACCACGTCGAGGTGCCGAGGTGGATCTGCGGCGGCAATTGCGCCGCGAGCGCGAGCAGTTCGGGCGAGGGCGGCGCGGCGAGCACGTCGCGGGTGCGGCGTCTTTTCGGAGCGTCGGTCGAGGCGGGCGGGGACGGCGGGGACTCTGTTTCAGGGGCGGGCCCGTCGGGCGTGGCGTCGTCTTCGAACAGCGACGCAGCGGCGTTGGCTTTGGCGGTCTTTGGCGCGCGCTTGCGCTCTTGCGCTGCCGCGCTGCCGGTGGACCCGGGGGCGGCCGAATCGGCTTCGCCCGGCGACACAGCCGGCGTCTCTACCAGAGTCTTCACCGGCATCCCGAACAGATCGAACTGCTGCGTGGCCTCGTACGCCGCGCCGTCCGGGCTGCCGCCGTTACCGTCTTTGCCGTTCGACGGCTTTTCAACGTCACTCGTCCTGCTATGGTCCATCAATGTCCGGCCTGCTGTTGATCAGAATTGCGCCGCGGCGCGCGCTCATGCACGCCGTCGCGGCGCAACCGGTCACAGCCGGGTCGGGTCACAGCGGTTTTTCGTACATGTAGCGGCGCGACCACGGCAGGGTTTTCGCGCTACGGCCGGCTTTGCGGCACACCACCTGGAAGATCGACACGTCGTCGTTTTCGAACGCATACGCGCAGCCGGCCAGATACACGCGCCAGATGCGGAATTTTTCGTCGTCGACGAGCTTGCGGGCTTCGTCCGCATGGGCTTCGAAATTCTCCGCCCAGATGTCGAGCGTGTGCGCATAGTGGCGGCGCAGGCTTTCGACGTCAACCGGTTCGAGGCCGCCGCGCTGCATCGCTTCGAGCGCGAGGCTGATATGCGGCAGCTCGCCGTCCGGAAACACGAAGCGGTCGATGAACTCGCCGCCGCCGAGCGCGGTTTCGCCGCTATCGGCGTCGCTCGATGTGATGCCGTGGTTCATGGCGACGCCGTCGTCGGCGAGCAGATCGTGGATCTTCTGGAAATAGCCGGGCAGATTCTTGCGGCCGACGTGCTCGAACATGCCGACGCTCGTGATGCGATCGAATTGTCCCTGCACGTCGCGATAATCCTGCAGGCGGATTTCGATCTGGTTTTCGAGACCCGCCGCCTTCACGCGCGCGGTGGCGAGATCGAACTGGTTCTGCGACAGCGTGACGCCTACGCACTGCGCGCCGAACTTCCGGGCGGCGCGCAGCACGAGCGCGCCCCAGCCGCAGCCGATGTCGAGCAGACGCTGCCCGGGCTGCAGCTGGATTTTGGTCAGAATGTGATCGATTTTCTTCAGCTGCGCAGTCGCGAGGTCTTCGGTACCGGTCTCGAAGTACGCGCATGAGTAGACCATGTTCTCGTCGAGCCACAGCTTGTAGAACTCGTTCGAGACATCGTAGTGATACTGGATTGCTTTCTTGTCCGAGTTCTTCGAATGATTGAAGTAGCGCCGCACCCGCGCGAGCTTGCCGGCGCTCGTCACGGTGCTGCGAGCAAGCTGGTAGCTGATATTGATGATGTCCGAGAGCTTGCCCTCGATGTCGATCTTGCCTTTCACATAGGCTTCGCCGAGATTGTCGAGGCTCGGTTCGAGCAGATAGGGCAGCGCGGTTGCGCTCTTCACGTGTAGCGTGACCCGGGGCGCGGCGAACTGCCCGAAGTCGTGTTGCTGACCGTCCCACAGCACGAGGCGTGCGGGAACGTTAGCTTTGATTTTGACGTCTTCAACCCACTGCGCCAGCTTTTTCTCCCAGAACATGTGATCTCTCCGTGTTCGTTGATTTAAAGCAAAGCTGTGTGGATCGCGACAGGGCGCGGCGCATTCCGCGGGCCGCGCAACGCAATCCAGCCGGCGCGCCGCTACGTTCGCGGCATGGCCGGCTTCATTCGTCGGGTCAGGGCGACAGGCGCGCGATTTGCCAGGTGCCGCCTTCCTGCGCGCGCGTAAAGAGCAGACGGTCGTGCAGCCGCGATGGCCGCCCCTGCCAGAATTCGATCGCGTCGGGCACCAGACGGTAGCCACCCCAGTGCGGCGGACGCGGAGGATTGTCGCCGTATTGCAGGCTGATTTCGCGTTCGCGCACTTCGAGCTGCGAACGGCTTTCAATCACCTGACTCTGATTCGAAGCCCATGCGCCGATGCGCGAGCCGAGCGGACGAGACGCGAAATACGCATCGCTGTCTGCTTCGCTCGTTTTGACGACGCGGCCCTCGATGCGCACCTGGCGCTCGAGTTCGATCCAGTGAAACAGCAGGCTCGCGTAGGGGTTCGCGCTTAGCTCGCGGCCCTTGCGGCTCTCGTAATTGGTGAAGAACACGAAACCGTGCTCGTCGACACCCTTGATCAGCACGATGCGTGCCGATGGCCGGCCGCGCGCGTCGACCGTGGCCAGGGTCATTGCATTCGGCTCGGGCAGCCTGGCGTCGATTGCCTGCTGGAACCACGTGTCGAATTGACGGAACGGATCGTGGTTGACGTCGGCAACGTCCAGTGACCCCAGCGAATAATTTTTGCGAAGCTCGGCGAGTGAGATCATGTTCTTATGCGAACGCTACAGTAAGCCAAGTATAACTAAGGAGCCAGGTTTTTGCGCGCGAGCGGATCAACGTATCGCGCGGCGCATGTTGAGCCAGCGCAAGCCTGCAACGTTGCGTTGCTGCACGGGACCCCGCGCGGCGGCTTTCACGGCTTCAGGCAAAATACGGGCTGCGCGCGTTGGCCTCTGCCAGTACGCCGCCGCTTTCTCCGTTCCGCCTGTGTTTTCGAGCCCTGCCACCATGTCCAGCACCACTGCGCAATCCGATCTTACTACCAGCCTCGACGCGAATGAATCCGCCGACCGTGCACGCCGTTTCGGCGGCATTGCGCGTCTGTACGGCGCGCCTGCGCTCGCCGCGTTCGAGGGCGCGCACGTCGCCGTGATCGGCATCGGCGGGGTGGGGTCGTGGGTCGCGGAGGCGCTTGCGCGCAGCGCGCTCGGCACGCTGACGCTGATCGATCTCGACAACGTCGCGGAAAGCAACACGAACCGCCAGATTCACGCGCTCGACGGTAACTACGGAAAGCCGAAGGTTGAAGCGATGGCCGAACGCATCGCGGCGATCAATCCGTATTGCGACGTGCGGCTGATCGAGGACTTCGTCGAGCCGGACAATTTCGCGGCGACGCTCGGCGGCGGCTTCGATTACGTGATCGACGCGATCGACAGCGTGCGCACGAAGACCGCGCTGATCGCGTGGTGCGTCGAGCGCAAGCAGCCGCTGATCACGATCGGCGGCGCGGGCGGTCAGCTCGACCCGACGCGCATCCGCATCGACGATCTCGCGCTGACGATCCAGGATCCGCTGCTCTCGAAGGTGCGCGGCCAGTTGCGCAAACAGCATGGCTTTCCGCGCGGGCCGAAGGCGAAGTTCAAGGTGAGCGCCGTGTATTCGGACGAGCCGTTGATCTATCCGGAAGCGGCGGTATGCGATATCGACGAGCAAGCCGAGCACGTGAGCACGTCGCCCGGACATACGGGGCCGGTCGGGTTGAATTGCGCGGGGTTTGGGTCGAGCGTGTGCGTGACCGCGAGCTTTGGTTTTGCGGCTGCGGCGTACGTATTGCGGGAGTTGGGGAAGAAGGCGGCGGTTTAGGCGGCCGGATTCTTCAACCCGCACACCACCCAACCCGCCGCGCGGCGAATCACGACAAACGATCAGTACAACGACGCGCTCAACTTGCGCCGCCACTGCGACACCAGCTCCGGCTGATGCGCGGCCAGGTCGAATACCGACAACATCGTCTTGCGGCCGATATCGTCGCGGAACGTGCGGTCGCGCTGCACGATCGCGAGTAGGTGTTCCAGCGCCTGCGCATATTTATGCCGCGCGATAAATGCGCTCGCGAGATCGAAGCGCGCTTCGAGATCGTCAGGGTTGCCGGCGACGCGCGCTTCGAGCGCATCGGTGGGCGGCAGGTCGGCGGCGGCGTCCACCGCGTCGAGCCGCGTCTTGATCGCGTTGAAGCGCGCGTCGATGCCTTGCGTGGTTTTTGGCGACAGCAGATCGACTTCGTTGCGCGCCTCGTCGATGCGATTGTCCTGGAGCAGCAGCTCGATGCGGTCCATGCGCGCGTCGTCGAAGCCAGGGTCGTACGCGAGCGCCGCTTGCAGCAGGTCGTACGCGTCGTCGCGGCGGCCTTCGGCGAGCGCGGTCTGCGCTTCGATGCGCGCGCCCGCCGCACCCTGCGGCACGAGCCGCTCGAGGAACTCGCGCAGCTGTCCTTCCGGCAGTACGCCGACGAACTGATCGACGGCCTGGCCGTCGGCGAACGCGATCACGTGCGGAATGCTGCGCACCTGGAAGTGCGCGGCCAATTCGTGATTCTCGTCCACGTTGACCTTCACGAGCTTCCATTTGCCGGCGGCCTCGGCTTCGAGCTTTTCGAGCATCGGGCCGAGACTCTTGCAGGGGCCGCACCATGGCGCCCAGAAATCGACCAGCACGGGGGCCAGCATCGACGCCTTGATGACGTCCTGTTCAAAAGTGGCCAGAGTGGTGTCCATTGCGTCCTCGTCGATAGAAACGGTTTGTGGCTAGTTGGGGCCGAAACGCACGGATTCAATGCGGTCCTGCGCGCGCGGCCCCGCCGCCGTCACTTGCGCTGCGGCAGCGGAATCCATTCGGTTTCGCCGGGCACGTGGCCCATTTCCTGATTCGTCCATGCGAGCTTCGCGGCTTCGATCTTCTCGCGCGAACTCGCAACGAAATTCCATTCGATAAAGCGCTCGCCGTCGAGCTTTTCGCCGCCGAGCAGCATCACGCGCGCGCCGTGGGTGCTCGCGAGCGTGACGGTTTCGTCGAGCGCGAGCACGGCCATCTGGCCCGCTTCGAGCGGCGTGCCGTCGATCTCCAGATCGCCTTCCACCAGATATACGCCGCGCTCCTCGTGCTCGGGTTCGAGCGCGAACGCGCTGCCCGGCGTGAAGTCGGCGGCGACGTACAGCGTGCCCGAAAACGTCGCGACCGGCGACACCGCGCCGAACGCGGTGCCCGCGATCACGCGCAGCGTCACGCCGTTGCGCTCGACGACCGGCAAGGTCGTGGCCGCATGATGCGTGAACGACGGTTGCGCGTCTTCATCGGCTAGCGGTAGCGCGACCCAGGTCTGGATGCCGTGAATCTTCTGGCCGCGCGCGCGGTCTTCCGGCGGCGTGCGCTCCGAATGGACGATGCCGCGGCCGGCCGTCATCCAGTTGACGTCGCCGGGAACGATCTTCTGCTCGGAGCCGAGGCTGTCGCGATGCATGATCGCGCCGTCGAACAGATAGGTGACGGTCGCGAGGCCGATGTGCGGATGCGGGCGCACGTCGAGGCCGGTGCCGGGTTCGAGGGTCGCGGGGCCCATGTGGTCGAAGAAGATGAACGGGCCGATCAGGCGCGCTGCCAGCGCCGGCAGCACGCGCCGCACGGTCAGATTGCCGATGTCGCGCAAATGCGGTTTGAGGACGGCTTTGATCGAGGTACTCATGGGCAGGCTCGCCGGGAAAGTGGAGGGACAAGGCTCGAATGGTCGATTCTACTGCGCGTCGCCGCCTCCGCTACACTGCCGGATTGAACCATCACACAGGAGACGCGGATGTCGCCGAGAGACTTGCTGCTCGCGCTGATCGTCGTGATCGCGTGGGGCGTCAATTTTGTCGTGATCAAGGTCGGCCTGCATGGCGTGCCGCCCATGCTGCTCGGTGCGCTGCGCTTCACGCTCGCGGCAGTGCCGGCGGTGTTTTTCGTCAAGCGGCCGCAAATGCCGTGGCGGTGGTTGTTCGCCTACGGCGCGACGATCTCGTTCGGGCAGTTCGCGTTCCTGTTCTCGGCGATGTACGTCGGCATGCCGGCTGGGCTCGCGTCGCTGGTGCTGCAGGCGCAGGCGTTTTTCACACTGATCTTCGCGGCGCTGTTTCTGCACGAGCGCTTCCGTGTGCCGAACGTCGCCGGTCTGCTGATTGCCGCGGCGGGCCTCGGGGTGATCGGTCTGCAAGGCGGCCACACGATGTCGCTCGCCGGTTTCCTTTTGACGCTGTGCGCCGCGTGCATGTGGGCGCTCGGCAATATCGTCACGAAGAAGGTCGGCCAGGTCGATCTGGTCGGGCTCGTCGTGTGGGGCAGCCTGATTCCGCCGCTGCCGTTTTTCGCGGCGTCGTTCGTGTTCGAAGGGCCGCGCGAGATCGCGACCGCGCTGACCGGCATCAGCGCGCTGTCGATTTTCGCGATCGTCTATCTCGCCTTTATCGCGACGTTGCTCGGCTATGGTTTGTGGAGCCGTCTGCTGTCGCGCTATCCGGCAAGCCAGGTCGCGCCGTTCTCGCTGCTGGTGCCGATCGTCGGGCTCGCGTCGGCGTCGCTGATGCTCGGCGAGCAGCTCTCCGAGATGCAGGTGGCGGGCGCGTTGCTCGTGATGGCGGGGCTCGCGGTCAACGTGTTCGGCGGCTGGGTCGTGCAGCGTTTGATGCCGGCGCGCTGAGCGCCGGTTGCATCCTGGCTGGCGACATCACGTCATGCGGTTCTTCGCGAGCGGCGGATTGGCCGCGAAATAGCGCTTGATGCCGGTCAGGATCGCGTTGGCCATCCTGTCGCGATAGGCGTCGTCGTTCAGGCGGCGCTCTTCATCCGGATTGCTGATGAACGCGGTCTCGACGAGGATCGACGGAATGTCCGGCGCCTTCAGCACCGCGAAACCGGCCTGCTCGACCGAGCCCTTGTGCAGCTTGTTGATGTCGCCGATCTCGTTGAGCACGAAGTTGCCGTAGCGCATCGAGTCGCGAATCTGCGCGGTGGTCGACATGTCGAACAGTGCGCGGTTCACGGTCGCGTCGTCGGACTTGATGTTGATGCCGCCGATCAGATCCGACGAGTTCTCCTTGTTCGCCATCCAGCGCGCGGCAGCGCTCGACGCGCCGTGCTCCGACAGCGCGAACACCGACGAGCCCTTCGCCTCGGGTGTGGTGAACGCGTCGGCGTGGATCGACACGAAAAGGTCCGCGCCGACGCGGCGTGCTTTCTGCACGCGCACGTTCAGCGGCACGAAGAAATCGGCGTCGCGCGTCATCATCGCGCGCATGTTTGGCTGCGCGTCGATCTTCGCGCGCAGCTTCTTCGCGATGTCGAGCGCGACGTGCTTCTCGTAGGTGCCGCTGCCGCCGATCGCGCCCGGGTCCTCGCCGCCATGACCCGGATCGATCGCGACCGTGAGCAGCCGCACGGTGTTGCCGCGGCTCGGCTTCGGCGTGGTGAACGCGTAGGTGTCGTCGCCGTTGCCGAGGTTGTCGCTGTCGGGGCCGCGCGCGGGACCGCCGTTGCTGGTATTGCCGCCCTTGTTGCGGGCGATCGCAGCAGGCGGCGCAAGTGGAGCGGAGGGCGTCGCCTGCCTGCCGGCGATGACCGGTGCGGACGGCGGCGTCGTGCCACGCGCGGGCGGATGCGGTACGCCCGTTGCGGCGCCACTACCCGCGCCGTTGCCCGCACCGCCGTTCTGCGCGTAATGCTCGAAGAACGCCTCGCTGTTGTCGACGGGCGGCGCCGTGCCGGGGCCGGCGAGCGTCGCGGGCGGCGCGCTGTTTTCTTCGTTGAGCGCCTGCTGCTTGCGCTCGGTCTGCGCGAGCAGATCCATCAGCGGATCGGGCGCGACAGCCGGATACAGGTCGAACACGAGCCGGTATTTGTACGCGCCGACCGGCGGCAGCGCGAACACCTGCGGCTTCACCGAGCCCTTCAGGTCGAACACCATGCGCACTACATGCGGCTGGTACTGCCCGACCCGCACCGACGAAATCTGCGGATCGTTCGGCGTGATCTTCGACACCAGATCCTTCAGCGCCTGATCGAGATCGAGGCCGTTCAGATCGACCACGAGCCGGTCCGGTCCCTGCAGCAGTTCCTGCGTGTTCTGCAGCGGTTGGTCGGATTCGATCGTCACGCGAGTGTAGTCGCGCGCGGGCCACACGCGCACGCCGAGCACCGAGCTCGCGAAGGCGAGACGCGGCGCGACGAGGCCGAGCACGAGCGTCGACGCGCCGGCGCGCAGGATCTGCCGGCGCCGCCAGTTATGCGTTGCGCTCGCCGCCGATTCGATCGAGTGGAACGGTTTGATTAACATCTTTCGAGACATGCCTTTCCTGATTCGCTATAGGCGCGTGCGGCGAGTACGCGTGCGTCCGCGTTTGCGTCTGTGCCGCCGATGAGCCCGAGCGAGAAGACGAGATCCGGCACGCCGAGCAGCGGGCCCGCGCGTTCCGGCCATTCGACGAGGCAGACCGCGCCGCTGTCGAAATATTCGCGAAAGCCCGCGTCGGCCCATTCGGCCGGATCGGTGAACCTGTACAGATCGAAGTGATAGAGCGCGAGTTCCCCGGCGGGCCGCTCGAGCACATACGGTTCGACGAGCGTGTAGGTCGGACTGCGCACGCGGCCGGTGTGGCCGAGGCCGCGCAAGGTCGCGCGCACCAGCGTGGTTTTGCCGGCGCCGAGGTCGCCGACCAGTTGTACTTGCAAGCCGTGAAACGCGAGGCCGCTTGCGGTGCCCGGCTGTGCCTGCGAGGCTGCGCGCACGCTTTCTATCGCCTGTGCGAAGCGCGCGCCGAATGCTTGCGTGGCGGCTTCGTCCGCGAGCGCGAAAGTGCGTTCGAGCAACACGGGAGCGGACGGTAGAGTCGCGTGATCGGGATTGGCAGGCATTCTCGTAAAATGGCGTGATGAACCGAAGTCCGAAGTCCCCTGATTCCTGCACGACCGCGTCGGCCGGTGATGCCGCGCGAGTCTCGTGTGCAATGTCCCGTTTCGATGAAGCGGCGCTCCATGCGCTTGCGCTCGACATCAAGACGTGGGGCCGTGAGCTTGGTTTCGGGGCAATCGGCATCAGCGATACCGATCTGTCGGCCGCCGAAGCGCCGCTTGCAGCGTGGCTCGAAGCGGGTTGCCACGGCGAGATGGATTATATGGCCAAACACGGCATGAAACGCGCGCGGCCGGCCGAGCTTGTGGCCGGCACGCGACGCGTGATCACCGCGCGCATCGCCTATTTGCCTGCGCAGATGCTGGAGGCAGAGGCGCCTGAAAGCTCGCCCCAGAAGGCCGGGCAGTCCACCTCACGCGCGACGCCACAACCGCGCGACTGGCGCGCGGCCGAGCTCGCGCGGCTCTCGGACCCGTCGACGGCGGTCGTATCGATCTATGCGCGCGGCCGCGACTATCACAAGGTGATGCGTCATCGCCTGCAACAGCTGGCCGACCGGATCGAAGCGGCGATCGGGCCGTTCGGCCATCGCGTGTTCACCGATTCGGCGCCGGTACTCGAAGTCGAACTCGCGCAGAAGGCCGGCATCGGCTGGCGCGGCAAGCACACGCTGCTGTTGCAGCGCGACGCCGGCTCGCTGTTTTTCCTCGGCGAGATCTATGTCGACATCCCGCTGCCGACCGACGCCGAGACCTCGCCCGAGGTCGCGCCCGAAACGCCGGGCTCGCATTGCGGCAGTTGCGCGCGTTGCATCGGCGCCTGTCCGACCGGTGCGATCGTTGCGCCGTACAAGGTCGACGCGCGGCGCTGCATCTCGTATCTGACGATCGAACTGAAGGGCAGTATTCCGCTCGACATGCGGCCGCTGATCGGCAATCGCGTGTACGGCTGCGACGACTGCCAGCTCGTGTGTCCGTGGAACAAGTTCGCGCAGGCCGCGCCGGTCGCCGATTTCGACGTGCGACATGGCCTCGATCGCGCGTCCCTGGTCGAATTGTTCGCGTGGAGTGCGGACGAGTTCGATACGCGCATGCAGGGCAGTGCGATTCGCCGCATCGGTTACGAGAGCTGGCTGCGCAATCTCGCGGTCGGCATGGGCAACGCGTTGCGCGCCGCGCCCGCGAGCCTTGACGCCGACGCGCGCGCCGCGATCGTGCGGGCATTGCAGCAGCGTGTTGACGATCCATCGGCGCTCGTGCGCGAGCATGTGGAGTGGGCGCTCGAAGCGGCGTAAAGTGGCGGCAATCGGGCACGCTAGAGGAGCAGGCAATCATGTTCAACGCAGTGATCGATGCGCCGTTCGGCAAGGTCGGCATCCGGCTCGAAGGCAACGCCGTGCGCGAGATCGTCTATCTGCCCGGGGCGACGCCCAACGTCACGCCCGCGACACCGCTCGCGCGCGAGGCGGCCGAACAGATCGAGCGTTACTTCGAGCGCGCGTCCGCGAAGTTCGAGCTGCCGCTTGCCGAGTGCGGCACCGCGTTCCAGCGGCGCGTGTGGCAGGCGATCAGCGATATCCCGCCTGGCGTCGTGCTGACCTACGGGCAACTCGCGAAGCAGCTTGGCAGCACACCGCGCGCGGTCGGCCAGGCGTGCGGCGCGAATTTCTTTCCGATCGTGATTCCGTGTCACCGCGTGGTGAGTTCGAGCGGCATCGGCGGCTTCGCGCATGATGGCGGCGATGGCTTCTTTCGCAACGTGAAGCGCTGGCTGCTCGCGCATGAAGGTGTGCCGTACGCATGAGCATGGCCACCCCCATCGATACTGCCGCACACGTCGAAGATCCAGCCGCCGCCTCGCCGCTGCTGCTGACCAGCTCTGCATCGATCGACGCCTTCTGCGACGCCCTGTGGCTCGAACACGGCCTGTCGCGCAACACGCTCGACGCGTATCGCCGCGACTTGCGCCTCTTCTGCGAATGGCTCGCGCACACGCGCAACGCCTCGCTCGACATCGCGAGCGAAGCCGACCTGAGCGCCTACAGCGCGGCGCGGCAAACGGACAAGGCGACCTCGGCGAACCGTCGGCTGTCGGTGTTTCGCCGCTATTACGCGTGGGCGGTGCGCGAGCATCGCGCAGCCGCCGATCCGACGCTGCGCATTCGCTCGGCGAAGCAGCCGCCGCGGTTTCCGTCGACGTTGAGCGAAGCGCAGGTCGAAGCGCTGCTCGGCGCACCCGACATCGACACGCCGCTGGGCTTGCGCGATCGCACGATGCTCGAGCTGATGTACGCGAGCGGTTTGCGCGTGACCGAACTGGTCACACTGAAAACCTTCGAGGTGGGGCTCAACGAAGGTGTCGTGCGCGTGACGGGCAAAGGTTCGAAGGAGCGGCTGATTCCGTTCGGCGAAGAAGCGCACGCGTGGATCGAGCGTTATCTACGCGAGGCGCGCCCGGCGCTGCTCGGCCCGCGCGCGGCCGATGCGCTATTCGTGACGGCACGCGCGGAAGGCATGACGCGCCAGCAGTTCTGGAACATCATCAAGCGACATGCGCAGGTGGCGGGCGTCCATGCGCCGTTGTCGCCGCACACGCTGCGCCACGCGTTCGCGACCCATCTGCTCAATCACGGCGCGGATCTGCGCGTCGTGCAATTGCTGCTCGGCCACACCGATATTTCGACGACGCAGATCTATACGCACGTCGCGCGCGAGCGTTTGAAATCGCTGCATGCGCAGCATCATCCGCGCGGGTGAGTGCGGCGTGAGACGCGCGGGCGTGTAAGCGGCGCGCGCCGTTTTACGCGAGCTCGCGCAACCGGTGCTTGAGAATCTTCCCGGTCGACGCAGCCGGCAGCGCCGCGAGCACCTTCAACTCGGCCGGCCGCTTGTACGGCGCGAGCCGCTCACCGCACCACGCGATCAACTCCGCGGGCTTGACCGTCGCGCCTGAAATCAGCTCGACGAACGCGATCACTTCCTCGTTGCCCTCGACTGCGCGTCCGATCACCGCCGACTGCACGACTTGCGGATGCGCGTTCAGCACGTGCTCGACCTCGGCCGGATACACGTTGAAGCCCGAGCGGATGATCAGCTCCTTGCTGCGCCCGACGATATGCAATGCGCCGTCCGCGTCCCGCCGCGCGAGGTCGCCGGTTTTCAGCCAGCCGTCTTCGGTGAGCGTCGCGCGAGTTTGCTCAGGGCTGCGATAGTAGCCGAGCATCACGTTCGGCCCGCGCACCCACAGTTCGCCGATCTCGCCCGGCGCCGCTTCGACGCCGTCGAGCCCGACGAACTTCACCTCGACGCCAGGAATCACCTCGCCGACCGAGCAGTCGCTGCGCGGCGCGTCGAGCATCGTGTGCGACACGGTTGGGCTGCTTTCGGTCATCCCGTAGCCGTTGTGCAGCGGCAGACCGTACACGGCTTCGGCCTGCGCCTTCAGCGCCGCGTCGAGCGGTGAGCCGCCCGAATACGCGAAGCGCAGCCGCGGCGCGGACCATGCGTGGCCGTGCGTGTGCAGATGTTCGAGCAGCTTCGCGTGCATCGCCGGCACGCCCTGGAAGATCGACACGCGTTCGTCGGCGAGTGCGCGGCGCACCGCTTCGGGCACGAAGCGCGGCGCGAGCCGCAATGTCGCGCCCGCATGCAGGCTGCCGAGGCACACCGACGCGAAGCCGTACACGTGCGAGATCGGCAGCACCGCATAGACGACGTCGTCCGGCCCGACCTGGCGCAACCGGCTCGACACCGCCGCGATGTAAAGCAGATTGCGATGCGACAGCATCACGCCCTTCGGCGCGCCGGTGGTGCCGGTCGTGTAGATCAGCGCCGCGCATTGGCGATCGTTGGCGGCTTCGACCGGTTCGCTCTGCACGCTGCCATCCACTGCATACGACCATGCGCCGATGTCCGGCGACAGCGTGGGCGCCTGTGCTGCCTGATGGCGCTCGGCATGCTGGCGCGCGTCGGGCGAGCTTTCGAGCGCATACGCGACGACGCGCGGCTGCGCGTGCTCGCGGATCGAATCGAGCTCGGCCGCGGATAACCGTGCGTTCGACACGAGCGCCCATGCATCGAGCCGCGCGGTCGCAAACAGCAGGACGATCTGCGCGATGCTGTTCTCCGCGACGATCATCACGCGATCGCCGCCGCGCACGCCCCAGTCGCGCAGCAGGGCGGCGGCGGCATCGACGGCCTCTAGCAGTTGTGCGTTGGTCAGGCGGCGCGCATCTTCGATCAGCGCGACGTGCTGCGGATCGCGTGCGGCGGCGAGCGCCGGAATGTCGCTGATGCGCGCGGGCAGGGCGGCGAGCAACGTGGGGATGTCGATCGTCGAACGGTTGGACGAAGCTGAGCTCAACACTCTCTCCTAAAAGCAGATCATTGTCCTTGCCGCGGTATCGCGCACCGCGCAGGCATGTATTCGAACGATCGTGCCACACGCATCGGGCCCGCACAATTGACCGTTCGGCGAATAGCCGTTGCGCGAACTCGCCATTACAATGCGCCGATGAGCAAATCCAGACACGTCTCCGAAACGCCCGCCACGCAGTTTCTGCGCCGTCACGGCGTCCCGTTCGGCGAGCATCCGTACGACTATGTCGAGCATGGCGGCACCGCGGAATCGTCGCGCCAGCTCGGCGTCGACGAGCATCATGTCGTGAAGACGCTGGTGATGGAAGACGAACACGCGAAGCCGCTGATCGTGCTGATGCATGGCGATCGCACCGTCAGCACGAAAAATCTCGCTCGGCAGATCGGCGCGAAGCGCGTCGAGCCATGCAAGCCCGACGTCGCGAACCGGCATTCGGGTTATCTGATCGGCGGCACGTCGCCGTTCGGCACGCGCAAGCAGATGCCGGTGTATGTCGAGTCGACCATTCTCGAGATGGACAAGATCTGGCTGAACGGCGGGCGGCGTGGCTTTCTCGTCAGTATCGAGCCGAAGGTGCTCACCGATCTGCTCGCGGCAAAGCCGGTGCAATGCGCGAGCGTGGACTGACGCCCATGCGCGCGTTGACGTTTGCCTGAATGTCTTTCGCGCGGACGGGTTCGGTAAAATGTGCGCCGCCTTGTTTCGACGGGCATGCCCTGTTGCGGTTGGGGTGTCGAATGTCAGACCGCGATCCTTATAAGAGTCCCAGATGCAAAACCTGATCGTCGCTGTCGTTGCCTATCTGATCGGTTCGTTGTCGTTTGCCGTGATCGTGAGCGCCGCGATGGGTCTCGACGACCCGCGCTCCTATGGCTCGGGCAACCCGGGCGCCACCAACGTGCTGCGCAGCGGTAGCAGGAAGGCCGCGATTCTGACGTTGATCGGCGATGCCTTCAAGGGTTGGCTGCCGGTATGGCTGGTCGTGCATTTCGGCGCGCGTTACGGACTCGACGAGCGTTCGATCGCGATTGCGTCGCTCGCGGTGTTTCTCGGTCACCTGTATCCGGTTTTCTTCCGCTTCAAGGGCGGCAAGGGCGTGGCGACCGCCGCGGGCGTGCTGCTCGCGATCAACCCGACGCTCGGCGTCGCGACCTTGCTGACCTGGCTGATCGTCGCGTTCTTCACGCGCTACTCGTCGCTCGCGGCGCTGTGCTCGGCGCTGTTCGCGCCGCTCTTCTACGTGTTCCTGTTCGGCCCGCGCATCGTTGCGCTTGCGGTTCTGGTGATGAGCCTGCTGCTCGTGTGGCGGCATCGCGGCAATATCGCGAAGCTGATGCGAGGGCAGGAGAGCCGCATCGGCGACAAGAAGAAGGCCGCCAGCCCGGCGGCGGGCAACGATCTCTGAAGTGGGCTGAGCGCATCGCCCGGCCTGATGCGAAGCGTTTCCGAGTCCGCGTGAGGCTCGTTGCAAGCCTCACGCGGCGTGTCGCTTAATCGCGGAAGTTGTTGAAGTCGAGCGGCGTGTCGGTCACGTCCTTGCGCAGCATCGCAATCACGCTTTGCAGATCGTCGCGTTTCGCACCGGTGATGCGCACCGCATCGCCCTGAATGCTAGCCTGCACCTTGATCTTGCTGTCTTTCACGAGTCGCACGATTTTCTTCGACAGATCGCCGGACACGCCCTTCTTGATCTTGATGACCTGCTTGACCTTGTCGCCGCCGATCTTCTCGATCTTGCCGTAGTCGAGGAAGCGCACGTCGACGTTGCGCTTGGCCATTTTCGACAGCAGCACGTCCTTCACCTGGCCGAGCTTGAAGTCGTCGTCGGCATAGGCGGTGATTTCGTTTTCCTTGTGTTCGACGCGCGCGTCGGACCCCTTGAAGTCGAAACGCGTGGAAATTTCCTTGTTGGACTGTTCGATCGCGTTCTTGACCTCGATCATGTTCGCTTCGCAGACGACGTCAAACGATGGCATTGCATTCTCCCAATAGTGCGGCAGTGTGCGACGCGGCCGGTCGGCTGCGTGCGAGGCACTCGCTATAATCACGGACCGGACGTCATTTTACCGATGCCGCTCCCTTTTGCCCAAGGCCGCCGCGCAGGGTCGTGACGGCGGGCCAGCCCGCGACGGACGGCGCCGCGCCGGTCGCCACACGTGTCATTCGTCGCTTTTCGTTGCTTCCCGTCGTTGCCTCGTTGCCCTGTTGCCATTCCGATGTCCCAATCCGATCTTGCCGCTCCCGCCGTCGCGTCCCTCATGGCTGGGTATCCGCTGAAGGCCCACAACACCTTCGGCTTCGACGTGCGCGCGCAGTTCGCGTGCCTGATCGAGCGTGAGGCGCAGTTGCTTGCCGCGGTGCGCGATCCGCGCGTCGCGGGCCTGCCGCGCCTCGTGCTGGGCGGCGGCAGCAACGTCGTGCTGACCGGCGACTTCGCCGGACTCGTGCTGCTGGTGGCGCTGCGCGGCCGCCGCGTGGTGCGCGAGGACGAGGACGCGTGGTATGTCGAGGCGGCCGGCGGCGAGACGTGGCACGAGTTCGTCGCGTGGACGTTGGCGCAGGGCATGCCCGGCCTCGAGAACCTTGCGCTGATTCCGGGCACGGTCGGCGCTGCGCCGATCCAGAATATCGGCGCGTACGGGCTCGAGATGTGCGAGCGCTTCGCGTCGCTGCGGGCGATCGAGCTCGCGACCGGCGAGGCGGTGGAGCTCGACGCCGATGCCTGTGGATTCGGCTATCGCGACAGCTTTTTCAAGCGGGAAGGGCGCGAGCGCTTCGTGATCACGTCGGTAACGTTTCGTTTGCCGAAGGTGTGGCAACCGCGCGCAGGCTATGCGGATCTCGCGCGCGAGCTGGCGGCGCGCGGTGATACGGCGAGCGCCGGGCAAGCCGACGGCGCAGCCGTGCAGCCGACCGCGCAGGCCATTTTCGATGCGGTCGTCGCTGTGCGGCGCGCGAAGCTGCCCGATCCGCTTGAGCTTGGCAACGCGGGGAGCTTCTTCAAGAATCCGGTGATCGACGCCGCGCAGTTCGAGGCGCTGGAGCGCAGCGAGCCGGATATCGTGTCGTACGTGCAGGCGGATGGCCGGGTGAAGCTGGCGGCCGGCTGGCTGATCGACCGATGCGGCTGGAAGGGCCGAGCGATGGGCGCGGCGGCCGTGCATGAGCGGCAGGCGCTGGTGCTGGTCAATCGCGGTGGCGCGAGCGGCACGGAAGTGCTGGCGCTGGCGCGAGCAATCCAGCGCGACGTATTCGAGCGATTTGGTGTGGCATTGGAGGCGGAGCCGGTTTGCCTGTGAGCGGCGACTTCGCCGCCTAAGGATGCAAAAAGGCGCCGGGAGGAAAACTCCCGGCGCCTTTTTTGTACTCCGGTTCAGGGCTGTGTCTGGACCAGTCCTCGCTCAGTGATTGAGCTTGCCGAGCAGCAGGTATTCCATCAACGCCTTCTGCACGTGCAGACGATTCTCCGCCTCATCCCACACGACGCTCTGCGGCCCGTCGATTACTTCGGCGCTGACTTCCTCGCCGCGATGCGCGGGTAGGCAGTGCATGAAAAGCGCGTTGGAATTCGCGCGCGCCATCATGTTGGCGTCGACGCACCAGTCTGCGAAAGCCTTCTTGCGCGCTTCGTTCTCGGCCTCGAAGCCCATACTGGTCCACACGTCGGTGGTGACGAGATCGGCGCCCGCGCAGGCTTCGTGCGGGTCGTCGAATTCCTCGTAGAACGGCGCGCTCTCCGCCGAGACGAGCGCGCGGTCGAGCTTGTAGCCGGGCGGCGTGGACAGGCGCAGCTTGAAGCCGAGAATCTGCGCGGCTTCGATCCAGGTGTACAGCATGTTGTTCGCGTCACCGACCCACGCGACCGTCTTGTCGCGGATCGGACCGCGATGCTCGAAGTACGTGAAGATGTCCGCGAGCACCTGGCACGGGTGGTATTCGTTCGTGAGGCCGTTGATCACCGGCACGCGCGAATTCTCGGCGAAGCGCTGGATGATGTCCTGGCCAAACGTGCGGATCATGATGATGTCGACCATGCGCGAGATGACCTGCGCGGCGTCTTCGATCGGCTCGCCGCGGCCGAGCTGCGTGTCGCGCGTGCTCATGAACACAGCGTGACCGCCGAGCTGGAAGATGCCGGCTTCAAACGACAGACGCGTGCGCGTCGAATTCTTTTCGAAGATCATCGCCAGCGTGCGGTCGTGCAGCGGGTGATAGGTCTCGTAGTTCTTGAATTTGCGTTTCAGGATGCGCGCGCGTTCGAGCACGTACTCGTAGTCTTCCAGCGAGAAATCCTTGAACTGCAGGTAGTGGCGAATTTTCTTGGCGGTCATGAAACAAATACGGCGGTTTCACCCGGCAGGGTTGCCGGACTGCGCCGCCGTCGTTTGGTGGTAACTCAATGCAGCATAGAGGATTTCGCCTCGTTTGACGAGTCGGCTGGAAGGCCGCGAAAGCGCTTCGAAAGCAACGCATCGGGCTTTGCGGGGCCATCAGAGGGGGCTTGTGTGCGGTGCGGAAAAGGGCCCGCTGCGCTATAATCTACGGGTTATCCCAAAGCCCAGCAGGCCTGCGTTTCGCATGAAGAAACGCGGCTCGCGTGGCGCGGAAAGCCTGTCACGGCGTGGCCGTTATGGCGGCGCCAGAGCGGTTCAGCCGGTTCGCCGCAGCGGTTCTCGAGGTGCGGTTCGTCATTGTTGCGTCAGCGCCAGGTCCCACGTGCGTTGCAGGTGGCTGCAAGCGGTTGCCGTGCATGTCGCTTGTGGCGAATTCGGGCGCACAACTGGCGTCGACAGTTGGCCGTCATTGCGCTGGGCAGTCACACAGGTATTCCTACATGGCCGAAGCAGCTCCAATCGAATATTTCATTCAGGGCATTACGTCGACCGGAAAAAAGTTTCGGCCGAGCGACTGGTCGGAGCGGCTTGCGGGCGTCATGTCGTCGTTCGGGCCCGGCGTGAGGAAGGGGCCGAACGCTTATATGCAATACTCGCTGTACGTGCGGCCGACCATGATCGGCGACCTCAAGTGCGTGATTCTCGATTCGCGGTTACGCGACATCGAGCCGATGGCCTTTGATTTCGTTCTGAACTTTGCGAAAGACAACGACCTGGTCGTCACCGAGGCGTGCGAACTGGATCTCGAGCATGCGCCTCCGCCGCAAGCCAAGCGGCATGTGATCTGAAGCAAGTTGGCCGGATCGGCAAAGGCAAGGCAAAAACCCGCAAGCAGCGGGTTTTTTTGTGGCTCGAATCCAGCATTCGCCAAGGCATGAGCGACCACGCCCGACAGGCAAAAACAAAAAAGCCCGCCAAAGCGGGCTTCTTGTGCAGCGGAAACAGGAGGTAGCCCGCCGAAGCGGGCCGACCGGAATTACTGCGCTGCGGGCGCTTGCAGACCCTTGACGGCTGCAGCGAGGCGGCTCTTGTTGCGAGCTGCCTTGTTCTTGTGAACGATGTTCTTGTCGGCGATGATGTCGATGGTTTTCGACGATGCCTTGAAGATTTCAGCGGCCTTAGCGT
This sequence comes from Paraburkholderia sp. HP33-1, assembly GCF_021390595.1. Taxonomy (NCBI): domain Bacteria; kingdom Pseudomonadati; phylum Pseudomonadota; class Betaproteobacteria; order Burkholderiales; family Burkholderiaceae; genus Paraburkholderia; species Paraburkholderia sp. HP33-1. Next base: position 2,738,273 of record NZ_JAJEJR010000001.1, on the reverse strand, counting down.
GGTCGCCTGCGTCGATTGCCTTGCGGACAGCCTTGATAGCCGTGCGGAACTTCGAGCGCAGTGCCGAGTTGTGCGAGTTTGCCTTCGCGGCCTGGCGGGCGCGCTTGCGTGCTTGTGCGGAGTTAGCCATGACGGTTCCTTATCCTGTTCCTGTTTCCAGTACCCGGCCTTGATTGAAGAGGCGCGAGGTGCTGCTTCTCGATCCGAACCCCTGGAAGCGATTGCCCAAGGGCGCAAAAGTGTCGAAAAAATCGATCGAACTACGCGAAGGCGGGCCCGTGTTTTCAGGTATCCGGATGCATTGACAGGCGGCGCTGCGCCAACCTGAGAATCCAGTCCGAAGACCGTTCGAAAACTGAGCGAGCTTCGAAACCGACGATTATAGCAACAAAATCAGGCACGTGGCAACGGAAACACGCGACGCCGCCGCGGTGACCGGCTCGGCGTCATGTGGGCGCTGGTGTGCAGGCCCTGGTGCGAGGGCGCCGGCGGAGGGTGCCGACGGAACGGGGAAGACCGCAAAAAAGCACAAAAATTTGCGCTTTCCACCCGATCGCGGCGAACGTCCGCGCGGCAAATCGGTCCGAAACGCGTTCCGGCTCGTCGCCCGCACTGGCGGGACCCGTATAATAAGCGCCCCATGAATCTATTCCGAGCCCTGCTGACGGTCAGCGGCTTCACGCTGCTGTCGCGCGTGACCGGACTGGCCCGTGAAACGTTGATCGCCCGTGCGTTCGGCGCCAGTCAATACACCGACGCGTTCTACGTCGCCTTTCGCATTCCGAACCTGCTGCGCCGCATTTCCGCCGAAGGCGCGTTCTCCCAGGCCTTCGTGCCGATTCTCGCCGAGTTCAAGAACCAGCAAGGCCACGACGCCACCAAGGCGCTCGTCGACGCGACCTCGACCGTGCTCGCGTGGGCGCTCGCCGTGCTGTCGCTGATCGGCGTGGTTGGCGCTTCGGGCGTCGTGTTCGTGGTCGCGTCCGGCCTCGCGCACGAGGGTCACGCGTACCAGCTAGCGGTCGCGATGACGCGCATCATGTTCCCCTACATCATTTTCATCTCGCTGACGTCGCTGGCGTCGGGCGTGCTGAATACGTACAAGAACTTCTCGCTGCCCGCGTTCGCGCCGGTGCTGCTGAACGTCGCGTTCATCCTCGCGGCGGTGTTCCTCGCGCCGCACCTGCAAACGCCGGTTTTTGCGCTCGCGTGGGCGGTGATCGTCGGCGGGGTGCTGCAGTTCGTGGTGCAGCTGCCGGGCCTCAAGAAGATCGACATGGTGCCGCGCATCGGCCTGAATCCGCTGGGTGCGCTTGCGCATCGCGGCGTGAAGCGGGTGCTCGGGAAGATGGTGCCGGCGATGTTCGCGGTGTCGGTCGCGCAGATCAGCCTGATCATCAACACGAACATCGCGTCGCACATCGGGCCGGGCGCGGTGTCGTGGATCAACTACGCCGACCGGCTGATGGAGTTTCCGACCGCGTTGCTCGGCGTCGCGCTCGGTACGATCCTGCTGCCGAGTCTGTCGAAGGCGCACGTCGATGCCGATTCGCACGAGTATTCGTCGCTGCTCGACTGGGGGCTGCGCGTGACGTTTCTGCTCGCCGCGCCGAGCGCGATCGCGCTGTTCTTCTTCGCGCAGCCTCTGACGGCCGTGCTGTTCAACTACGGCAAATTCGACGGCAACTCGGTCGTGATGGTGAGCCGCGCGCTCGCTGCCTATGGCGTCGGCCTGATCGGTCTGATCCTGATCAAAATCCTCGCGCCGGGCTTCTACGCGAAGCAGGACATCAAGACGCCGGTGAAAATCGGGATCGGCGTGCTGGTTGTGACGCAGTTGAGCAACTACGTGTTCGTGCCGGTGTTCGCGCATGCGGGTCTCACGCTGAGCGTCGGGCTCGGCGCTTGCGTCAATGCGTTGCTGCTTTTCATTGGTCTGCGCAAACGCGGCATCTATATGCCGTCGAGCGGCTGGCTCAAGTTCTTCGGGCAGTTGTTCGGTGCGTGCCTCGTGCTGGCCGGCGTGATGCGCTGGCTCGCGATCAGCTTCGACTGGATTGGCATGCATAGCCAGCCGGTCAGCCGCATCGTGTTGCTTGGCGCGTGCCTCGTTCTCTTCGCCGCGCTATATTTCGGTATGCTTTGGCTGATGGGCTTCAAGTACGCGTATTTCAAAAGGCGAGTGAAGTGATCACCATGTCGCGGGTTCTCGATTATTTCAGCACGCTCGTCGCCGAAGACGAGAGTCTGCCGCTGACCGAGACGGCGCTCTCGATCGCGCAGGACGCCTATCCCGACCTCGACCTGCAGTCGGTGCTCGCCGAGATCGACGAGCTGGTGGTGCGGCTGCGGCGCCGCATGCCCGACGATGCCGACATCCGTCAGAAGGTCGGCATCCTCAATCGCTTCTTTTTCCGCGAGCTCGGTTTCGCGAGCAATCTGAACGATTACTACGACCCCGACAACAGTCACCTGAATGTCGTTCTCAAACGTCGCCGCGGCATTCCGATTTCGCTCGCCGTGCTCTACCTGGAGATGGCCGAGCAATTCGGCGTTCCGGTGCGCGGAGTGTCTTTTCCGGGCCACTTCCTGCTGCGCGTGACGATGCCCGACGGCGACGTGATGCTCGATCCAACCACCGGTCATTCCCTGTCCGAAGCGCAAATGGTCGAGATGCTCGAACCGTACGTCGCGTCGGCTGGGGATTCGATCGGGCGCGCGCTGCGCATGCTGCTGCAACCGGCCACGCGGCGCGAGATCGTCGCGCGGATGTTGCGCAACCTGAAGGCAATCTATCTGCAAACCGAGCGCTGGCAGCGTCTGCTCGGGGTGCAGCAGCGGCTCGTCATTTTGCTGCCGGACAATATCGAGGAAGTGCGCGATCGCGGCTTCGCGTATGCGCGGCTCGATTATCTTCGGCCCGCGCTCGAGGACCTCGAAAGCTATCTCGGCGATCGCCCCGATGCGGAGGATGCGACGGTGGTCGAGTCGCAGTTGCACGAGTTGCGCCAGCGCACGCGGCATGAGGGCGGCGGGTAACGGCGCGTATCGTCAAGCGTCATGAAACGCAAAACGCCTGCACATCTCACGCATGTGCAGGCGTTTTTTTGTCGCCGTCCGTGGGCCGAGACCACACTTGGACGACTGATCTCGCTAAGCGATCCTTACTTCGGCTGCATACGGATCGCGCCGTCCAGCCGGATCACCTCGCCGTTCAGCATCGGATTGTCGAAGATCTGCTTGGCGAGCATCGCGTATTCGGCCGGTTTGCCGAGGCGCGGCGGGAACGGCACCATCGCGCCGAGCGCGTCCTGCACTTCCTGCGGCATGCCGAGCAGCATCGGCGTTTCGAAGATGCCGGGGGCGATCGTCATCACGCGGATCGCGTTGCGCGACAGGTCGCGCGCGATCGGCAGCGTCATGCCGACGATGCCACCCTTCGACGCGGAGTAGGCCGCCTGGCCGATCTGGCCGTCGTACGCGGCGACCGATGCCGTGTTGATGATCACGCCGCGCTCGCCGTTCGCGTTCGGCTCGTTCTTCGACATCTGCACCGCGGCGAGCCGGATCATGTTGAACGTGCCGATCAGGTTGATCGAGATCGTGCGCGTGAACAGATCGAGCGGATGCGCGCCGTCCTTGCCGACGGTTTTCGCAGCCGGCGCGACACCCGCGCAATTGACGAGACCGCGCAGCGTGCCGAGCTTCGTGGCGGCTTCGACAGCCTTCTGCGCATCCTCTTCGCGGCTCACGTCGCATTTGACGAACACGGCGCCGAGCTCCTTCGCGAGCGCTTCGCCCGCGTCCGGATTCAGGTCGGCGAGCACGACCTTGCCGCCGTTCTCGACGAGCAGGCGCGCGGTGGCGGCGCCGAGTCCCGATGCACCGCCGGTGATCAGGAACACGTTGTCACGAATATCCATGTCTTCTCCTTTGCTACGGTTGTCCAGTGGCGACTCGATCGAAGCATTTTTCGACGATCGATTGTAGCGGCTGTGCTGCGATGCGGAAAGCGAGGAGGGCGGCGGTAGGCGGAGCGCTATGGAAAACTAACGAATTTTCCTGCGCGATCCGCATCGCTCACTGCAGTTTGATTTGCGCACTCGCCAAATGAAAAACCCGCCGACGCGGGCGGGTTTTTCATCAGAGGCAAACAGCAGGCATCGCTTACTTCAGTGCGTCGAACGCGCGGGTGCGAATTTCATCGACGCTGCCGAGGCCCGAAATGCGGCGATATTGGGGCGCCTTTACCGAGCTCGATGCATCGCCGTTCGTCGCCCAGCCGTTGTAGTACTCGATCAGCGGCTTGGTCTGCGATTCGTAGACTTCCAGACGCTTCTTGACCGTTTCTTCCTTGTCGTCGTCGCGCTGGATCAGCGGCTCGCCGGTCACGTCGTCAACGCCTTCGACCTTCGGCGGATTGAACTTCACGTGATACGTGCGGCCCGAAGCCGGATGCGAGCGACGGCCGCTCATGCGCACGATGATCTCGTCGAACGGCACGTCGATTTCGAGCACGTAGTCGATTGCGACGCCGGCCTGCTTCATCGCCTCCGCTTGCGGAATCGTGCGCGGGAAGCCGTCGAACAGATAGCCGTTCGCGCAGTCCGGCTGCTGCAGACGCTCTTTCACGAGGTTGATGATCAGCTCATCGGTGACGAGCTCGCCCGCGTCCATGAAGCGCTTCGCTTCGAGGCCGAGCGGTGTGCCGGCCTTGACGGCCGCGCGCAGCATGTCGCCGGTCGAAATTTGCGGAATGCCGAACTTTTCCTTGATGAAGTTGGCCTGAGTGCCTTTGCCAGCACCCGGTGCACCCAACAGGATCAAACGCATGGATATCTCCAGATCTATGTGAATTCTTTGTTGACGCGGCATGTTCCCCGGCGATTCTCGCAGGACCCGCGTCGGCTTCCGTTGGCTAGTTCGCGCTGCACGTCGAATACGACGGCGCTGCAAGATCCGAACGGCGCGACCGGGATAACCCCAGCGTCGCCCGCGCTGGGAGGCGCGCATAACCGTTCGATTATGCCACGGCTTCCCGCGCTCAAGACCCGAATAAAGCCCGTACGCGCGCGAGATCGGCGGGGGTATCGACGCCGGGCAATGGTACGTCGTGCGTAACGAGTACCGCGATGCGCTCGCCATGCCACATCGCGCGCAGCTGTTCGAGCGCTTCGACCTGCTCGATCGGCGAGATCGCGAGACTCGGGTACGTGCGCAGGAATTTCGCGCGATACGCATACAGGCCGATATGCCGATACACGACGGCGGGCGCGGGCGGCGTGGGCATCGACGCGACGTTGGGCCACTGCGGTTGCCACGCGTCGCGCGCCCACGGGATCGGCGCGCGCGAGAAATACAGCGCCACGCCGCGCGCATCGGGCACGACCTTGACGACGTTCGGATTGAAAATTTCAGCGGGATCGGTGATCGGATGTGCGGCCGTCGCGATCGCGCAGTCGCTCGTCGTCGCCAGATGCGCGGCGACGCCGCGCACGAGCGCCGGATCGATCAGCGGCTCGTCGCCCTGCACGTTGACGACGATCGTGTCGTCGCTCCAGCCGAAGCGGGTCGCCACTTCCGCCAGACGGTCGGTGCCCGACGGATGATCGGCGCGCGTGAGCACCGCGTCGAAACCGTGGTCGTGCGCCGCGTCGAGCACTTCCTGCGCGTCCGACGCGACCAGTACCTGCTGAGCGCCCGATTCGCGCGCGCGCTCCGCGACGCGCACGACCATCGGCTTGCCGCCGATGTCCGCGAGTGGCTTGTTGGGCAGACGCGTCGACGCGAGGCGGGCCGGCACGACGGCGATAAACGGATGAGGAACGGAGTGGGTCATCGAATCAAGGGCGGGCGGCGATTAGACCGGAGCAAGAGGCTGCGCGCGCGACGCGCACGCGGAGTCAGACTTTAGCCGGAGCGATGAAAAAGGCTGCGGATCAATTATGGAGCGAATGCGGGGGGACACTGGTATTGGCGCCCGCCCTGGACCGCGCGCGAGGCAGCGCGGCGACTCGCGGTGGAGCCGTCGCTGTGCGTCAGGCGACCGAGCCGGGATTCAGATCGACCGGCGTGCCTTCGACCGTCTGCCGCGCCTCGTCGACCAGCATCACGGGAATGCCGTCGCGGATCGGATAGGCGAGCTTGTCTGCGTTGCAGATCAGTTCCTGCGCGGCGCGGTCGTAGCTGAGCGGGCCCTTGCAGATCGGGCAGACGAGGATTTCAAGCAGGCGAGCGTCCACGGACTTTCTCCACAACTAATGCAGTGAGGCGATGATCGAGCGCGGCTTCGACCGGGACTACCCAGATGCGCGCGTCGTGCCAGGACCCCAATTTTACCGCATCCTTTTCCGTAATCAGGATCGCGTCAGCGTCGACGTCAGTGAACGGATTGCGTTCGAATGCGTAGTGATCGGGTAGCGCGCGCGTCGCGGGCGCGAGGCCGGCCGCGCGCAGCGTCGCGAAAAAGCGCTCCGGCGCGCCGATGCCGGCCGCGGCCAGTACGCGCTGACCGGTGAATTGCGCGAGCGGGCGACGCAGCGCGGGGTTGTCGAGATGCCACGCGTCGGCGGGCGCGAGCTGCAGTGCGAACGTGTTCGGCCACGCAGGCAGCGTGCGCGCGTACGGATCGTTGATCAGCGTTGCGTCGCGGCGGCGCGACAGCGGTTCGCGCAGCGGCCCGGCCGGCAGCAGGAAACCGTTGCCGCCGAGGCGGTGATCGAACACGACGAGTTCGACGTCGCGCGCGAGGCGATAGTGCTGCAGGCCGTCGTCGCTGACGATCACGTCGACGTCGCGTTGCGAGGCGCACAGCGCCTGGGCGGCGGCGACGCGATCCGGACAGACCCACACGGGTGCACCGGTGCGGCGCGCGATCAGCAAGGGTTCATCTCCACCTACGCGCGCCGACGAACCCGGCGTGACCTGGGTCGGCGTGCTCACGCGCGCGCCATAGCCGCGCGACACGATGCCGGGCGTGAAGCCCGCGGCGCGCAATGCTTCGACGAGCGCGATGACAGTCGGCGTCTTACCGGTGCCACCGACCGTCACGTTGCCGACGACGACGACCGGCACGCCGACTCGCACCGACTTCAGCCAGCCGAGCGAGAACGCCGCGCGGCGCGCGGCCGCGATTGCGCCGAACACGCAGGCGAGCGGCGTCAGCGCCCATGCGAGCGGTCCACGTTGCTGCCATTCGCGCGCGAGGCGCGCTTCGAGACGGTCGCTGAGTTCGCTCATGGGCGGATTGCGGGCACACACTGCGCGCCGTACGCACTACGCGGGATCAACATCAACGCGGTTCTCCGGACAATCGAATTCGAATACGGTCGAAAAATGAGGCGAAGGCGGCGCGGCGAAAGGGCCCGCGCATGTTCGCCCGGGCCGGCAAACGCTCGGCCGCGCTGCGCGATCGACATGTCGTCGAACCCGCCACTCTAGCGCGCTGGCGTGCCGCCCGGCAAGTCACTTGGGGCCTGACGCGCGCGTGGGTACGCAATGTGCGGTTGCCCACAGTCTGTGGATAACTTTGTGGAGAACCTCCCATCCGACGGGCCGGAAGGCCCATTGCGCGCCGTTTGGATCGGAGTGCCAGCTCGTTATGAAGATGTAAAAGCCATATAAATCAATGGTCTGCTTCAAATTCAATGGCGTTGGCGAGCGTCCTGGCGGAATTCGTCAGGCGGTTCCCGCCATGTGGACACTTTTAACAATCCTGCGATTCCGGCTGGACGCCACTGGCCGCGCGGTCTATCGTCTGTCCGGCCAGTCCTACTTATTCCTCGCATGAATCCCGAAAATCCTTTTGCTTCGGCGGCCACACCAGGCGGTGAGGTCGTCGTTCCTGTCTCCGCGCTCAATCGCGCAATCGGCGCGATGCTCGAGCGCTCGTTTCCGCTCGTCTGGGTCGCTGGTGAAGTGTCGAATTTCACGCGCGCCGCGAGTGGCCACTGGTATTTCTCGATCAAGGACGCGCAGGCGCAGATGCGCTGCGTGATGTTCCGCGGTCGCGCGCAGTACGCCGAATTCATGCCGCGCGAAGGCGATCGGATCGAGGTGCGCGCGCTCGTCACGATGTACGAGCCGCGCGGTGAACTGCAGCTGAATGTCGAAGCGGTGCGCCGCACCGGTCAGGGGCGGCTGTACGAAGCGTTTCTGCGCCTGAAGGCGCAGCTCGAGGCCGAGGGCCTGTTCGCCGCCGAGCGCAAGCGCGCGCTACCGACGCATCCGCGCGCGATCGGTATCGTCACGTCATTGCAGGCGGCCGCGTTGCGCGACGTGCTGACGACGCTTTCGCGCCGCGCGCCGCATATTCCGGTGATCGTTTATCCGGCGCCGGTGCAGGGTGTGGGCGTGAGCGCGAAGCTCGCCGCGATGGTCGAGACGGCCGGCGCGCGCCGCGAGGTCGACGTGCTGATCGTGTGTCGCGGCGGCGGGTCGATCGAAGACCTGTGGGCTTTCAACGAAGAAGTGCTCGCGCGTGCGATTGCGGAAAGTGTCATTCCCGTGGTGAGTGGCGTCGGTCACGAAACCGATTTCACGATTGCCGATTTCGCCGCCGACGTTCGCGCGCCCACTCCGACTGGTGCTGCTGAACTCGTGAGCCCGCAGCGCGTCATGCTGTTGCGCGAACTCGATCAGCGGCACGCGACGTTCGCACGCGCGTTCGGCCGCATGATGGAGCGGCGCGCGCAGCAGCTCGACTGGCTGGCGCGCCGGCTCGTGTCGCCGGCCGAGCGGCTCGCGCGGCAGGGCACGCATCTGCAGCAGTTGCGCGTGCGGCTCGCGTCGGCAGGCGCGCGGCCGGTGCGCGATGCTCGCGCGCGATTTTCGCTGCTGCAGATGCGCTGGCAACGCTGGCGGCCGGATCTCGCGGCCGAGCGCGCGCGCGTCAACATGCTGGCGCAGCGTCTGGATGCGGCGCTATCGCGCCAGCATGAACGTCAGGTCGCGCGCATCGACATGCTTGGCGCGCGACTCGAAGTGCTGAGTCCACAGCGCACGCTCGAGCGCGGTTATGCGGCCGTGCTCGATGCGCAAAGCGGTCAGGCGATTCGCACGCCGTCGTCGCTGAAACCCGGTCGTCGTTTGACGATGCATCTCGCAGAAGGCTCGGCTGACGTCGCGCTCGCCGACGTGCAGGCGCGTCTGACGGACGGTTTCTGATGTTTCGCCGGAGGCCGGATGGTGCTCATTTCCGGTCTTCCGACGGTGCAGGCACGCGCCATGCGCACCCCTTCCGAAGGCCTTGCGCACGGCATGTTTGTCATGCCGGACATAAAGGCCGTTGGTTTGCGGGGTTATTCCAACTCGCCTACAATCGAGTGCTCGATAGCGTCATCCGCAGACTCCCCCACAACAGATACAGAGAAGGAAAGCACCATGGAACATACGCTCCCGCCGCTGCCGTTCGCGAAAAACGCGCTCGCACCGCACATGTCGGAAGAGACGCTCGAGTTTCACTACGGCAAGCATCATCAGACCTATGTGACCAACCTGAACAATCTGATCAAGGGCACTGAGTTCGAGAACCTGTCGCTGGAAGAAATCGTCAAGAAGTCGTCGGGCGGCATCTTCAACAATTCGGCCCAGGTGTGGAATCACACGTTCTTCTGGAACAGCCTGTCGCCGCAAGGTGGCGGTGCACCGAGCGGCGCGCTGGCTGACGCGATCAATGCGAAGTGGGGTTCGTTCGACAAGTTCAAGGAAGAGTTTGCGAAGACCGCGGTCGGCACGTTCGGCTCGGGCTGGGCATGGCTCGTGAAGAAGGCGGATGGTTCGCTCGACCTCGTGTCGACGAGCAACGCCGCCACGCCGCTCACCACCGACGCAAAGGCACTGCTGACGATCGACGTTTGGGAGCACGCTTACTACATCGACTATCGCAATGCACGTCCGAAGTTCGTCGAAGCGTACTGGAACATCGTCAACTGGGACTTCGCAGCGAAGAACTTCGCCTGAGATTACCGGTTGCCGTCTGAGGTCGTGACCTGACGCGTGGTTCGGATAGCCCGAACCGGTTCTTGTGGTTGCGCTCGGTGATGGTAGCGAGAGACGAAAGCCCTCCTGTGCGAGGGCTTTCTGTTTTTTGAGGCGATCTGGAGGCGAAGGATCGGTGTTAGGCTCGCTTATGAAAGAGGTTTGTCACAGTTGGTAACTGCCGTTGCGCGGACGCGAAGTGGCGTTGACCGGTGGCTAGCCGTCCGAGTCAGAACTCGTCGACATCTGTCGATGCCGATGGCCCCGGCCGCCGCCCGTCGTCTTCGTCGAACTGGCGGGGGCGGGCGCCACCGGCGGATGATTGATGTACTGAAAGTTCTGCGCGATTGCGGCGTTCGGAAAGGTCGCCGCGCCCGGTTGCTGGAGTACGACGCTCGGCGCGGCCGGGGTCGATTGCGCGAATACGGGCACGCTACAGGCGACGCAAGCCGCTGCGGCGGCAGGAGTGAGCCAGTTCATCTGGGCGTCCTTCGTCTGGTCGATCGGGTTGGGCGGGGAATCGTTTGACGCGAGTGTAGGCCGCGCTTCGTTTCGATTGATTGCCAGCTCATTTACAAGCATTACCCGATATAACGTACCCGATAGCCGCCTCGGCGCACGACCGGCACGAAGCAGGCCGGCCGCGCAAAAAACTTTCTGTAACGAAGCCGTAACCACGGAATATTGCGGTTAGCCTAACGTTTGAATTCCAATCCTCCGAAGTGCACTACCATGATTTCCAACAATAAATCGATCAGCCTGGCGATTCCCGCCGCCGTCATCGCCTTCGCGCTGGGCGGTTGCGCGGTGGTGCCGCCGAGCGGCCCGAGCGTGGTCGCGATGCCGCATAGCGGCGAGCCGCTCAGCCAGTTCCAGCAGAACGACTACGCGTGCCGCGATTACGCGAATCAAACGACGAATCCGTCCGGTGCGGCGCAGGCGGCCAACACGAATAGCGTGAACAGCGCGGCGCTCGGCACGCTCGGCGGCGCGGCGATCGGTGCGTTGTTCGGTGCGGCGGGGGGCAACGCCGGCGCGGGCGCGGCGATCGGCGCGGGCACCGGCCTGCTGATCGGCGGCGCGAACGGCGCGAATGGCGCACAGTATTCGGCCGCCGGCATGCAGGCGCGCTACGACACCGCCTACGCCCAGTGCATGGTCTCGAAGGGCGAGACGATCGCTCAGCCACAACCTTACTATTCGACGCAGCCGGTGTATGTCGCGCCGCGTCCTTACTACGCACCGCCGCCGCCGGTCATGTATGCGCCTTATCCGGCTTACTGAGCGGTGAGCCGGCCGGCTCGCTTACTCCGCGATGTCCGTTGACGCCGCCTTGCGCGGACGACGGCTGCGAGACGCCGTTTTGCGGGCGGCCTTTCTGGCGGGCGCAGGCGCTTCTTCCGAGTTGACTGCCGGCGCAAGGGCTTCGACCGGCGCCGCGATCTCTGGTACTTCATCGATCGTGCGCGGCGTGCTTTTCTTCACTTTCTTCGTGGCCGTTTTGCGCGATGCGCGTTTTTTGGCGCTTTGACGCTGCCCGGGTTGGTCGTCGTCGGTCGTATCCGCTTCCACTGTTACAGCGCGAGTGTCGGGCTCTTGAGCTTCCGGTTCAGTGACGGGCTCGTGTGGGAGCAGCGCGTGTTCATGCGGCTCGTGCCGCTGGATCTGTTCGGCGTGCTCGGTGGGAGCCGGTGCGGTAGCCGCAGGTTCTTCATCAACAACTTCGTGGCGAATGCGCTTGTCATGCGCGGTTTCTTGCTGACCACGGCCCGCCTTGCGATTGCTCCGGTCTTTGCGCCGCGACTTGTGCTTGCCGCCCGACTCGGAAACGGCCGCTTGCGCTTCATGCGAAGGTTCGGCTTCCCGTTCAGCCGCCCCCGTTTCGGCAGACTCCGTTCCGGTTTCGCTGATGGTTTCACTCGCAGCTTCACCCGAGACATTCACAGCCGTGCTTCGATAAACGTACGCACCTGACTTCTCATCGCGGCCGAATTCGAGCAGCCCACGCGCCTGCGCTTCTTCCAGCAGATTGCCGAAAGCGCGAAAACCGTAATAGGTCTCGTTGAAATCCGGTTTGCGTCGTTTAATCGCGTTCTTCAGCACGGACGCCCAGATCTTGCCGCTATCACCTCGTTCGGAAGCGAGCGCGTCGAATGTTTGCACCGCAATTTCAACGGCCTTGCTGCGGCGCTTCTCCAGATCTTCCTTGGGCGGGGCCTTCTCTTCATCAGTCGTACGCTTGGCCGCCTGCTGGGCGCTCTGCGGCTGGCGAGACGTCTCGCGCCTCGCAACTGCGCGCTGACTTTCGCGTACCAGATCGTCGTAAAAGAAGAACTCGTCACAATTCGCAATCAGCAGATCCGAGGTGGACTGCTGCACACCAACACCGATCACCTGTTTGGCGTTCTCGCGCAGCTTCGACACGAGCGGCGAGAAGTCCGAATCGCCGCTGATGATGACGAACGTGTTGACGTGCGATTTCGTGTAACAGAGATCGAGCGCATCGACGACGAGCCTGATGTCGGCCGAATTCTTGCCCGACTGGCGCACATGCGGAATTTCGATCAACTCGAAATTGGCCTCGTGCATTGCCCCTTTGAAACTCTTGTAGCGATCCCAGTCGCAATACGCTTTCTTGACGACGATGCTGCCCTTCAGCAGCAGACGTTCGAGCACCAGCTTGATGTCGAACTTGTCGTATTTCGCGTCGCGCACGCCGAGCGCGACATTTTCGAAGTCGCAGAATAGCGCCATGCTGACGTTTTCGTTGGATGACGCCATGTGTATCTCCATTGAAGCGTTCGTCGAACTCGACGATTCGCGACATGATAGCGATTCCAGCGAAGGTGAGCAGCTTTTGTGGTGCGCTCGCACCGATAGGCAGGTGGAAATGTTCGGCAACCGGCGTCGTGTCAGTCCCGTAACATGGTCTCGCGACGAACCGTGTTGTTCCACGTGGCGCGAGCTTCCAGCACGTCATCGATCAATCCGTATTCCCTCGCTTCGAGCGCCGACATGAAGTTGTCGCGGTCGGTGTCGCGCGCGATTTCTTCGACGCCGCGTCCGGTGCGCTCGGCCATCATCGCATTGAGACGCGCACGCACATACAGCACCTCTTTCGCCTGGATTTCGATATCAGCCGCGGTGCCCTGACCGCCGCCGGACGGCTGGTGAATCATGATGCGCGCATTGGGTAGCGCATACCGTTTGCCGCGCTGACCCGCGGTGAGCAGGAAGGTCCCCATGCTCGCGGCAAACCCGGTGCACAAGGTCGAGACCTCGGGCTTGATGAACTGCATGGTGTCGTAAATTGCAAGGCCGTCATACACGGAGCCGCCGGGCGAATTGATGTAAAAAGAAATATCCTTGTCGGGGTTCTCCGATTCGAGAAACAGCAGTTGCGCGACGATCAGACTGGCAGACTGCTCGTTCACGGGCCCGACAAGAAAAACGATGCGCTCGCGCAGCAGGCGGGAGTAGATGTCGTAGGCGCGTTCGCCTCGGCCGGATTGTTCGATCACCGTGGGAACAAGGCCCAGGCTGGAGATAGACGGGTAACTGGAAGGCATAGGGTCCTCGATCAGGATGTGCGGCATGGGCATTCCGGGATGCGCATGCGGCCACGGGTCAGAAGCCGCGGGACATGCGCTGGTTGTTGCCCATTTGACGAAGCAGCGGCCGTCCGTGTGACAGAAATTTTTTTGCGCCTCGCTGTCACATCACCTTCTGCTCGTGCGTCAAGATCAGGATTGCCGAGCATGGCGAGCGCCTGAGCCATGCCATCGGTACGCAGCCGCTTTTTCACCACGCACCATCGGGAGGTCTACGCATGACGGATCAGGGAATCGACAAGGCATCCAGTTTCGAGGCCGCGCGCGCCCGTCTGCTGGCACTCGCATACCGGATGCTCGGCAGTCGCGCGGAAGCCGAAGACGTGGTGCAGGACGTCTGGCTCAAATGGCATCTGGCCGATACGCAAGCGGTGCAAACACCGGTCGCGTGGCTCACCACGCTCACCACGCGCACGGCGATCGACCGTCTGCGGCACGCGCAGCGCGAGCGCGCGTCGCAGGCTAGTGGCTGGTTGCCGGAGCCGTGGCTCGACGAAGTCGCGCCGTCGGCGGAGGAGTTGGCGTTGCGCGCGGCGGATATGTCATACGGCGTGATGCTGCTGCTCGAACATTTGAAGCCGGACGAACGTGCGGCGTTCGTCCTGCATGAAGCGTTCGAGTGCGACTATGCGGAAATCGCCTCGATTCTCGAGCGCACACCGGCCGCCTGCCGGCAAATGGTTCATCGTGCCAAGGAGCGTCTGCGGCGTGCGGGCGCGCCGTTGGAACGGCCCGATCCTGCGGTGCATGGGCGAATCGTCGAGCGCTTGCGCGTGGCGCTTGAAGCGCAAGACCGGACTGGCCTGTTGCAGCTTTTCAGCGACACGCCTCAACTGATCAGCGACATACCTCTGTGCGCTGCACCCACTTCGCTTCCCACAGTCAACCCGTCCCTTCGTGCACACGGTCCAACGCCCGAAACTCAGCCACTGCGCGCCCGCGAACCGGTGTCGGATCCGGGGTGGATGGGTGCCATTACATCGCTCGCGCAACAGGCGAGCCATGCCGAGGTGGTGTCGATGGACGGGGCAGTGTGTATCGCGTTGTTCTGCGACGGCGACGTCGTCGGGCTAATCGACGTGCAGACGGATGGCGCAACGGACGTCTCGGCGAGGATCATCTCGCTGCGCATCCTCACCAGCGCCGCGCATTTGCAGGCGGCCAACCAGATGCTGGGCCGTGTGGCGGTCACGGAGTTGCTTGCCCGGATCAAGGGCCATCCGGGGGCGTCAGTTACGGTGCGCCGCGACTTCCCAGTTGATGTCGACGCATAGCACCTGTGTTCCATGCGGCGTGTGCGCAGCTATCGACGCAGTAACGCACAGGTGCGCTTCGTTGATCGACAGATATGGCGGCGTCAGATGAACCCGGCCCGGTTGACGCATCGCCTGAATGAAATACGGGCGGCGTTCCCAACTCGCGCCCTGGGAATGCAGCAGCGGGCTGAAGCGCTTCGCGCGTTGCGATGTGCGGCCTGGCGGTAGCACGTTGTCGCCGATCTGCCGGCCCGAACCGTCCAGAACAAAGCAGCGCGCCGTTTCGCCCAGCTCGAGCAAACCTGTGGTGGCCTGTGTGATCGATTCCCCTGCAATCAACTGCGTGGCGGCGGCCTCGAGTGCGGTGACATACGGTGCGAGCCGCGCAGACTGGGCTTTCTCGCGAGCGGCAACGCGCTCGCGCAGCGCGGCGGAGAGCGAATCCATCAGGCCGGCTGCGACTTGCGGCTTGACGGGCTCGACGCTCGGACCTGCGAAAAAGGCGCCCTGGACGAAGTCCACATTGCATTCGAGCGCGATCAGCGCGTCACGCTCGCTGCTCAGACCGCCCATCAGCACCAGTTGCCCGGACTCGTGCAGCAGAGAGACGAGGCCCGGCAACACGCGTTCGATATGCGAGTGTTCACTCGCTTGCGCGAGTATGCAGCGGTCGAGCGTGACGATGTCGGGCCGCAGATGCCACACGCGGTCGATGTTCGAATGCTTGGCGCCAAAGCCGTCGAGCGCGATCAGGAAACCGGACTTGCGCAGCGAATCGACGATCTCGGCAAAGCGTGTGGTCTCGCCGCCAGCCTGTTCGGATACTTCGAGCACCACGCGCTGCGGCGGCAGACCGAGCGCTTTCAGGCTGGCTAACAGCGCGTCACCGTAACTGGTGTCCATCAGTGCGGCCGGATGCAGGCTGAGGAAAAGCCATTCGTCGTGGCTGTCGAACGCGTTGAAGTTGCCGAGGTGCAGCGATTCGGCCAACCGTCCGAGTTCCAGCAGGTCGCCGCGTCGCGCGGCCTGGGTAAAGACTTCGTGCGAGGGCACTTGCCTTTCATGCTCGTCATGGGCGCGCAGCGACGCGTGATACCCGATCGCGCGCCGGTGCGACACCGAGAAAACCGGCTGAAACACGCTGAAAACGGTGTAGCCGCCATACAGAACGGTACGCCGGGAGCCTTCGTCGCCGGCCATCGGGCGTGGTGGCTGGAAGCCGGGAGGATCGAGTTCGATCATGCTCATCATGTCAGTCGGGGGGAAATGGCAGCGCTTGCAAGGCTCGGCACGAACTCGCACGCGCTGCCCCGAAGTCTACAGGATAGGCCAGCAAGAAATATGCGCGCGCACGAACCCAGCTCGAGCGTCCAGCAGCGATGCTCCGAGGCAACAATTGTGTGCCGGCCGCAGTACTGAGGCGACGACGCGCACTTCGCTGGTGCGGGACGCGCCCCGTTGAGGGTCGACGGTGCTGTTCAAGGGTGCTGCGTGCGACTTTCAGGTTCGTTCCGAAGGATCGGTTTTCTTAGCGGGCGTGCGGATATCCGGCGACAACTGCGCAAAGATCCATGACGAGCATGCGGTAATGATGCCGACACACAGGAACGTCGCATGAAAGGCGGGTAGCGAATTCGCGGCCGTCACGCGTTGCATGATGCCGGTAAAGGTCGCAAGCAAGGCGCCGGCCACGGTCACGCCGAGACTCATCGAAAGCATCTGCACGAGCGAAAACAGACTATTGCCGCTGCTTGCGCCGCCGGTGCCGAGATCCTTCAGCGTCAACGTATTCATCGCGGTGAACTGCATCGAGTTCACGCCGCCGAAGATCGCCAGTTGCACGAGGCGCAGCCACAGCGGATGAGTCGCGCTCGTGAGCGCAAAGCTCGCCATCATCAGGCCGACCAGAATCGTGTTCGCCATCAGCACGCTTCGGTAGCTGTATTTCAGAATCAGCTTGGTCACGAGACGCTTCGTCGCCATGCCCGCGGCCGCCACTGGCAGCATCATCAGGCCGGATTCGAATGCGCTATAGCCGAGGCTCACCTGCAGCAGCAGAGGAAGCAGGTAGGGCATCGAGCCGCTGCCAATCCGCGCAAACAGATTGCCCAGCAGCCCGACGCTAAAAGTGTGGATCTTGAACAGATCGAGCGGGAAGATCGGCGCGGGTTCGCGCACCGCGTGCAGGCCATAGGCAACGAAGCACGCAAGGCTCAGAATCAGCAGCACCAGCACCGTCGCATGTTGAATGCCGAACTCGGTGCGGCCGTCGAGCGCGAACGAGATCGCCACCATGCCCACCACCAGCAGCAGATAGCCGCCCAGGTCGAATTTGCCCGCGTGTTCGTTGCGGCTGTCCGGCATAAAAATAAACGTCGCAATGCAGCCGACGATGCCGACCGGCACGTTGATCAGAAAGATCCAGTGCCACGACGCGATCTTGACGAGCCAGCCGCCGAGCGTCGGTCCGATCAGTGGTCCGATCAGGCCTGGGATCGCCACGAACGACAGTGCGGGCAAATAGCGCTCCGCCGGAAAGGTACGCAGCACCGCGAGCCGCCCAACCGGCAGCAGCATCGCGCCGCCCACGCCTTGCAGAATGCGGAACAGCACCAGCTGGTTCAGCGTATGCGCGTTCGCACACAGCAACGAGCCCACCGCGAACACGAGGATCGCACTGAAGAACACGCGCCGCGTGCCGAGCTTGTCGGCGAGCCAGCCGGACACGGGGATCATCACGGCCATCGTCAGCGAGTAGGCGATCACCACCGATTGCATGCGCAGCGGCAGCTCGCCGAGGCTTGTCGCCATCGCGGGGAGCGCGGTGTTGACGATCGTCGAATCCAGCGTCTGCATGAAGAAGCCGGTGGCGACGAGCCACAGCATCACGGTAAGCGAGCGGGGCGAAGGGCCCGGGGGGATCTCGGGAGCGAGGGCGGGCGGAGTCGGCGTCGTGGACATGGAAAGCGGCTGGGCGCGCCAGGTCGGGCTGGGAGTCGCTATTCTAGGGAAGAGCGCGGCCCGGCGCAGCCGGTGGCGGAGAATTGCGCATGGAATGGCGATCCGCCACGGCCACGCACGGGGCCGTGTTCACGCATCGGGCGGCAACTGCGCCGCCGCATGAAAAAACGCCTGCGCCCGCGGCTCGTTGCCGAAGGCCACATGAATCCTGATCCACGGGCTCGCCTCCCGGTTCGGCCTGAAGTGTTGTCCGGGCAGCACGGTCACACCGAGCGGCACACCGCATTCAACCAGCGGCTCGGCGTCAGCGACATGGGGCACGCGCGCCCACACGAATTTGCCGCCCGCTGGCTCTGCGAAGATCTCCCAGCCGGCATGTTCGAGCGTCTGGACGGTCGAGCCGAGCGCGCCGCGCATCTGGCGGCGCAGCCGTTCCAGATATTTGCGATATGCGCCGCGCTCCAGCATCGACACTGCCACCGCTTCGGCAAAGCGTGAGCAGCCGATGCTCGTCAGCATCTTGATGTCGACCAGATCCTTGATGATCGCGTGATTCGCTACCACGTAGCCGATCCGTAGCGAGGACGACAGTGTCTTCGACAATCCGCCGATGTAGATCACCTGTTCGAGCTGGTCGAGGGTGGCGAGGCGGTCGGTGATCTCGGTCTGAAAATCCGCGTAGATATCGTCTTCGATAATCTGGAAGCCGTGCTCACGCGCCAGTTGCAGCAGACGGAACGCGACCTGCGGCGCGACCGTGGTGCCGGTCGGATTGTGAAACACGGTGTTGATGAGCAGCAGTCTGGGCCGGTGCAGCTTCAGTTGCGCCTGCATCACCTCGAGATCGGGACCATTGCCGGTACGTGGAATGCCGATCAGCTTCATGCCGTGCAGTCGCAGCAGGCCGTACAGGTTGTAGTAACCGGGATCCTCGACAAAGATCGTGTCGCCGGGCTTGAGCATGTAGCGCACCAGCAGATCGAACGCCTGGCTCGCGCCGTTGGTGATGAGAATTTGCGACGCCTCTGCGTCTATGCCCAACTGGCCGATACGGGTTCGCAGCTGCTCGCGCAAGACAGGATTGCCGCTCGGCGTCGCGTACTCGACCATGCTCGCCGGATCGGTTCGCGTCACCTGACGGATCGCCTGCGCGATGCCATCGATGTCGCGCCAGCTTTCCGGAATAAAGCCGGTGCTGAGCTTCAGCGTCTCGCCGGGATAGTTGAATTGCTCGAGCAAATGGTCCGACTCGACATCGGCGCGGCGCGGGTCCGAGGTGCCCTGGCAGGATACTTCCGGCGGCTGACGATCGGCGACGTAGAAGCCGGAGCCGTGGCGCGAGTCGACATAGCCGAGCGATACCAGCCGGTCGTACGCCTCGATCACCGGAAAGCGGCTTACTCCGAAGTCGGCCGCGAACTGGCGGATCGACGGCAGCTTCGAGCCGGGATGCGCACTGCGCGACCGGATCCACGCGGAGACGCCCGCGACGATCTGCTCGGTCAGCGGCACACCGTTGTCCCGATCGAGCTGGATTTCGAGTTTCATACGCTTGCCTTCTTTCGCAGTCACGCCAAGTGTTCGGTTTTTCAACTGAACAGTTCCGATGAAAGTGTTTGGAACTGTGCATGGGTCTTCGATGATCGCACGTCAATAATCGGTACAACAGAAAGCCCTTCAAGGAGAACGGCGATGCGAGAAGTGCGAGTTTTCGAGCTGGAACATGGCGAGCCCGTCACGGCCTGGCGGGTCGCACGTCCGTCGATTTTCAAGGTGATCAGCGGCAACGTCTGGCTGACCGTCGAAGGCGAGCATCAGGATCACTGGCTGGCGGCAGGGGAGTCGATCGAGTTGGCGCGTGGATCGGTGGCATGGATCAGCGCTGGGGAGGCGGGGGCGCGTTTTGCGCTCGCGGGCGCATCGGAGCGCAAGTTGCCGAAGCTGCTATTGGGCTGGCCGATGCCGGGTTGGCTGGCGCGCTGGCCAGGCGCGGTCTGAAGCAGGGCGAGCGGCGAACAACCCCCAAGCAGCCCCTAAGCCGCACCTCCCGCCTCATACTCCCCGATATACCGCGCTCGCGGCCGGATCAACCGGCCGTCGCGCGTCTGCTCCATCGCGTGTGCGATCCAGCCGACCACCCGCCCGAGCGCGAACAGCGTGAATCCGGCCCCGGCCGGCAAGCCGAGCACGCGCTCGATCGCCGCGAGCGCGAAATCCAACGTGGGCTCCGCGCCCGTCGTGTCGCGCACCGCTCGCGCGAGCCTCAGCACCTCGTTGAGCGGTGAGCGGGTCGGCGCGCAGTCGGCGAGCATCGTCAGCAACAGCCGCGCGCGCGGATCACCGTCCGGATAAAGCGGATGACCGAAGCCCGATAGCACCGGTCCCTGCGTGCCGTGCTCGTGGCGCGCGAGACGGTTGGCCAGATAGCGGTCCAGCTCGGGCGCGCGCGACGCCTCGTCGAGCAGCGCCGCGATGCGCACGATTTCGCCGCCGTGACGCGGCCCGGATAGCGCCGCGAGCCCGCCCGCGACCGCGCCGAACAGGTGCGTGCCCGTCGACGTGATGCAGCGGACCGTGAAGGTCGACGCGTTCAGCTCGTGATCCGCGCATGCGACCAGTGCCGCGCGCAACAGCCCGCTTTGCGGCCGGCTGCGTACCCGCCAGGCTGTCGCGATCTGCCGATGCAGAGGTTCGTTCGACGCCGCCGCCGGCAGCATCGCGGCGGCTAGCAGCCGCATCACGGCGCAGGCGGTGTCGAGCTGAGCATCGCGGCCGAGCGCCCACACGCGCGGCATCTGCGCGGCGGCGGCCGGCAGCAGGACGAGCGCGCGATCGAGCGGCGTGCTGTCGCTCCACAGCTTGAGCCACGCGGCCCACTGCGCGGGAGCGAGCGGCACGGCGGGCGCATCGGCGATGCGCCGCGCGCTGCATTCCCACAGCAGCGCCGCGACGTCTTCGAGCGACGCACTGCGTGCGAGCTCGATGGCATCGTGCCCGCGATACAGCAGGCGACCATCGGCGACCAGCGTGATCGACGATTCGAGCACCGGCACACCCCAGTCGAGCACCTTCTGCGCGACCTTGCCCGCGCGCTTGCCGTCCGCTTTGCGACGCGCGAGGCGGCGCACTTCGGCGGCATCGTAGAGCCGATGCCTGCCTTGCGCATCCGGCGACGAGCCGAGCATGCCGCGGCTCACGTACGCATACAACGTCGGCAAGCTGACGCCGAGCGTCGCGGCCGCTTCGGCGGCGGTCAGGTAAATTGCGGCTGGCATGAAAACTCGTGGAAACCGAAGAAATCAATATATATTGATTATCATAATCAAGATTGATTGCGGCAAGTCGGAAATTTAGACTCGAAGCACCTGCTTCCTGCGCGCGCGACCCACGCGCCCGATGCCATGACGCCCGAACTCGCCCTCAAGCATATCTGGACCCTCGCCGGCTGCGATCCGGTCGCGCTGCACACCGTGTCGCTCGCCGGCGCGGACCCCGGCTTGCCGTCGGTCTATCGCGTCGGCAGCCTCGCATCGGCGACGATCGCCGCGACGGGTCTCGCCGCCGCCGAATACTGGCGCTTGCGCAGCGGCCGCAGGCAGCAGGTGTCGGTGCAGATGCGTCACGCGCTGGCGGCGTTTCGCAGCGAACGCTATCTGCGGATCGACGACGGGCCTCCGCCCCTGCTGCGTGATCCGGTCACCGGCTTCTATGAAACGGGCGACGGCCGCTGGATCCAACTGCATACGAATTTCGCGCATCACCTGCGGGGCGTGCTCGAGGTGCTTGGCTGCGATAACGGGCGCGAGCCGGTGGCGGCCGCGATTCGCGGCTGGGAGGGCGCGACGCTCGATCGCACGCTCGCGGATGCGGGCCTGTGCGCCGCGTTGATTCGCACGCCGGACGAGTGGGCCGCGCTCGAGCAGGCCAAAGCAATCGCGAGCTTGCCGCTGTTCGAGATCGAACGCATCGGCGATGCGCCGGCCGAGCCGCCGCAACACGCCGACGTCGACGCCGGCATCGACCGCCCGCTCTCGGGCGTGCGGGTGCTGGATCTGTCGCGGATCATCGCGGGACCGGTGGCCGGGCGTGCGCTCGCGCATCATGGCGCCGACGTGCTGGTCATCAACGGGCCGCATCTGCCGAACATCGCGCCGCTCGTGATCGACAACGGCCGCGGCAAGCGTTCGGCGCTCGTCGATCTGCGCGACGCGGCCGGCTGCGACACGTTGCGCGGACTCGTGCGTGATGCCGACGTGTTCCTGCAGGCCTATCGTCCGGGCGCGCTTGCGGCGCGCGGCTTCGGGCCGGACGAACTCGCGCGGCTGCGGCCCGGCATCGTCTATGTGTCGGTGTGCGCGTACGGATATACCGGGCCATGGGCGCAGCGACGCGGCTTCGATAGTCTGGTGCAGTCGGCGAGCGGCATCGCGTGGACCGAGCGCGCGGCGGCGGGTTCGGCTGAGCCGCGGCATCTGCCGTGTCAGGCGCTCGATCACGCAACCGGTTATCTGGCCGCATTCGGTGCGATGGTCGCGCTCGCGCGGCAGGCTCGCGAGGGCGGCAGCTGGCATGTAAAGGTGTCGCTCGCCCAGACCGGGCGGTGGCTGCAGTCGTTCGGACTGCTGGCCGATGGGCAGCAGGCGCCCGAGCTGTCGCTCGACGATGTGCGCGATTGCGTCGCGAGCGTGCAATCCGAATTCGGGCGCGTGCTCGGCGTTCAGCCGGCGGAGGAACTGGCGGAGACGCCCGCGTTTTATGCGCTGCCGCCGGCGCGCGTCGGTGCGCACGAAGCCCGGTGGGCGTGATGTGCCGGGGCCTACTTCCTTAGTTCCGCGACGAAATCGTAGTAATCGTTACGGCAATACGTGTCGGTCAGCTCGATCGCCCGCTGATCCGCCGTATAACCCACGCGTGTGATCAACAGCAACGCCTCGTTTGGCGCGATGCTCATCTGCTGCGCGATCTCGTCACTCGCGTTCACCGCGCGAAAGTGCTGCAACGCGCGCACGATCGTCAGTCCGCGATTCTCCAGATACGTGTAGAGCGAATCACCGATCGCCTGCGGATCGGGGATCACCGCGGCCGGAAACGTCGAGTTCTCGACCGCCATCACGATGCCATCGGCAAGCCGCAGCCGCCGCAGCCGCGTGACCGCGGCAGCCGGCGACAGACCCAGCTGGATCACCTCGTCGCGATTGGCCGGCGAGATTTCGCGCGACAGCCATATCGAACTCGGCGTGAAGCCGCGGCGCCGCAGCATTTCGCTGAAGCTCGACAGACGTGACAACGGATCTTCGTAGCGCGGCGTGATGAAGCTACCCGCGCCCTGAGTGCGGCGGATCAAACCCTGCTCGACGAGCAGCGCAATCGCCTTGCGCGACGTGATGCGCGACACGCCGAGCGCCTCGGACAGCACACGCTCCGAAGGCAGCGCCTCGCCGGCGTTCCAGCGGTTTTCGTGGATCGCGCTGCCGAGCTTGCGGGCGAGTTGCAGATAGAGCGGTGTGTCGTTTTCCGGGTCCGGGCGCAGGTCGCGCCAGCGGTCTTCCGAGGCAGAGGTCATAGGGCTCACGCAAGATGGGCAAGCGGCAATTTTAAAACATCGGCGCGTCCCGTTATAGCGGGCTTTTGCCAGGCGCGCCGCCGCGAGGCCGGGGAGCCGCTAAACTCGTCGCTAAGTTTCAGGTCGCATGCGTTGCACGATGAGGCGGCGTGCAATCGCATCGCCTTGGGGCCGAGCCACTTTTGAGGAGTCAGCATGACGAGCGAAATCGCAAGCGTGAGCCTGCCTGGCGGCGAGCGCATTCCGGCCCTAGGGCAGGGCACGTGGGAGATGGGCGAGCAGCGGGCACGGCGCGCGGCGGAAATCGATGCGCTGCGCTGCGGCGTCGAACTTGGCATGACGCTGATCGACACCGCCGAAATGTACGGCGACGGCGCGACCGAGTCGCTGCTCGGCGAGGCGCTCGCCGGCTTGCGCGACAAGGTGTTTCTGGTCAGCAAGGTCTATCCGCACAACGCGAGCCGGCGTGGCGTGATCGCCGCGTGCGAAGAGAGCCTGAAGCGACTGAAAACGGACCGGCTCGATCTGTATCTGCTGCACTGGCGGGGCTCGGTGCCGCTCGCGGACACCGTCGACGGCTTCGAGGCGCTGCGGCGGGCGGGCAAGATCCGTCACTGGGGCGTGAGCAACTTCGATACCGACGACATGGAAGAACTCGTCGCGACACCGGGCGGCGACGCGTGCGCGACCAATCAGATCCTGTACAACGTCGCGCGGCGCGGGCCGGAGTTCGATCTGCTGCCGTGGCTCGCCGGGCGCGGCATGCCGGCGATGGCGTATAGCCCAGTCGATCACGCACGCCTGCCGAAACGCTCGCCGCTCGACGACATTGCCGACGCGCGCGGCATCTCGGTGTTTCAGGTGGCGCTCGCGTGGGTGCTGGGCAAGCCCAATGTGTGCGCGATTCCGAAGGCGGCGCGCGTCGAGCATGTGCAGGGCAACCATCGCGCGTCGCAACTGGTGCTCGAAGCCGGCGAACTCGCCGCGCTCGACGCGTATTTCAAGCCGCCGCGCGGCAAGCGTGCATTGGAGATGTTGTAAGCCCCGGCGCGGCCACCGCCCGTTGCAAAGCGGCGGCGCGCGAGGCTGGGAGCACTGCGGGCGTAAGTGACGCCGCTCGCGCTGACGATGCGCTCAGGTGCAGGCGTGATGCTGATGCACGGAGCCGAGCACGGCGACTTCGGCGGGCGTGTGCTGCAGCGCGTCGTCGGGGACCTGGGCGGCGTCGGCGAGGAAGTCGTCGACGATCGACGACACCGGCACATCGCGCAGGCACAGCGACACGCGTTGCATTTCGTTGGGAGGGAGTGTGGCGCGTTGGTCGAGGAACAGCACGCCGTACTGATAGCCGTGGATGATGCCGCGGATCGCGCCGACGCATTGCCCTTGCGCGACGTTGTCCTGGCGCTGTTTGCAGCTCTGTACGAGAGAGTAAGCGGAGAACGTCGGGTCGACTGGCGGCGCCGCTTGCGACAAGGTTTGCGCCATCGGCTGCGCGGGCGTTTGCGCATTGGCGAGCGATGCGAGGCCCAGGGCGGCAGCCGTCAGCACGGCGGCTGCCATGCGGGTCGCGGCGGGGGGAACGTTTCGATGCATGTTGTGGGCCCTCATATCGAACGATGAATCTGATATGAGGCGGTCGTCTCGGATTGGTTCCATAACACTCGCCTGCAATGGGGGTTGTGTTCCCGCCGCTCGCGACGCGGTTCGCGCGACGGCGCGCAGCGCGTTGCGCGCGCTCTGAGCGCCATTGCGTCAGCGCTCGGCGAAGGCAGGCGGGCCGCTCCGACCGGCCTCG
Source organism: Paraburkholderia sp. HP33-1 (assembly GCF_021390595.1). Lineage (NCBI taxonomy): Bacteria > Pseudomonadati > Pseudomonadota > Betaproteobacteria > Burkholderiales > Burkholderiaceae > Paraburkholderia > Paraburkholderia sp. HP33-1. The sequence continues at coordinate 2,713,106 of NZ_JAJEJR010000001.1, read as the reverse complement.
GGCGGTGACGCCCGACCGGGGGATCGGGACGTCACCGCCGTTGCCAGCGGATAGCGGACAGTATGCCGGGACATGTCGCCGGCGGGTAGGGCGCGGGGGCTCCCTACCTGGGGATCGGGCGACGCCTAGTGCCCGTTCCCGCCACCGTTGCCGCTGCCGCCACCCTTGCCTCCGTGGCCGCCGCCGAAGCCTCCGCCAAAGCCTCCGCCGAACCCGCCACCGAAGCCACCACCGAAGCCACCACCGAAGCCACCGCCATTCGCACCACCGAAACCACCGCCGGGGCCGCCGCTGGAGCCTCCGCAACCGCAGCCGCCGCTCCCGCTGCCGCCGCTGCCTCCGCCTCCGCTGCTGCTTCCACCGCTGCTACCGCCACCCCCATTGCTTCCGCTGCCGCCGCTACCGCCGCCACCACCGCCGCTACTTCCTCCCCCGCTATTTCCCCTACCTCCCGTGCCCGCATTACCACTACCATTCCCGCTCCCTGAACCCGCCGCCCCGGCGCCACTGTTGCCGCTTGCGCCCGCACCGCTATTGCCCGAACCCGCCGTGCCTCCGTTGCCATTGCCATTGCCATTGCCATTGCCACTGCCGCCGCCGAGCCGGGCGCAGTCCGGACTACCTGGCCCGCCGCAGGCGGCCGGCGCGAACACCGCGGCGGCATCGTCGGCGGCCGTCGGATTGCCGGCCTCGGTGCCGGTCGCCGCGCCGTCGTTCTGCGCGAGCAGCGTCGGCGCGGATTCGCGGGGTTGCGCTCGCGACGCGCCCGCGAGCACCATCCAGCTCGGGATCACGTCCGTCGATGCTGCGCACGCGACCTCGCCCGCCAGCGCCGCTACCCCCGCGAGTACCACCGTGCAGCACATCGATGCACAGTAGTACTGATTGAAGTTTCTGGTCTTCATCGCGCTTCTCCCGAGCGAAGGACGGTACCTTGCTGCCGCGCTGATCGCGCGATCTTGCGCCATCGCGTGAGGGCGCTCGTCGTGCGGATGTGCGCGGCGTTGCGCGCCCGGTTTGGCTTCGAATCTCTGGTCGCTATTTAGCGATATCCATGCCACGCGTCGCGAATCCTTGAAGCGACGCGGGCGGTATCGGGAGATGCGATGCGCGCACCGGAAAAATGCCGGAAAACGTTTCGGCGATGAAACGCGCGGCCGGAAAAGCGTGTTTCCGCGCAGGATTCGCTAAGGGATGCGGCGTGAGGCGCGATGCATGTCGTGCGAAGCCGATCGGCTTCGGTTCAACGCTAACCGGCGCTGCTCGACGTATCGTCCGAGCCGCCGCCGTTCGTCGGGTTGGTCGCGTTGTCGTCGCGCGGATCGCTTTGCAGCGCGCGCAATGTGGCGACCGGAATGTGGCAGCGAATCCGATGTGCGGAAGTCTGGTCCGCAGCGCCGCCCGCTTCGAGAAACGGCGGGTCCTGCTGCTCGCAGATCGCGCCGAGCTTGCGCGGACAACGCGTATGAAATACGCAGCCTGATGGCATCGCGCCCGGTCCCGGCAGCTCGCCCGCGAGACGGATGCGCGTGCGCCGATGCGGCTCGCCGGACACGCCGTCGCCCGGCAGCGTCGGCACGGCGGACAGCAGCGCTTCGGTATAGGGATGTTGCGGCCCATCGAACACGGCCGCCGCCGGACCGATTTCGAGCAGCCGGCCGAGGTAAAGCACCGCGATGCGGTCCGACACATAGCGCACCACATGCAGGTCATGCGAGATGAACACGTAGCTGACGCCGCGCTCGCGCTGCAGATCGGCGAGCAGGTTCAGGATCGCGGCCTGCACCGACACGTCGAGCGATGAAGTCGGCTCGTCGCACACGACGACGCGCGGCTCGCCGGCGAACGCCCGGGCAATCGCGACGCGCTGTTTGAGCCCGCCCGATAGCTGGCGCGAGCGCGCGTCGAGATAACGCTCGGGCAGCCGCACGGCGTCCGTCAGCGTGACGAGCCGTTCGTCGATTGCGGGCCCGCGAAGGGCGGTGAAGCGGGCGAGCGCACGGCCGATCAGCCGCTTGACCGAGTGCGCGCGATTGAGCGCCGAGTCGGGATTCTGGAACACGATCTGCAGCGACTTCAGCTGCTCGTCGCTGCGTCGCGTGACGCGCGCGGCGAGCGGCGCGCCGTCGAGCTCGAGCGTGCTGCCGGCATCGGGCGCGAGCAGGCCGAGCATCAGCCGCGCGAGCGTCGTCTTGCCGCTGCCCGATTCGCCGACGAGGCCGAGCGTCTCGCCGCGCGCGAGTTCGAGCGATACGTCGTCGACCGCGCGCAGCGGCGCGCCGGATACGTGAAATGTTTTCGACAGGTTGCGCGCGCGCAGAATCGGCGACGAGGACGCGCGCGGCGGCGCGCCGGGTGACGGCGAAAGCGCCGCGCTCGATGCCGCACGCGGCAGCTCGATCGCGCGCTCGTGATAATGGCAGCGCGCCATCTGATCGCCATGCGCGGCGCCGAGCCGGTAGGGCGGCGGCGCGTCGCGGCGGCAGCGCTCGTCGGCGAGACGGCAGCGCTCTGCGTAGGTGCAGCCCTGCGTGACCGAGCCCGGTAGCGGCAGGCCGCCCGCGATCGTATCGAGCCGCTCGCTGTCCCTGCTTCGTCCGGCCGTCGGCAGGCAGCGCAGCAGCCCGACCGTGTACGGATGACGCGGCCGGGCGAACACGTCCTGCGTCGCGCCTTCCTCGACCAGCTTGCCCGCGTACAGCACGCCGACGCGTTCGCACATGCGTCCGATCACCGCGAGGTTGTGGCTGATGAACAGCACCGCGGTGCCGAGCTCCTCGCGCAACTGCGCGACGAGATCGAGCACTTCCGCTTCGACGGTCGCATCGAGGCCGGTGGTCGGCTCGTCCAGAATCAGCAGCACGGGGTTCGACGCGAGCGCCATCGCGATGACGACGCGTTGCTGCATGCCGCCCGATAATTGATGCGGATAGCTGTCCATCACGCGCTCAGGCGCCGCGATGCGCACGCGTTCGAGCATTTCGAGCGTGCGCTGCAGTGCCTCGTCACGCGCGACGCCGGCCGCCTCGAATGCTTCGGAGACCTGACGGGCTATCGTCAGCGATGGATTGAGCGCGCGCCCCGGGTCCTGATAGACCATCGACACGGTGGTCGCACGCATGCTGCGCAGCGCATCGGCGCCGAGCTTGTGCACGTCTTCGCCGGCGATCACGATCTTGCCCGCCTTCACCTTGCCATTGCGCGGCAGATAGCGCAGCGTCGCCATCGCGACGGTCGACTTGCCGCAGCCCGATTCGCCGACGAGCCCGTACGCCTCGCCACGCCGTATCCGAAACGACACGTCCTGAAGTACTTCGCGATCGCGTCCGCGGATCCGGTAGGTGACCGTCAGGCCGACCACCGTCAGCGCATCGGTGCGATCGCTCTTGGACACGTCGAACGCGGCGAACGAGGAGGGCGGCGGGCCGTTCATCGGTCGAGCACTCCCTGTGCGCCGTCGGCGACCAGATTGACGCCGACCACCAGCGACGCGATCGCGCCGGCCGCGAACACGACGGTCCACCACGCGCCGCCCGCCATCAACGTGTACGACTCGGACAGCGCGAGCCCCCAGTCAGCCGACGGCGGCTGGATGCCGAAGCCGAGAAACGACAGCGTCGCGACCGCGAAGATCGCATAGCCGAGCCGCACGGTCGCCTCGACGACGATCGGCGGCAGCACGTTCGGCAGGATCTCCGCGAACATGATGTACGGCGCGCGTTCGCCGCGCAGCTGCGCGGCGGCTACGTAGTCGAGATGCCGCTCGGCGAACACGGCGGCACGCACGGTGCGCGCGGTGATCGGTGTGAACGTGATGCCGATCACGAGAATCACCGTGAAGTTCGACGCGCCGACCGCGGCGAGCGCGAGCAGCGCGACGATCACAAGCGGCAGCGCGAGCACCGCGTCGATCACGCGACCGATCACGTCGTCGACCCACCCGTCGAAGTAGCCCACCAGCAGGCCAAGCGCGGTGCCCGCCGCAGTGCCGAGCAGCGTCGCGAGCGGCGCGATCGTCAGGATGTCGCGCGCGCCGACGATCACGCGCGAGAACACGTCGCGGCCGAGTTGATCGGTGCCGAACCAGTGTGTGCGATCGGGCGGCGTCAGCGAATTGAGCGGATCGGATGCGTACGGGTCGAGATGCACGAACCACGGCCCTGCGATCGCGCAGACGATCCACCACGCGACGATCAGCACGCCCGCGATGAAGGTCGGTGAGCGCAGCAGCAGGAGTAGGTGCGGGAAGCGCGGCTCGGCCACGCGCGGCGCGGAGCCTCGCGCAGGTTCGCCTGGTGGCGTGGGTGAGGCGGGCGGCACGGTCGTATTCATTCGTCAGTCCTCACCCGCAGCCGTGGATTGAGCAGCACGTGCAGCGCATCGGCGACCAGATTCGCAAGCGTATAGACGACGCCGATCGTCAGCACGCCCGCTTCGAGCATCGGAAAGTCTTTCGCCTTGGCGGCGTTGTAGATCAGTGAGCCGATGCCCTGGTAGTGGAACAGCGTCTCGACCACGACGAGTCCGCCGATCATGTAGCCGAGTTGGGTGGCGGCGACGGTGATCGTCGGCAGCAGCGCGTTGCGCAGCACGTGCCGCCAGATCACGACGTGAGGCGGCAGGCCCTTGAGGATCGCGGTGCGCGTGTAGTCGGCGTCGAGCGCCTCGACCGTGCCCGCGCGCGCCATCCGTGCGATGTAGCCGAAAAACACCAGGACGAGCGGCAGCACTGGTAGCACCAGATGCCGCAGCTGTTCGGGCACGCTCGCGTCGGGCGGATACGAGGCCTCGATCGGCAGCCAGCGCAGCCACACGCCGAACACCAGAATCAGCACGATCGACGACACGAACTCGGGCACCACGGTCGCCGATAAACCGGCAATGCTGATCGTGCGATCGAGCCAGCGCCCCGCATGCATCGCCGACCACACACCGCCCGCGATGCCGAGCGGCACGACGACGATGAACGCGAGCAAGCCGAGTTTGGCCGAATGCACGAGCGCATCGGTGATGAACGGCCCGACCGGTTCGCGGTACGCGTACGACATCCCCATGTTGCCGCGCACGAAATGCGTGATCCAGTCGAGGTACTGCGTGAGCAGCGGCCGGTCGGCGCCGAGCTGATGATCGAGCGCGGCGACCGCGCGCGCATCGGCGAGCGGCCCGAGCACCGCGCGGCCGATATCGCCGGGCAGTAGCTGGCCGCCCGCGAACACGATCAGCGACAGCAGCCACAGCGTGATCAGCGAAAGACCCACGCGCGTCGCCAGAAAACGCGCGACGCGGCCCGCGTTGCCGTTGGCCGCGCGTGGTAGACGCGATCCATTCGATGCGGGAGAGGGCACCGGAACCGACATCGTGAGTTCTCCTGCGGAAGTGAGGCGGAAAGCGCGATGCTTACGCGCTCAACGTCGCGCGATCGAAATACAGTTGCGCGAGCGCGGTGAAGCGCACGCCGTTCACCCCCTTGCGCATCGCGATCAGCTGATCGTAGAAGAACGGGATGATGAGCGGCGTTTCGTCGAGCAGGAGTGTCTGGATCTGCCCGGAGATTTTCTTCTGCGTGGCGAGATCGATCGCCGCGACGAACTGAGCGACCAGCTGATCGTATTGCGGATTCTTGAAGTGCGCGGCGTTCCACGTGCCGTTGCTCGTCAGCGGCGCGTTGAGGAACACGTTCGGCACACCGCGATGGCCGTAGTCGGTGATGCCGAGCGGCGAATCGAGCCAGTCGGATTTGCCCGGTGTGCCCGCGCCGTAGTAGAGCGATTGGCTCTCGACCTTCAGGTTGATGCGCACGCCGATCGCCTTCACGGCGTTCTGCACGACGACCGCGAGGTCGGGAATCTCCATGTACTTTTCGGTGGTCAGCGTGACGTCGAAACCGTTCGGCATGCCGGCCTGCGCGAGGAGCTGCTTCGCCTTCGCGATGTCGATCCTGCGTTGCGGCACGCCCGCGTCCGACGACTGAAACACCGGCGCGAACGGGCTGTCGTTACCGAGTTGCGCGCGGCCCTTGAAGAGGCCGCGCACGAGCACGTCGCGATCGAGCGACAACGCGAGCGCCCGGCGCACGCGCTTGTCCTTGAAGATCGGACTGTCGTTGTGCATGTGAATCTGCCGATGCGCGCTCGACTTCACGCCGACCGCCTTGAAGTCCGGATTGTTCAGGATGGCCGCGCCGCCCTGCACGGTGAAGGTGCCCATCACGTCGGCCTGATGGCCTTGCAACGCGAGCAGTTGGGCCTGCTCGTCGGCGTAGAACGAAAACTGTACGCGTTGCGGTAACGCTTTGTCGCCCCAGTAGTCGGGATTGCGCACGAACGACGCGCCGACCTTCGGTTGATACTTTTCGAATTTGAACGGACCGGTGCCGATGAAACTCTTTTCGTAATTGCCCGTGTAGTTCGCAGGCAGTATCACCGCGTTGAAATTATCCGAGGAAACGTAGTACGGAAAATTGCCGATAGGCGCGTCGAGATGAAACTCCACCGTGCGTTCGTCGACGACCTTCGCGCCGCCTTTCGACAGCACGCCCTTTAACACCGATAGCGCGGCCGAGCCGCTCGCGGGATCGGCAAGACGGTCGAAGGTGGCGACCACGTCTTTCGCGCCGAAGCTCTGGCCGTCGTGGAATTTCACGTTCTGGCGCAGCTTGAAGGTCCACAGGTCGCCCTTGTCATTCGGCGTCCATGACAGCGCAAGCGCCGGCCTCAGCATCAGCTTCTCGCTGTCGTCGTCGATCAGGAATTCGCCGGTCTGGTTCAGCAGCGCGAGACTCGCGGCGTCGGTCACCGTCAGTGGATCGACGGCGCCCGCCGGCGTCAGATGCGCGACGCGGATCGTCTGGTTCGACGCGGCCGGAGCACCCTGCGCCCGCGCTCGCGGCGCGCCGAGCAGGCCGCCACCCGCGAGCGACAGACCGATCACGCTCGCATGTCGCAGCAGTTCGCGGCGCGTGATGCGGCCGGCGAGAAACTCGTCGAGGGCGTGATTGCCGTAGGAGTCGGCGGTGACGCGAGCTGCGTTCAGTGCTTCATGAGTGGCGAGCAATCGGTCCGCTGGCGTTTTCATCGATGGCGTATCCAGTCCGTTCTGTGGTCGGTTCGGAAGCGTCGCGCGGGCCGCGCGACAGCGCGAGGAAAAGCGGTCTCAGTGTAAGCGATTGCTCGCGGCTCTGGCGCGCCGGCGGCGCGGCGCGCTAGCCGATCGGCCGATAAACGACGCGCGGTGTGTCGTCGTCACAACGGTTGCCCAATACGTGCTCGCGAGAGGTGGCCGTCATTGCGGACGGTTCGGGGGTATCGCGCCGGAATCCTTACCGATCGTGTCGCCGGGCTTGAGTGAGTTTTACCGCGGCGACTTATCTTGTCGGCCCGCGTGTCACCGCGCTTGCCGCCGCGTCCGGCCGTCTCCAGCGATGAAACAGCACCGAGCCGATCCAGCATGCCATGAACGCCGCGACGATCCCGTAGCCGAGCGCGCCGAAATGATCGTTGATGCCGGTGAGCGCATCCCAGACCCCGCCGCTCCAGCCGAGGCGATCCGACAGCAGCCCCAGTGCCTCGACGCCGCCAATCACGATCGCGACGAGCGCGGACACGAACGTGATGCTTGCGTTGTAGTACAGCTTTCGCTTCGGGTCGTCCATCGCCCAGCCGTACGCGTGGACCATCAACACGTTGTCGGTCGAATCGACGAGCGTCATGCCTGCCGTGAAGAGCGCCGGGAACACGAGGATCGAATAGAGCGGCAGGCCGGTGCTCGCCTGCGACGCGGCGATCGCGAGCAGGCCGATCTCGGTCGCGGTGTCGAAGCCGAGCCCGAACAGCACGCCGACCGGGTACATGTGCCAGCTTTTCGTGACCAGCCGGAACAACGGCCGCAACGCGCGCGACAGCAGCCCGACGGGGGCGAGCGAAGCGGCTGACGCTGTGCTCGCCGCGCCGTCATGTTGCGCATGCCGGTAGCGTCGCCACACGTCGCGCAGGATCACGAGATTGACCGCCGCGAGCACCAGCAGGAACGTCGCCGAGACCAGCGTGCCGAGCATGCCGCCGACTTCCTTGATGCTCTCGAAGCGCCCATGCAACGAATGCGTGGTCCATGCGATGCCGAGCGTCGCCGCGATCACGATCGTCGAATGGCCGAGCGAAAACGCGAGCCCGATGCCGACCGGTCGCTTGCCGGTTTGCATCAGCTTGCGCGTGACGGCGTCGATCGCCGCGATGTGGTCGGCGTCGACCGCATGACGCAGACCGAAGCCATACGCGAGCAGCGCGGTGCCGAGCAGCAGCGGATAGTGGCGAAACGCGATCAGCGCCCACAGCCATGCGCCGAGGTTGGCGGCGATCAGCATCGCGTAGAGCGCGACGAGGCGAGGGCGCAGCGAGGCGGTAGGCGTCATGTGGCGCGAGCGGATCAATGGGCAGGTTAATGATCGTGCGGATGCTTGTGGATCGGATCGACCCAGTAGACCGTTTCCGGCTGCTCGACCGCGTCGATGTTCAGATTGACGACGACCGTTTCGTTGTCGCTGCGCACGAGCACGCATTCGAGCGGCTCGTCGGTGCTCGCGTTGATCTCCTGATGCGGCACATAGGGCGGCACGAAGATGAAGTCGCCGGGACCGGCCTCGGCGGTAAATTCCAGATGCTCGCCCCAGCGCATGCGCGCCTGGCCGCGTACTACATAGATCACGCTTTCGAGCGCGCCATGATGATGCGCGCCGGTCTTCGCATTCGGATGGATCGTCACGGTGCCGGCCCAGATCTTCTGCGCGCCGACGCGCGCCGCGTTGATCGCGGTCGCGCGGTTCATGCCCGGCGTCTGCGCGGTGTTGGTGTCGAGCTGATCGCCGCGGATGACCTTCACGCCGTGCTCACGCCAGTCGACCTGTGCGCCGGGCCCCGCGGCCTCGTGCTCGGCCCGGTAATGCGGATGTTCGTGATCCTGGCTCATCGTGTCTCCTCCTCGGCTTGCGTGCCGCGTTCGAGTCGTACGCTTCGGTCTTACGATTGAGGGTCGTGCCATATGGATGATCGACATTCTGGCACGTTCAAAAAACGGCTGCGTGCCATGAGGACGCAAACGGCGCCGCGAAAAAAAGCCCGCTCACGGGGAGCGGGCTTCGGCTTGTCGCACTCAATGCCGCCGCGTCAGCGTCATTGCTTCTTGGCGTTGATCACAGCCTCGGCGACGTTGCTCGGCGTTTCAGCGTAGTGCTTGAACTCCATCGTGTAGGTCGCGCGGCCCTGGGTGGCCGAGCGCAGCGACGTCGAGTACCCGAACATCTCGGCGAGCGGGACTTCCGCGCGCACCAGCTTGCCGCCGCCGCCCGCGATGTCTTCCATGCCCTGCACCATGCCGCGCCGGCTCGACAGGTCGCCCATCACGTTGCCCATGAAGTCCTCGGGCGTTTCCACCTCGACGGCCATCATCGGTTCGAGCAGCACCGGTTTCGCCTTGCGCATCGCATCCTTGAATGCCATCGAGCCGGCCATGCGGAACGCGTTTTCGTTCGAGTCGACGTCGTGGTACGAACCGAAGGTCAGCGTGACCTTCACGTCGACGACCGGGTAGCCCGCCAGCACACCGGCCTTCAGCGTTTCCTGGATGCCCTTGTCGACGGCCGGGATGAATTCGCGTGGAATCACGCCGCCCTTGATCGCGTCGACGAACTCGTAGCCCTTGCCCTGTGCACTCGGCTCGAGTGAGATCACCGCGTGACCGTACTGGCCGCGGCCGCCCGACTGCTTGACGAACTTGCCTTCGACGTCCTCGACCTTGTTGCGCACGGTTTCGCGATAGGCGACCTGCGGCTTGCCGACGGTCGCTTCCACGCCGAACTCGCGCTTCATCCGGTCGACCAGAATTTCGAGGTGCAGCTCGCCCATGCCGGAGATGATCGTCTGTCCGGATTCCTCATCGGTCTGCACGCGGAACGATGGGTCTTCCTGCGCGAGACGGTTCAGCGCGATGCCCATCTTTTCCTGGTCAGCCTTGGTCTTCGGCTCGACGGCCTGCGAAATCACCGGGTCCGGGAAGATCATCTTTTCGAGGATGATCACATGGTTAGGATCGCAGAGCGTGTCGCCGGTGGTCGCTTCCTTCAGGCCGACGGCCGCAGCGATGTCGCCCGCGTAGACCTCCTTGATTTCCTTGCGCTCGTTCGCGTGCATCTGCAGGATGCGGCCGAGGCGCTCCTTCTTTTCCTTGACCGCGTTGTAGACCGTGTCGCCCGAATTGACGACGCCCGAATACACGCGGAAGAAGATCAGCTGGCCGACGAACGGGTCGGTCATGATCTTGAAGGCGAGCGCCGAGAACGGATCGTCGTCGTTAGGATGTCGCTCGATCTCCTTGTCGTGCTCGTCGTGACCGGTGATCGCGGGCACGTCTACGGGCGACGGCAGATAGTCGATCACCGCGTCGAGCATCGCCTGCACGCCCTTGTTCTTGAACGCGCTGCCGCACAGCATCGGCACGATCTCGTTGGCGATCGTGCGCGCGCGGATGCCGAGTTTGATTTCTTCTTCGGTGAGGTAGTGCTCGCCGCCCAGATACTTTTCGAGCAGTTCCTCGTTCGCCTCGGCCGCGGCCTCGACCATCTTGTCGTGCCATTCCTGCGCGGTGGCCGCGAGTTCAGCCGGAATGTCGCGGTACTCGAACTTGATGCCCTGGCTGTCGTCGTCCCAGTAGATCGCCTTCATTTTCACGAGGTCGACGACGCCCTGAAAGTGATCTTCCGCGCCGATCGGAATCTGGATCGGCACGGCGACGCCCTTCAGGCGATCGCCGATCTGCCGCTGCACGCGGAAAAAGTCCGCGCCGACGCGGTCCATCTTGTTGACGAACGCGATGCGCGGCACCTTGTACTTGTTCGCCTGGCGCCACACGGTCTCCGATTGCGGCTGCACGCCGCCGACCGAGTCGTACACCATGCACGCGCCGTCGAGCACGCGCATCGAGCGCTCGACTTCGATCGTGAAGTCGACGTGCCCGGGGGTGTCGATGATGTTGATCCGATGCTCGGGATAGTTGCCGGCCATGCCTTTCCAGAACGCCGTGGTGGCCGCCGACGTGATCGTGATGCCGCGCTCCTGCTCCTGTTCCATCCAGTCCATCGTCGCCGCACCGTCGTGAACCTCGCCGATCTTGTGGGTCACGCCGGTGTAGAACAGGATACGTTCGGTGGTGGTGGTTTTGCCGGCATCGATGTGAGCGCTGATGCCGATATTCCGGTAGCGCTCGATGGGAGTCTTGCGGGGCACGTTAATCTCCTTGTAATGGCGCGCCTGAAACGCATGCCGGGCGACCGCGTGAGCCGCCCGGGGAGTCTGGGTGCTGCTTTGTCGAGAATACAAGAATAGCGCGTCGATGGGTCTTTTGCATGAATCCTGCCAGCCGGCGCGAAGGCTGGCCGCGCGGGGCTGCGCGGGCGAAAAAAAGCCGGCGCCTCGGGCTGAGGCGCCGGCTTTTTGCGATACAGCGCGGCGGGGCGGGCGGACCGCTCAGGTGGCCGCGCAGCCCGGCGGCGGGGGACTTTACTGCGTGATACCCGGCACCGGCGGCAAGCCCTGAATCTGCATCCCCGGCTTGATGCCCTTCGACGAGAACCAGCCCTTGGGCATTTCCAGCGCGAACACGCCGTTGTGCGTCGGGCAGTGGTTGTTGGTGGTCTCGGCCTGCATCTCGTCGATGTCGGTGATCGTGCCGTCGGCGCGCATGAACGCGATCGACAGCGGGATCAGCGTGTTCTTCATCCAGAAGCAGTGGCCGGCGTTCTCGTTGAACACGAACAGCATGCCTTCGTTCGGCGCGAGCTTCGTGCGATACATCAAGCCCTGCTCGCGGTCCGCGTCGTTGGCGGCGACGGCCGCGTCGATCACGAACATGCCCGCGGTCAGTCTGACGCGCGGAAAATCGCCCGGCTGCTTGGCGCCCGGCGGCATCTGCTGCGCCTGGGCGGGGGCGGTCGTGGCGGCGAACGAGAGCGCCGCGAGCGGCAGTGCAACGGCAACGGCGAGGCGCGCCATCAACGAGCGCATGGAAAATCGCACGGCAAGACTCCTTGCTGAAATGAACTCGCGCATGTTACGCGAGCGCGTCAAAAACAAAAAGGCAGATCGCCTTGCGGTGATCTGCCTTACAACGCCGTAAGAACGGCAATGAAGCTAGTTCTTGACTGCGTTCTTACAAGCAACTTACTCCGAAGCTGCCGAAGCTGCAGCAGCAGCTGCTGCCTTCTTGTGCGACTTCTTGTGAGCAGCGTGCTTGGTGGTCTTCTTTGCTGCTGCTGCCGGAGCTGCCGAAGCTGCTTCCGGTGCCGAAGCTTGTGCGAATGCTGCCGTTGCGAAGAGGCCAGCGACCAGAGCGGCGATCAGTTTGTTCATTTTGTGAATCCTCAGCTTGAGTTAATTAACCAAATGACCCGGCTTGTGTAGAGTCATGTCGGTAAACGCGCCATCCACCTTTCGGTTGACAGCCGCATCGAACAAAATTTTCGACGCGTCTGCTAGCGTTCGGACTTTCGTACTCGCCGCGCAAAACGGCGTATGCAAAGGTCTTTAAGGCTGAATGCCGGATAGCTTCGGCGGCATCTGCGTCGAATAACGCGTGGAGTTGTACGGCGGTTGACGCGAATTGCGCGGAAATTTTTCGCGCCATGAACTGCGACGAAACCGCATCGCAGAGGCTCGCGCGAGCCAATATGTTTCACGCCTTTCGGGTCCATGTTTCACGCATTATTTTGCTTGACGCTACAACGAGTTAGCGTTGATTGTCACAACCGTGAAACGTGCGTGGAGTGATCACGTGAAGCCTTAGTCGCGCGTACATGAGGTGGGCAAGCGATGCTGTGACCAAGACAAACGATCGTCAAATAGTGTTCACTCGATGCCATCCCATGGCGCGTTCGCTCGCAACTCGATGCACTCTCCGGGTTGCAGTCCGAGTGAAAAAATGTCAAGCGCCCCGATGCCGACGCGCACGAGGCGCAGCGTCGGAAAACCGACCGCGGCCGTCATGCGACGCACCTGACGGTTCTTGCCTTCGGTGATCGACAGCTCGATCCACGTCGTCGGGATCGCTGCGCGATAGCGGATCGGCGGTGTGCGCGCCCACAGCGAGCTGTCCGGTTCGACGTAGCTCGCCTGGCATGGGCGCGTCACGTAGTCGCCGAGATCGACGCCGCGCGCGAGCTTTTTCAACGCGGCGTCGTCGACCGCGCCCTCGACTTGCGCCCAGTAGCGTTTGACGAGCTTGTGACGCGGCTCGGCGATGCGCGCCTGCAAGGCGCCGTCATCAGTGAGCAGCAGCAGTCCTTCGCTATCGGAGTCGAGCCGGCCGGCCGGATAGACGCCGGGCACCTTGACCCAGTCGGCAAGTGACGCTCGCGTCTCGTGCGGCGAAAATTGACAGATGGTGCCGAACGGCTTGTTGAGGGCGAGAAGGCGCATAGGGGAGCGATACGGCAGGGCGAGAGACGGCGCGATCATAATGCATAAATCGGGATGCCAATTCCCGTATCTTATAGAGGACTGCGGCACGCCGGAGCCGCCGGCCGTGTTGGAAAACCCGGAGCCGGGGGCGGCCGAGTCGCGCGCGAGGGGTGGGCTAGAATAGCGGCCAGGCCGCTCGCGGACGTTCGGCATTGCGCGGCGAGGGCGTCGTTTGCGCAGTCTCTCATCAGCTTTTGCACAGCTTTCACTGGAGTCCGATCATGCCGTATCAGCACATCAAGGTTCCGACCGGTGGCGAGAAGATCACCGTCAACGCTGACTTCTCGCTCAACGTTTCCGACGAGCCGATCATCCCGTATATCGAAGGCGACGGCACCGGTCTGGACATCACGCCGGTCATGCTCAAGGTCGTGGATGCGGCGGTTGCAAAGGCGTACGGCGGCAAGAAGAAAATCCACTGGATGGAAATCTACGCGGGCGAGAAGGCGACCAGGGTGTACGGCCCCGACGTGTGGCTGCCGGACGAAACGCTGCAGGCGGTCAAGGAATACATCGTGTCGATCAAGGGGCCGCTCACCACGCCGGTCGGCGGCGGCATCCGCTCGTTGAACGTCGCGTTGCGCCAGGAGCTGGACCTCTATGTGTGTCTGCGCCCGGTGCGGTATTTCAAGGGCGTGCCCTCGCCGGTGCGCGAGCCCGAGAAGATCGACATGGTGATCTTCCGTGAGAACTCGGAAGACATCTACGCGGGCATCGAATGGCCGGCCGAATCCGAGCAGGCGAAGAAGGTCATCAGGTTCCTGCGCGAAGAAATGGGCGTAAAGAAGATCCGCTTTCCGGATTCGTCGGGCATCGGCATCAAGCCGGTGTCGCGCGAAGGTACCGAGCGTCTCGTGCGCAAGGCGATCCAGTATGCGATCGATAACGAACGCCGCTCGGTTACGCTGGTGCACAAGGGCAACATCATGAAGTACACCGAAGGCGCGTTCCGCGACTACGGTTACGCGCTCGCGCAGAAGGAGTTCGACGCGCAGTTGATCGACGGCGGTCCGTGGATGAAAGTCAGGAATCCGAAGACTGGCGGCGACGTCGTCGTGAAGGACGTGATCGCCGACGCGTTCCTGCAACAGATCCTGCTGCGCCCGGCCGAATACGATGTGATCGCCACGCTGAACCTGAACGGCGACTACATTTCGGACGCGCTCGCCGCGCAGGTGGGCGGCATCGGCATCGCGCCGGGCGCGAATCTGTCGGATTCGGTCGCGATGTTCGAGGCGACACACGGCACGGCGCCGAAATATGCGGGCAAGGACTACGTGAATCCGGGCTCGGAAATCCTCTCGGCGGAAATGATGTTGCGCCATCTGGGCTGGTTCGAAGCGGCGGATCTGATTATCAGTTCGATGGAAAAGTCGATCCTGCAAAAGCGCGTCACTTATGATTTTGCCCGCCTAATGGAAGGCGCAACCCAGGTGTCATGCTCAGCGTTTGGGCAAGTGATGATCGAAAATATGTAATCGATTGCGCCGGGATTATTCGTTTTGCATAAATACCCCGGCGCCAGCAGGCGGCCGGGGTATTTATTTACCCTGAGTTTTCGCGCGGCTTTCCGGCCGGAAAGCCTCCGCAAAAAAGAAACCCGGCGCGAAGCCGGGTTTCAAAAAGGGCAGGTAACGAACGCCTCAGGCTGGTGCCTGAATGTTCGATGCCTGTTTGCCTTTGGGGCCTTGCACAACCTCGAAGGTGACCTTCTGGCCTTCCTTCAGCGTCTTGAAGCCATTCATCTGGATGGCCGAGAAGTGTGCAAACAGATCCTCGCCACCCTCGTCAGGCGTGATGAATCCGAAACCCTTCGCGTCGTTAAACCATTTGACCGTACCAGTTGCCATTCCAACTTCCCCTGTAACTCATGTCACTACCACGAGCCCTCGAAAAGCCACGACCACACGAGGCAGTCGCTCCCTCCTCACAAGCTCACCTTCGGCATTTTTTCGAAATTATGGCTTAGTGAAAAAAGTGCCAGCTTGATTGTTGGGGCTCTTTATTCGAGTGTCAAGAACATTTTTGAGACGTCGTTGTCGCGTTGCAAACCAGCCGCTTTCCAGGGTTTTTCCCGCTTCCGTTATGTGCGGTGGCGCAAGCGGCATGGCTTGAAAAGTCGCATAATCGACGCACATGCTGACTGTGCCCGTGGCGCCGACGCCCAGCGCGGCGAGCGTTCCCAGCCAGTACCGGCAGGTTGTGCGATACTCGATCCGACCGCGGTGCAGCATGCACCGCGCATGACAGGATGGGGGCCGGCACCGCAATCGGCCCGTCGAAAACGCGCATGCCAGGCCAATCATGACAACCTCGTGATCGGCCGGGCGGCAGCGAACGGGCTCATCGGCCGGGCGGCCGGGTTTTGACAGGATTGCGGGCCTGTCCTAGTTGTTTAGAATGGGTGTATGGCGATTATCCCGGACAAGCAGGACGGCACCGTACTGGAGCGGCAGGAGCAGAAACTCAAGCCGCCGTCCATGTACAAGGTGGTGCTGCTGAATGACGACTTCACGCCGATGGAATTTGTCGTGATGATCGTGCAGGAATATTTCAATAAGGATCGTGAAACCGCAACGCAGGTCATGTTGAAGGTGCATCGCGAGGGCAGGGGAGTTTGTGGGGTCTATACGCGGGACATCGCGTCGACCAAAGTCGAGCAAGTCGTTACCCACGCACGGCAGGCCGGGCATCCGCTGCAGTGTGTGATGGAGGAAGCATGATTGCCCAGGAACTGGAAGTCAGCCTGCATATGGCGTTCATGGAAGCGCGCCAGGCACGGCACGAGTTCATAACGGTCGAACATCTTTTGCTCGCGCTGTTGGATAACCCGACGGCGGCAGAGGTACTGCGCGCGTGCGCGGCCAATATCGAGGATCTGCGCCAGAACCTGCGCAACTTCATTCATGACAACACGCCGACCGTGCCGGGCACGGACGACGTCGACACGCAGCCCACGCTCGGTTTCCAGCGTGTGATCCAGCGCGCGATCATGCATGTGCAGTCCACCTCGAACGGCAAGAAGGAAGTGACCGGCGCGAACGTGCTGGTCGCGATCTTCGGCGAGAAGGACTCGCACGCGGTGTACTACCTGCAGCAGCAGGGCGTCACGCGTCTGGACGTGGTCAATTTCATCTCGCACGGCATCGCCAAGACGAACAGTTCCGACGCCGCGAAAGCGAGCGACGCGAATGCCGAGTCCGACGAAGCCGCCGCGCAGAAGGAAACACCGCTCGCCCAGTTCACGCAAAACCTGAACCAGATGGCGAAGGACGGCCGCATCGATCCGCTGATCGGGCGCGAGTCGGAAGTCGAGCGCGTGGTGCAGGTGCTGTGCCGCCGGCGCAAGAACAATCCGCTGCTGGTCGGCGAAGCCGGTGTCGGCAAGACTGCGATCGCCGAAGGGCTCGCATGGCGCATTACGCGTGGCGAAGTGCCGGATATCCTCGCGGATGCCCAGGTGTATTCGCTCGACATGGGCGCACTGCTCGCGGGCACCAAGTATCGCGGCGACTTCGAGCAGCGCCTGAAGACGGTGCTGAAGGAACTGAAGGAGCGTCCGCACGCCATTCTCTTCATCGACGAAATCCATACGCTGATCGGCGCGGGCGCCGCGTCGGGCGGCACGCTGGACGCGTCGAACCTGCTGAAACCGGCGCTCTCGTCGGGCACGCTGAAGTGCATCGGCGCGACCACGTTCACCGAATATCGCGGCATCTTCGAAAAGGACGCGGCGCTGTCGCGTCGTTTCCAGAAGGTCGACGTGACCGAACCGACCGTCGAGCAGACGGTCGCGATCCTGCGCGGGCTCAAGTCGCGTTTCGAAGAGCATCACGGCGTGAAGTATTCGTCGGGTGCGCTGTCAGCGGCGGCTGAGCTATCGGCGCGCTTCATCACCGATCGTCACTTGCCGGACAAGGCGATCGACGTGATCGACGAAGCGGGCGCGGCGCAGCGCATTCTGCCGAAGTCGAAGCAGAAGAAGACGATCGGCAAGAACGAGATCGAGGAAATCATCTCGAAGATTGCGCGCGTGCCGCCGCAAAGCGTGTCGCAGGACGATCGCAGCAAGCTGCAGACGCTCGACCGCGACCTGAAGAGCGTCGTATTCGGGCAAGACCCGGCTATCGACGCGCTGTCGGCCGCGATCAAGATGGCGCGCGCGGGCCTCGGCAAGCTCGACAAGCCGATCGGCGCATTCCTGTTCTCGGGTCCGACCGGTGTCGGCAAGACCGAGGTCGCGAAGCAGCTCGCGTTCACGCTCGGCATCGAGCTGATCCGTTTCGACATGTCCGAGTACATGGAGCGTCACGCGGTGAGCCGGCTGATCGGCGCGCCGCCGGGCTACGTCGGTTTCGACCAGGGCGGTCTGCTGACCGAGGCGATCACCAAGAAGCCGCACTGCGTGCTGCTGCTCGACGAAATCGAAAAGGCGCATCCGGACATCTTCAACGTGCTGCTGCAGGTGATGGACCACGGCACGCTGACGGACAACAACGGCCGCAAGGCGGACTTCCGCAACGTCATCATCATCATGACGACGAACGCGGGCGCCGAAGCGATGGGCAAGGCGGTGATCGGCTTCACGAACCGCCGCGAGGCGGGCGACGAGATGGTCGACATCAAGCGGATGTTCACGCCTGAGTTCCGCAACCGTCTGGACGCGACGATCAGCTTCCGTGCACTCGATGAGGAAATCATCATGCGCGTGGTCGACAAGTTCCTGATGCAGCTCGAAGATCAGCTGCACGAGAAGAAGGTCGACGCGCTCTTCACCGACGCGCTGCGCAAGCATCTGGCGAAGCACGGTTTCGATCCGCTGATGGGCGCGCGTCCAATGCAGCGCCTGATCCAGGACACGATCCGTCGCGCGCTCGCCGACGAGCTGCTGTTCGGCAAGCTGATGAACGGCGGTCGGGTGACGGTCGATGTCGATGCGGACGACAAGGTGCAACTGACCTTCGACGAGCAGCCGGCGCCGCGTAATCCGAATCCGGAGGCGGTGGAAGTCGAGTGATATCAGTCAGGCCGGCGTTGCGTTGAGCCGGCCAAACTCGAAAAGCAGAACGGCGCGGGTTTTATCCCGCGCCGTTTTTTTTCGCTTCGGATTTCCGCTGGCGGCGTGCACTGAAAAGCGCGGCCGCCGCGTCACAGCAATCGATCAATGCTTGCCGGTGCTACCAAACCCGCCCGCGCCGCGTACGCTTTCCTCGAAGTCATCGACGATTTTGAACTCCGCCTGCACGACCGGCAGGATCACCAGCTGCGCGAGGCGTTCCATCGGATTCAGCACGAACGTCGTTTCACCGCGATTCCACGTCGAAATCATCAGTTGACCCTGGTAATCGGAATCGATCAGGCCGACCAGATTGCCGAGCACGATCCCATGCTTGTGGCCCAGACCCGAGCGCGGCAGAATCAGCGCCGCATAACCCGGGTCGCCGACGTGGATCGCGAGTCCGGTCGGCACCAGCACGGTTTCGCCGGGTTTCAGCGTCAGCGGTTCGTCGAGGCAGGCGCGCAGATCGAGCCCGGCGCTGCCGGTCGTTGCGTAGGCGGGGAGCTGTTCGCGCATGCGCTCATCGAGAATCTTCAGTTCGAGTTTCATTCAGGTTCAATAGTGAGTGTGGGTTTGGTGGAAGGGCAGGCGGCAGACCGGCAAAAGCCGGGTGATCAATCCGTCTTGTTCGAGCCAAGCTGGAACGCATCGGCGAGCAGTTCGTAGGAGCGCAGGCGCGCGCGATAGCTGCCGGCCACGGTCAGCACGATCAGCTCGTCGGCCTGGAACTGCTGCTGCAATTCAGTGAGCCGCTCGGTCACGCGCTCAGGCGTGCCGATGATGCTGCGCGGTTTTTCCCGGTCGATCACGAGCTGTTCGCGCTCGCCATACTCCTGCGCGATGCCTTGCTCGATCGTCGGAATCGGTTCGTTCAGCCCATATGCCATCTGCAGGCGACGCAGATCGACGGCTTTTTCGAGGTCCGCGGCTTCCTGCTCGGTATCCGCGCAGATCACAAAGACCGCGGCGGCGAGATACGGCTGCGATGCCTCTTTGCCGGGCTGGAAACGCTCGCGATACGCCAGCGCGACCTGTTTGCCGAAATGCGGATTGATGAAATGCGCAAACGAGAAGCGGATGCCCAGTTGCGCGGCGAGCAGACCGCCGAATTCGCTGGAGCCGAGCATCCATAGCTGCGGGCGCGTATCGATCTGCGGCTGCAGCAGTACGCCCTGCGCGAGGTGATCGTCGGGCAGCGCGCCATGCATGAGGCCGAGCAGTTCGGCGACCTGCTGCGGAAAAATCTCGCCGCGATTGTAGGCGCCGGCGGCCACCGCCTGCGCGGTACGCATGTCGCCGCCCGGCGCGCGTCCGACGCCGAGATCGACGCGGTTTGGAAACAGCGCCTCGAGCATCATGAACTGCTCGGCGACCTTGAACGGGCTGTAGTACGGCAGCATGATGCCGCCCGAGCCGATGCGAATGCGGCGCGTCACGCTGCCGAGCCGGGCCAGCATCACTTCAGGGCAGGGGTTCGACACGCCGCGCAGGCCGTGGTGCTCGGCGCACCAGTAGCGCGTGTAGCCGAGGTCGTCGGCGAGCTGCGCGAGTTCGACGGTCGCGGCGATCGCGTCCGCCACCGAATGGCCGGCGATCACCGGTGTTTGATCGAGCACGGAGAGTAGCGTCATGGCGGTAGTGCTCCAGATGATTCCGGTTGGCTATGCAAGCAGGACAGCAGGGGCACACTGGCCCGTCGCCGTTCGCTTGTTCAGCGGACCGGACCGTGGTCGGGCGGCAGACGCTTCGCGATTTCCGTGATCAACGCGCGCGCGAGCGTCTGCTTGTCGGCGCGTGGCAGCCTGGTCGCGCCGCCGGCTTCGAACAGGATCACTTCGTTGTCGTCGAGCCCGAACGTTTGCGGGCCCAGATTGCCGATCAGCAGCGGCACGTTCTTGCGCGCGCGCTTTTCCTCGCCGTGGACTTCGAGGTTGTCGCTCTCCGCGGCGAAGCCGACCGTGAACGGCGGCTTTGGCAGCCTCGCGACCGCGGCGAGGATGTCCGGATTCTCGACGAACGAAAAGCTCGGCAGCGTGCGCTCGGCAGTCTTCTTGATCTTCTGATCGCTGACGTGGTCGACGCGCCAGTCGGCCACCGCCGCGACGCCGATGAAAATGTCCGCATCCGCGACCGCGCGCATCACCGCGTCGTGCATCTGCTGCGCGGTCTGCACGTCCTCGCGCAATACGCCCCACGGCGTCTCCAGCGCAACCGGTCCGGCCACCAGATGCACGTCGGCGCCGGCCTGCTGCGCGGCGCGCGCGAGCGCGAAGCCCATCTTGCCGCTCGAGCGATTCGTGATGCCGCGCACCGGATCAAGCGGCTCGAAGGTCGGGCCCGCGGTCAGCAGCACGCGCCGGCCGGACAGGATCTTCGGCGCGAAGAACGACGCGATCGCCTCGTAGGTCGCGGCCGCTTCGAGCATGCGGCCATCGCCGATTTCACCGCAGGCCTGCGGGCCCGAATCGGGGCCGAGCACTTCGAGGCCGTCGGCGCGCAGTTGCGCGACGTTACGTTGCGTGGCGGGGTTCTGCCACATCTGCCGGTTCATCGCCGGCACGACGAGCAGCGGGCAGTCGCGCGCGATGCACAGCGTCGACAGCAGATCGTCGGCCATGCCGTGCGCAAGCTTGGCGAGGAAGTCGGTTGATGCGGGCGCGATCACGATCGCATCGGCTTCGCGCGACAGGTCGATATGCGCCATGTTGTTCGGCATGCGCGCGTCCCACTGACTCGTGTAGACCGGCCGGCCCGACAGCGCCTGCATCGTGATGGGGGTGATGAACTGGGTGGCCGCTTCGGTCATGACGACCTGCACGGTCGCGCCTGCCTTGGTCAACAGACGCGTGAGTTCGGCGATCTTGTAGCAGGCGATGCCGCCCGTCATGCCGAGGACGAGGTGTTTGCCTGCGAGTTCTGCGGTTGCCAACGAAAGCCTCCGACAAAGCGTGATCGCGCGGCGGCGTGACGGCGTTGCCCGTCGCCGCCGCCGCGCGTTTCAAACCGGACGCGACGCACGGCTCGCGTAACCGCAGCCGTGCCTCACCTCGGCGACGTTAGCGTGTGCTGCGTACCCGCCGCAGCTCGTCGATCACGAGCAGGATCGCGCCGATCGTGATTGCGCTGTCGGCAAGATTGAACGCCGGCCAGTGCCAGCCGGCCACGTGGAAATCGAGGAAGTCGATCACGTGGCCATACGCGAGCCGGTCGATCACATTGCCGAGCGCGCCGCCGAGAATCAGCGCGAGCGCCGTGCAGAACATTTTCTGCCCGCTATGGCGCTTGAGCAGATAGCAGATCACGAGCGCCGCGACCACGCCGAGCGCGGTGAACGCCCAGCGCTGCCAGCCGCCCGCCATCGCGAGGAAGCTGAACGCGGCGCCGCGGTTGAACACGACGATCAGGTTGAAGAACGGCGTGACCTCGTGCGGCACACCGTAGGCGAACACCTTGCGCACGGCGATTTTCGTCAGCTGGTCGAACAGGATGACGATCAGCGCAATGCCGAGCCAGGGTGCGAGCGAGCCGCTTGCGGTGGACGTTTTCGACATGGTTCTCGCCATTATGCCGCGCTCCTCGCTTCGCCAGTGCCGAACAGATTGCTGAAGCAGCGGCCGCACAGCGACGGATGCTCGGCGTTCGCGCCGACGTCCGCGCGATAGTGCCAGCAGCGCTCGCACTTCAGGTATTTCGACGCGATCACCTCGACGCCTTCATCTGCTTCGCTGTCGACCTTGACGACATTCGCCGCCGACGTGATCAGCACGAATTTCAGGTCGTCGCCGAGGCTCGCGAGCGCGTCGTGACGCGCGCTGCTCGCGCGGATTTCGACTTCCGCCTGCAGCGACGAGCCGATCAGGTTCGCGACCCGAGCCTCTTCGAGCGCCTTGGTCACGTCGCCGCGCACTGCGCGCAGCAGCGTCCACTTGTCGAGCAGCGCGTCCGCATCGGGCACAGCCGGGTACGCGTGGTACGTCTCGGTGAAGATCGTTTCGCTGTCCGGCTGGAACACTTTCCACGCTTCTTCCGCGGTGAACGACAGGAACGGCGCCATCACGCGCAGCAGGCCGTGCGCGATGTGGTAGAGCGCGGTCTGCGCCGAGCGGCGCGCGACCGAATCCGCCGCCGTGGTGTACAGGCGGTCCTTCAGCACGTCGAGGTAGAAGCCGCCCAGGTCTTCCGAGCAGAACGTCTGTAGCTTCGCGACGACCGGGTGAAACTCGTACTTCTCGTAGTGCGCGAGGATGTCGTTCTGCAGGTTTGCCGACAGCGCCACCGCGTAACGGTCGATTTCGAGCCAGTCTTCGACCGGACGCGCGTGCTGCGCGAAGTCGAAGTCCGACAGGTTGGCAAGCAGGAAGCGCAGCGTATTACGGATACGGCGGTAGCCTTCCGTGACGCGCTTCAGGATTTCCTCGGAGATCGCGAGCTCGCCCGAGTAATCGGTCGACGCGATCCACAGGCGGATGATTTCCGCGCCGAGTCGATTCGCGACTTCATGCGGGTCGATGCCGTTGCCGAGCGACTTGCTCATCTTGCGGCCTTCGCCGTCGACGGTGAAGCCGTGCGTGAGCAGCGCGTTGTAGGGCGGGCGGCCGTCGAGCATCGAGGCGGTCAGCAGCGACGAATGGAACCAGCCGCGGTGCTGGTCCGAGCCTTCGAGGTACAGGTCGGCCGGGAACTGCAGCTCGTCCTTGTGCGAGCCGCGCAGCACGTGCCAGTGCGTGGTGCCCGAGTCGAACCACACGTCGAGCGTGTCGCGGTTCTTTTCGTAGAGGTTCGCGTCGTCGCCGATCAGCTCGCGCGGATCGAGCGTCTGCCACGCCTCGATGCCTTCCTTCTCGACACGCTGCGCGACCTGTTCCAGCAACTCGAGCGTGCGCGGATGCAGCTCGCCGGTTTCCTTGTGCACGAAAAACGCCATCGGCACACCCCACTGGCGCTGACGCGACAGCGTCCAGTCCGGGCGGTTCGCGATCATGCTGAAGAGGCGCTGCTTGCCCCACGACGGATAGAACGCCGTGTTCTCGATGCCTTCGAGCGCGGTTTCGCGCAGCGTCCTGTCGCTGTCATTCGGCTTCACGTCCATCCCGGCGAACCACTGCGAGGTCGCGCGGTAGATGATCGGCGTCTTGTGGCGCCAGCAGTGCATGTAGCTGTGCGAGTACTTCTCGGTGCGCAGCAGCGAGCCGGCGCCTTGCAGCGCCTCGACGATCTGCGGATTGGCCGCCCAGATCGACAGGCCGCCGAACAGCGCGAGCGATTCGATGTAGCGGCCGTCGCCCATCACCGGGTTGATGATGTCCGAGTCGGCCATGCCGTGCGTCTTGCACGACACGAAGTCTTCCACGCCGTACGCGGGCGACGAATGCACGATGCCGGTGCCGGTTTCGGTCGTCACGTAGTCGCCGAGATAGACCGGCGCGCTGCGCTTGTAGGCCGGATGCGCGGACGCGAGCGGGTGGTTGAAGCGCAGGTTCACGAGCTTCTCGCCCGGCGTCGTCGCGATGATCGTGCCTTCGAAGCCGTACAGCTTCAGGCATGCCTCGACGCGTTCCTCGGCGAGGATCAGGAGGCCGCGCGGCGTGTCGACGAGAGCGTAGACGATCTCCGGATGCAGGTTCAGCGCCTGGTTGGCGGGAATGGTCCACGGCGTGGTGGTCCAGATCACGATGCCGCCTTCGTCGCGCGGCAGTGCGGCGAGGCCGAACGCCTGCGCGGTCTTTTCCGGCTCGGCAAAGCCGAACAGCACGTCGATGGTCGGGTCGGTCTTGTCCTTGTACTCGACTTCCGCCTCAGCGAGGGCCGAGCCGCAGTCGAAGCACCAGTTGACCGGCTTCAGGCCGCGGAACACGTAGCCCTTTTCCATGATCTTCGCGAGCGCGCGAATTTCGCCGGCTTCGTTCGCGAAGTTCATCGTCCTGTACGGATTGTCCCAGTCGCCGAGCACGCCCAGACGCCGGAAGCCGGCCTTCTGCTTTTCGATCTGCTCGGTCGCATAGGCGCGCGCCTTCTGCATCACTTCGGCCGCCGGCAGCGACTTGCCGAACTGCTTTTCGATCTGGATTTCGATCGGCATGCCGTGGCAGTCCCAGCCCGGCACGTAAACCGCGTCGAAGCCCGCCAGATTGCGCGCCTTGACGATCATGTCCTTCAGGATCTTGTTCACCGCGTGGCCGAGGTGGATGTCACCGTTCGCATACGGCGGGCCGTCGTGCAGGATGAACTTCTTGCGGCCCCTGGAAACGGCGCGGATCTTGTCGTAGACCTTGCGTTCCTGCCAGTCCTTGACCCATTGTGGCTCGCGCTTGGGCAGGTCGCCGCGCATCGGGAACGGCGTGTCGAGCAGGTTGACCGGGTAGCGGGACTGCGGTTTCGAATCGGCTTTCTTGTTGCTCATGATGTGGGTGGCGGTGAATTCGTTTCTATGCGTAGCGGCGCGCGGATTGCGCGCGATGCACGAGGAGCGTGGGACGCGCCCGGCAGGCGGCTCCGGTTGAAGCCCGGACGCCCGTCGATGCGCGCGGCGGCGGTCCGTGCGGCGCGGCGCGCCGGCCCGAACCGCGGCGGTTATCTAATTCGGTCGGTGGCCGAGGTGGCGAAACCGGTGGAACGGCTGCCCGGCGTGCCGGCGCCGACCGCGGCGAACCACGCGCGCGCATTGGCGACGTCGCGCGCAATCGCGGCGGTGAGCGTCTCGAGGTCGACGAACTTCTCCTCGTCGCGCAGCTTCTTCAGAAATTCGACGCGCACGAGTTTGCCATACGCGTCGCCGTGCCAGTCGAGCAGGTGAACTTCGAGCAGCACGCGGCCGGAATCGTCGACGGTGGGGCGCAGGCCGAGGCTCGCGACGCCCGGCAGCGGTTGCTCGGCGATGCCGTGAACCTGGACGACAAAAATGCCGGCGAGCGCCGGGCGCTTGTGCGCGATCGGCAGATTGAGCGTCGGAAAGCCGAGATCGCGGCCGAGCTTCATGCCGTGCGTGACATGGCCGCTGATCAGATAGTCGCGGCCGAGCGCGGCGCGGGCCGAATCCAGCTCGCCCGCGACCAGCGCCGCGCGCACGCCCGAGCTCGAAATGCGCGCGCCCGACGGATCGGCGACCGTCGCCATCTGTTCGACTTCGAAGCCGTACTGCTTGCCGGCCGCCTGCAGCGACGCGAAATCGCCGGCGCGCTTCGCACCGTAGCGGAAATCGTCGCCGATCATGATCCAGCGCGCGTGCAATCCGTTGACGATGATCCGCTCGACGAACGCGTCCGGGGACTGGCTCGCGAACGTGTGATTGAAGTGCTCGACCACGACCCTGTCGACCCCGTTGGTGCGCAGCGCCTCCAGCTTGTCGCGCAGCATCGCGATGCGCGGCGGCGCACCGGCCGGGTTGAAGAACTCGCGAGGGTGCGGCTCGAAGGTCATCACGCAGACGGGCAGGCCACGCGCATTGGCGGCCGCGCGCACGTGCGCGAGCAGAGCCTGGTGGCCACGGTGGACACCGTCGAAGTTGCCGATGGTCAGCGCGCACGGCGCACGGCTCTCGGCATTGGGAAGACCGCGGAAGACTCTCACGATAGCGGGTTGCAGCGGTTGCTGCGGTTGCAATAGGGGCGCGGCCAGAGGGCCGCAAAACAATCGATTATAAACGCTTGGCGCAACAGACGGCTGCGCGGTCGCGGGCCGGCGATCGCCGAATGATAAAATCCGCGGATGAAAAAACTCGTCATCCTGATTTCCGGACGGGGCAGCAACATGGAAGCCATCGTGCGTGCGTGCGCGAGCGAGGGCTGGCCGGCGCGGGTCGCCGCCGTGATTGCCAACCGTCCCGATGCCGCTGGGCTCGCCTTCGCGGCGTCGCATGGCATCGCCACGGCGGTGGTTGACCATCGCCAGTTTCCGGATCGCGACAGCTTCGATGCGGCACTCGCCGAGCAGATCGACGCATTCGCGCCGGACCTCGTCGTGCTCGCGGGCTTCATGCGCGTGCTGACCGCGCGCTTCGTCGACCATTACGCCGGGCGCATGCTGAACGTGCACCCGTCGCTGCTGCCGAGCTTTCCTGGTCTGAAGACACACCAGCAGGCGCTCGACGCCGGCGTGCGGCTGCACGGCGCGTCGGTGCATTTTGTCACATCAAAGCTCGATCACGGGCCGATCGTCGTGCAGTCGGCGGTGCCTGTCGAGGCGGGCGATACCGCTGAAACGCTCGCCGCACGCGTGCTCGCTACCGAGCACATCATTTATCCACGCGCGGTGCGCTGGTTCGTCGAAGGGCGTCTCGCTCTGGACGGCTCGCGCGTCACGCTTACGCCGTCGGAGCCGCAATGGCTCTTTGCCGGTCACACCGCCGGAGAGGGCGCATGAGATTACATGGTTTCCTGATTGGACAAACTGAAACGCTGCTGGCCGAAGTGCTGCGGCTGAACGGCCCCGCAGACGCCACCACGAGCCGGTTCTTCCGCGCGCATCCGAAGCTCGGCCACGCCGAGCGCGGCGTGATCGCCGAGGCGGTGTTCGCGGTGCTGCGGCGCCGGATGGAGTTCGCGCATCTCGCTGAAAGCGGCACCGGCAGCCCTGCGCGCCGCATGGCACTGCTGGGCCTGATGCAGACGGTCGGGCGCTCGGCGCTCAAGCCGTTCGTCACCGAGGCCGAGGCGACGTGGCTCGAACACGTGTCGAAGATCGACCCGGAAAGTCTGCCGCTGCGGATTCGCCTGAACCTGCCCGACTGGATCTGCCAGGCGTTGAGCACGCGCTTCGAGGCCGCCGAGCTAGCGCAGCTGGCCGCCGCGCTGAACTACCCGGCGCCGCTCGATCTGCGCGCGAACCCCATCAAGGCGAGCCGCGACGATGTGCTGGGCGCGCTGTCGAAGGCCGGTATCGAGGCGGGCGCGACGCCGTTCGCGCCGTTCGGCGTGCGCGTGGTCGGCAAGCCGGCGCTCACGAGGCTCGACGCGTTCCAGCAGGGCTGGCTCGAAGTGCAGGACGAGGGCAGCCAGCTGCTGTGCTCGCTGGTCGCGCCGCGGCGCGGCGAGATGATCGTCGATTTCTGCGCGGGCGCGGGCGGCAAGACGCTGGCGCTCGGGGCGGCGATGCGCTCGACCGGCCGGCTCTACGCGTTCGACATCTCCGAGCGGCGTCTCGCGAAGCTGAAGCCGCGGCTTGCGCGCAGCGGCTTGTCGAACGTGAATCCGGTGCTGATCGACAGCGAACATGACGCGAAGATCAAGCGTCTGGCCGGCAAGATCGACCGCGTGCTCGTCGATGCGCCATGCAGCGGCCTCGGTACGCTGCGCCGCAATCCGGACCTGAAGTGGCGCCAGTCGCCGGAGTCGATCGCCGAACTGGCGCCGAAGCAGGCTTCGATTCTCGCGAGCGCGGCGCGTCTCGTGAAGAAGGGCGGGCGGCTCATATACGCAACGTGCTCGATTCTCGAAGCGGAAAACGAGGCGATCGTGCAGCAGTTCCTCGCCGATCACCCGGACTTCGCGCTCGTGCCTGTGCGCGATGTGCTCGCCGAGCAGCGCATCGAGCTGGAGATGGGTGACTACCTGTCGCTGTGGCCGCACCGCCATGCGACCGACGGTTTCTTTGCCGCCGTGCTCGAGCGCCAGAGCTAGGCGACCGGCTTCAGGCCGGCGCGCGCGGGTTCGCCGACGAATCCGCACGAGCCGGCAAATTCGGGGACATCCATGGATACGACTTTCCCCCACATGTTCAGCGACATCGCGCGTGACTTCGGTCAGCCCGTGATGTTGTGGCAGGTCGCCATCCTGCTCGCGACACTGCTCATCGCGTGGCTGCTCGCGCGTGCGCTGCGGCGCCGGATCGAGCGGCCGCGGCTGCCGGTCTACCAGAGCCTGCGCTTCGGCATGGAGAGCCTCGACCGTGCGGCTTTTCCGCTGATCGGTGCGGCGCTCGTGTGGCTCGCGCGGGCGATCGCCGACCGGTTCATGGACACTGCGCTGCTCGATCTGGCACTGGTGCCGCTCGTCGGCATCGGGCTTATCTTCATCGTGTTTTTCTTTGCACGGCGGGTGTTCAACCGCGATGGCGGCGAGCATCCGTGGCTGTTCCTCGTCGAGAAGGCCGTGTCGGTGGTCGTCTGGATCGGCATGGTGCTCACGCTGCTGGGCGTTCAGAACGCCGTGATCGCGTGGATGGACAGCGTGCGCTTTCGCGTCGGCAATGCGCACATGACGCTGCTGTCGCTGATCACGGGGTTGCTGTGGGTCGGCGTCACGATGATCGTTGCGATGTGGCTCGGCTCGACGTTCGAAGACCGCCTGATGCGCTCGAAAACACTCGACGCGAACCTGAAAGTGGTGGTTGCACGCGTCGGCCGCGCGGCCTTCGTGCTCGCGGCGGTGCTGATCAGCCTGTCGATCGTCGGCATCGACATCACGGTGCTCGGCGTGTTCGGCGGCGCGCTGGGCGTCGGCCTCGGCTTCGGGATGCAGAAGATCGCGAGCAACTACGTGTCTGGTTTCATCATCCTGCTCGACCGCTCGTTGCGGATCGGCGACACGATCAACGTGAGCGGCCTGCAGGGCCGTGTCACGCAGATCCGCACGCGCTATACCGTGGTGCGTGGGCTCGACGGCATCGAGACGCTGATTCCGAACGAAAAGCTGATCACCGACGTCGTACAGAACCAGTCGTCATTTCTGACCCGGGGTTACGCGAAGGCGTCGGTGCAGATCGCCAACACGTCCGACGTCGAGCAGGCGATGACGCTACTCGCTCAGGCCGCCGCCGACGTGCCGCGCGTGCTGCGCGAGCCGGCGCCGACGCCATTTCTGGTCGGCTTCGGCCCGGATGGCATCAATCTCGAGCTGGGCTTCTGGATCGAGGACGCGGCGACCGGCACGATGGGCGTGCGCTCGGCGGTCAATCGCAACATCTGGCGTATCTTTTCCGAGCACGGCATCACGATTCCGCTCGCGCAGCGCGAGGTGCGCATTGTCGGTCCGACGAGCGGCGCAATGCCGCATCCGGTAACAATGACCGATTTGGCGCTCGGGCCCGCCGACGGAGCGGCCAGCCACATGCGCTAAGGCTCGTTTAGCGCCGCGCCGCGGCAATCGCTATCCGCTTGATACCGCACAAAAAATCCCTATTTGTTACAAACACTTGGGACGCTTCAAGTAGAATGTCGTGCGATCCCGCTGTATGCTTTCACTTTCTTGACACACGCGGCGCGTGTGGTCCGTATCTCTCGTTCTGCAGGTAACTTACCTTGTTGAATTCTTTGCTCGATTTCCTTGCCCACGGCCTGTTGCATTTCTCGTGGTGGCAACTCGTCGTGTATACGCTGATCGTGACGCATATCACGATCATCGGCGTGACCGTCTATCTGCATCGCTGCCAGGCGCATCGCGCGCTGGATCTGCACCCGATCGCCAGTCATTTTTTCCGCTTCTGGCTGTGGATGACCACCGGCATGCTGACCGGCCAATGGGCCGCGATTCACCGCAAGCACCACGCGAAGTGCGAGACCGAAGAGGATCCGCACAGCCCGCAGACGCGCGGCATCTGGAAGGTGCTGCTCGAAGGCGCTGAGCTTTATCGCGCTGAAGCGAAAAACGAAGAAACGATGCGCAAGTTCAGCCACGGCACGCCGAACGACTGGATGGAGCGCAACGTCTACACGAAGTACCCGATTCTCGGCGTGAGCCTGATGATGGTGATCAACGTCGCGCTGTTCGGCGTCGTCGGCCTGACCATCTGGGCCGTGCAGATGGTGTGGATTCCGTTCTGGGCCGCGGGCGTGGTCAATGGTCTCGGGCACTTCTGGGGCTATCGCAACTTCAATTCGTCGGACGCAAGCACCAACCTCTTCCCGTGGGGCATCATCATCGGCGGCGAGGAACTGCATAACAATCACCACACGTACGCGACGTCGGCGAAGCTGTCGAACAAGTGGTACGAGTTCGACATCGGCTGGATGTACATCCGCATCATGCAGGCGTTTCGTCTGGCCAAGGTGAAGAAGATCGCGCCGACACCGCGTCTCACCACCGGCAAGCTCGTGCTCGATCAGGACACGCTGCAGGCCGTGCTCGCGAACCGCTACGAAGTGATGGCGCGTTACGCGAAGGCGATCAAGCGTGCGTATCGCCAGGAGCTTGCGCATCTGAAGGAAGTCGGTGCGCGCGAAAAGTATCAGGTGATGCGTGGCGCGCGTACCTGGTT
Organism: Paraburkholderia sp. HP33-1; assembly: GCF_021390595.1. NCBI lineage: Bacteria > Pseudomonadati > Pseudomonadota > Betaproteobacteria > Burkholderiales > Burkholderiaceae > Paraburkholderia > Paraburkholderia sp. HP33-1. Next base: position 2,682,356 of record NZ_JAJEJR010000001.1, on the reverse strand, counting down.
CCACAAGGAAGAGGCGGGCCTGAACGAGCCGCAGAAGCTCCAGCTGCCGCAGATTTTCGCGAACAGCCAGAAATTGAAGACCTACATCGACATGCGCAACGAACTTGCGGCGATGTGGGAGCGCTCCAACGCGTCGCGCGAGCAACTGCTGGCGCAGCTGCAGGACTGGTGCCATCGTGCAGAGCAGAGCGGGATCAAGGCGTTGCAAGACTTCGCGCTGCGACTGCGTCGCTATGCCTGAAATCCATTAAAATTTAAGAACGTCACAAAACCCCGCGTTGGCGGGGTTTTGCATTTTTGGGCCGTGGAAAACCATCGCATCGGTAGCGCGAGTGGCAAGCCGCGGCGACCAGGTGAGGGCAGAGGAGATGATGGAGCAGCAAGCGATCAGGACCGTCGAATACGATCGGCCTCAGGCGCAGGGCACGACCTGCGGGATCGGACAGGCGTGGGCGAAGGTGCCCCAGACGCCGTCGGCGGAAGAGAAGCGCGCGCTGAAGGCGCGCATTCGCGCGTTGCTCAAGCGCGAGAAGGCGGTGCTCGTCGCGCACTATTATGTCGACGCAGAATTGCAGGAACTCGCCGACGAAACCGGCGGCTGCGTGGCCGATTCGCTGGAAATGGCGCGTTTCGGGCGAGATCACGACGCGCAGACGTTGGTGGTCGCGGGCGTGCGCTTCATGGGTGAGACCGCGAAAATTCTCAGTCCCGACAAGCGCATCCTGATGCCGGATCTGGATGCGACCTGTTCGCTCGACCTTGGCTGTCCGGTCGACGAGTTCTCAGCGTTCTGCGACGCTCACCCAGACCGCACGGTGGTCGTGTACGCGAATACGAGCGCGGCCGTGAAGGCGCGTGCAGACTGGATGGTGACGTCGTCGATCGGGCTGGAGATCGTTGCCGATCTGCATGCGCGCGGCGAGAAGATCATCTGGGCGCCGGACCGCCATCTCGGCCGCTACATCCAGGACAAGACCGGCGCGGACATGCTGCTGTGGCAGGGCTCATGCCTCGTGCACGACGAATTCAAGGGCATCGAGCTCGACCTGCTGCGCGCCGAGTATCCCGGCGCGAAGGTGCTCGTGCATCCGGAGTCGCCGGCCAACGTGGTCGCGCAGGCAGACGTGGTCGGCTCGACCACGCAACTGATCGACGCCGCGCAGAAGCTCGATGCGACGCATTTCATCGTCGCGACCGACCTCGGCATCCTGCACAAGATGCAGCTCGCCGCGCCCGGCAAGACGCTGATCGCCGCGCCGACGGCCGGCAACAGCGCGACCTGCAAGAGCTGCGCGCATTGCCCGTGGATGGCGATGAACGGCCTCGCGAATCTGGCTGACGTGCTCGAGCGCGGCCACAACGAGATTTTCGTCGATCGCGCGATCGGCGCGCGCGCGCGTCTGCCGATCGATCGCATGCTCGACTTCGCGGCACGTCACAAGAAGCGCGTGCAGGCAAGCGGCGATCTTGCGCGTGACACGCAACTGTATTCGAACGTGGGGGCAGCGTAATGACGGTGGTGGAGAAGGCGCCCGAGCAGGCAGTGGCTCGCGAAGGGTCCGACGCAGTGTCGCCGCTTTTCGCGGAGATTCGCACGCAATACGGCGCGGCGTTCGATGCGGCGCTCGCGCGCAACGTCGCCGATACGCTCGCCGAAGACATTGGCAGCGGCGATCAGACGGGCCGTCTCGTGCCTGCCGATGACGTGCGCAACGCGCGCATCATCGTGCGCGAGGACGCGGTGCTGTGCGGCGTGCCGTGGTTCGATGCAGTGATGCGCTCGGTCGATCCGCGCATCGAAGTTCAATGGCGTTACCGCGAGGGCGAGCGCATGGGCGCCGATACGACGGTCTGCGATCTGCGCGGGCCGGTGCGCGCGCTGCTCACTGCGGAGCGCAACGCGATGAATTTCCTGCAGTTGCTGTCCGGCGTGGCGAGCGCGACGCGCCGCTATGTCGACGCAATCGCTCACACGCGCACGCGCGTTCTCGATACGCGCAAGACGCTGCCGGGGTTGCGGCTCGCGCAGAAGTACGCGGTGCGCGTCGGCGGCGGTGCGAATCAGCGGCTCGCGCTGTACGACGGCATTCTGATCAAGGAAAACCACATTGCCGCTGCCGGCGGCGTGGGTGCGGCAATGGACGCGGCGCTCGCGTTGAATGCGGGCGTGCCGATCCAGATCGAGGTCGAAACGCTCGAGCAATTGGAAACCGCGCTCGCGCATCGCGCGCAGTCGATTTTGCTCGACAACTTCTCGTTCGACATGATGCGCGACGCGGTCCGGATCACGGCGGGGCGCGCGGTGCTTGAGGTGTCCGGGGGCGTGAACTTCGAGACCGTGCGTACGATCGCGGAGACGGGCGTGGACCGCGTGTCCATCGGCGCGCTGACCAAGGACGTGCGCGCGACTGACTACTCGATGCGGATCGTTTGAGCCTCGCGCGATTAGCGCATCGGCCAACGCTCGTGACGACTGAACAAGGCCATTGCCGGAGTTTTCCGGCAATGGCCTTGTCGTTTGCGGTGCCGTTTCAGCGCAAGGTCGTCAGGCATTTGGCCTGCGCACATACTTCGGCGACAGCACTGTCGGCAGCGCTTTGGGCAATGTAGCGGGCCAGTCGCGGCTGAAATGCAGGCCGCGGCTTTCGCGCCGCGAACGCGCGCCCTCGACGATCAGCGACGCCACGTCGACCAGATTGCGCAGCTCCAGCAAATCGCGGCTCACCTTGAAGTTCGCGTAGTACTCGTGGATCTCGTCGCGCAGCAGCGCGAGCCGATGCTTCGCGCGCTCGAGCCGCTTGTCGGTGCGCACGATGCCAACGTAGTTCCACATCAGCCGGCGCAGTTCATCCCAGTTGTGCGCGACCACGACTTCCTCGTCCGGATCGGACACGCGGCTTTCGTCCCAGGCCGGCAACGGCGCGTGGACAGCGGTGGTGAAGCCCTCCGCTTCGATCGCCTCGGCGGCCGAGCGGCCGATCACGAGGCATTCGAGCAGCGAATTGCTGGCGAGCCGGTTCGCGCCGTGCAGTCCCGTGCAGGACGTCTCGCCGACCGCGTAGAGGCCCGCGAGATCGGTGCGGCCCGCCAGATCGGTGACGACGCCGCCGCACGTGTAATGCGCGGCCGGCACGACTGGAATCGGCTCTTTCGTGATGTCGATGCCGAACTCGAGGCAGCGGGCGAGGATCGTCGGGAAATGCTCCTGCAGGAATGCAGCCGGCTGGTGGCTGATGTCGAGATACACGCAATCGATGCCGCGTTTTTTGATCTCGAAGTCGATTGCCCGCGCGACGATATCGCGCGGCGCGAGCTCCGCGCGCTCGTCGTGATTGGGCATGAAGCGCGTGCCGTCGGGCAGCTTCAGGATGCCGCCTTCGCCGCGTACGGCTTCCGAAATCAGGAACGACTTCGCGTACGGGTGGAACAGGCAGGTCGGATGGAACTGGATGAATTCCATGTTCGACACGCGGCATCCGGCGCGCCATGCCATCGCGATGCCGTCGCCGGTCGCGGTGTCGGGGTTCGTCGTGTACAGATAGACCTTGCCGGCGCCGCCCGTCGCGAGCACCGTATGCGGCGCTTCGATTGTGATGGTGCGGCCGCTTTGCAGATCGAGCGCATATAGGCCGTGGCAGCGACGCCCGGGCAGGCCGAGGCGCTCGGACGTGATCAGGTCGATCGCGTGATGGTCTTCGAACAGCGTGATGTTCGGATGAAGGCGCACCTGGTCGCTGAGCGTCGCGACGACCGCGTGGCCAGTCGCATCGGCCGCGTGAATGATCCGGCGATGACTATGACCGCCTTCGCGCGTCAGATGAAAACCCAGTTCGGCGGCGTCGTCCTTCGTGAACGGCACGCCCTGTGCGATTAGCCATTCGATCGCGGCGCGTCCGTGCTCGACGATGAAGCGTGTTGCCGCCTCGTCGCACAGGCCCCCTCCCGCGATCAGCGTGTCGCGCACGTGATTCTCGACGCTGTCCGCGGAATCGAGCACCGCAGCGATGCCGCCTTGTGCCCAGTCGCTCGCGCCCTCGGTCATGGACCGTTTGGCGATCACAGCAACCCGCCGCGTCTGCGCGAGATTGAGCGCGACGCTCAAGCCAGCCAGACCGCTACCGACGATTGCCACATCGAATTCCATTGCCCACATCTCCCTCTTTAGTTTATGCGATGACGGCGCGCGAGCCGCGCGCCGCGAAAACGATAAAGGATACGCGCCGCGGCGCCCTGGCGAAAGCTGGCCAAACGGAATAGGGCGATTCGCGCGCACATGGCAGCGCTATCGCGAGGTCCGCGCAATAACAAAAAAGCCTCGCACGGATGCGAGGCTTTTCATGTTTTTGCCTTCGTCAGGCTGGAGAGCCAAGATTACTTGATCTTGGTTTCCTTGTAGTCAACGTGCTTGCGGATGACCGGATCAAATTTCTTGATCAGCATCTTTTCCGGCATGTTGCGTTTGTTCTTCGTGGTCGTGTAGAAGTGACCCGTACCAGCGGTCGATTCCAGCTTGATCTTGTCGCGTGCGCCTTTCGCCATGATTTACTCCTTAGGCTTCACCGCGTGCGCGCAGGTCTGCGAGCACAGCGTCGATACCGTTCTTGTCGATCAGGCGCAGGCCGGCGTTCGAAACGCGCAGACGCACCCAACGGTTTTCGCTTTCCACCCAGATACGGCGGTTTTGCAGGTTCGGCAGGAACCGGCGCTTGGTCTTGTTGTTCGCGTGGGAAACGTTGTTGCCGCTCATCGGCGCTTTCCCAGTTACTTGGCATACGCGTGCCATGAGAGCACTCCTAATACGCTAATTCTGAGTTCGAACGCCGTGAAAGTTTCCCGAAAAGAGCTGCGCTGGGGGTGTGCGAAGTTGCGTAGAGGCACTCGCTACCACAGCCGCCTGACCTTTGCGGAACGCCTTGGTGGCTTCGGAACAGGGGGTTGGAAATAGGCAAACCGGAATTCTAGCAGAAAAAAAGCCGCAAAATCAAACCTTATTTGCGATGCCGGGGCCGGGCACGGCGTCGTTCGGCGGGCCTTCCACTTCCCACGCCCGATCGGGCTTGCGCGCGAGCCTTGGCCAACCGGCGCGGGCGAACGAGTATACGCTGTCCGCGCCGATCACCAGATGATCGATCAACTGCACGTCGACGAGCGCGAGCGCGTCGCGCAGCGTCTGCGTGAGGTGACAGTCGCTCGCGCTCGGCTCTACAGCGCCGGACGGATGGTTGTGCGCGACGATCAGGCTGGCCGCGTTCGCGGCGAGCGCCCGCCGTACGATCTCGCGCGGATAGACAGCCATGCGCGTGAGTGAGCCGCGCGCGCTTTCCTCGCAGCGGATCAGCCGATGCCGCGCGTCGAGAAACAGCGACACGAACACCTCCTGCGGCTGTCCGCCGATCAGAAGGCGCAGATAGCTTTCGACCGCTTCAGGCGAATTCATCAGCGGGCGCTTGCGCATCTTGTCGACGAGCGACCGGCGCGCCATTTCCATGATCGCGAGCAACTGCGCCCTTTTCGCGGGGCCGATGCCGCGGACGCCGTCGAAGTCCGCATAAGTTGCGTCGAGCATCGCGCGCAGCGAGCCGAAGCGCTCGAGCAGCGCCCGCGCGACGCTGAACACGTCGTGGCCAGGCAGGCCGGAGCCGAGCACGAGCGCGATCATTTCGGTGTCCGACAAGACGTCGGGCCCCTGGTTGATTAACCGCTCGCGCGGCATGTCGCGCCGCAGCCATTTGCCGCGGAACAGTTGCGGCCGGCTGCGGGCGTTTGAACCGGCGGCTTTTGCGCCGTTCCTTGCGCGTGCCCTTGATTTCGGTCGCACCGTTGCCGCAGGTGCTTCGTCGATTGTGCTGGCGAAATCAGCCATATATATAGAGTCCTCCGCGTAAGGTTGACGGCGCGCCCGGCGCAACGCGCCGCCGAGCCGTGCCGCTCTCGCGCGCGACGGACTCAAGCCGGCGCCCGCTAGGTGGCTTACAATAGACGCTTTGCGCACGGCACCCCGACGGTTTGCCACACGCGTCGACTGCGCCCGCGGCGCACGCGTGCAGCGCGCTTCGACTGAGCGAGCATTGCATGAGCATCATCGATATTTCCGAGGTGAAACCCGGTTCACACGTCACGCTGCATTACCGGCTTTCCCTTGCCGATGGCGCCGAAGTGATCAACACGTTTAACGAAAAGCCGGCCACGCTGCTACTCGGCGCCGGTCAACTGGCGCCGCCGCTGGAAGATATTTTGCTGGGTTTGAAGGTGGGCCACCATTCGACCTTTCAGCTACCGCCGGGGCAGGCGTTCGGTCCGCGCAATCCGGACCTGATCCAGCGCGTGTCCCTCGCCACGCTGCGGGAGAACAGCATGATCGGCGAGGATTTTTCGCCGGGTGATCTGGTCGAATTCAACGCGCCGGGCGGCGGGCGCTATGCCGGCGTATTGAAGGAAGTCGGCGAGACGTCGGCCCTGTTCGACTTCAATCACCCGCTTGCCGGCCAGGCGCTGGCGTTTGAAGTGAAAATCATCGGGATTCTGTAAACATGAGCATCACGGATACGACTCTCGCCGAAGCGGAGATCCTGCTGGCCCAGCCACGCGGGTTCTGCGCCGGCGTCGACCGGGCGATCGAGATCGTCGAGCGGGCCATCAAGCTTTATGGCTCGCCGATCTACGTGCGTCACGAAATCGTCCATAACGCCTATGTGGTCGAAGACCTGCGCAAGAAGGGGGCGATCTTCATCGAGAACCTGGACGAAGTGCCGGCGGGCAACACGGTAATCTTCAGCGCGCACGGCGTGTCGAAGGCCGTGCGCTCGGAGGCGGAGTCGCGAGGTCTGCGGGTGTACGACGCCACCTGCCCGCTCGTGACCAAGGTGCATATCGAAGTCGCGAAGATGCGCCAGGACGGTTTCGACATCGTGATGATCGGCCACAAGGGTCACCCGGAAGTCGAAGGCACGATGGGTCAGGCGGCCGAGGGCATGCATTTGGTCGAGGACATCGAAGACGTGCAGGCGTTGCAGCTCGACGATCCCGAGCGGATCGCGTTCGTCACCCAAACCACGCTGTCGGTCGACGACGCCGCCGAGATCATAGGTGCGCTGAAGGCCAAGTACCCGTCTATCCGTGAGCCGAAGAAGCAGGACATCTGCTATGCCACGCAGAATCGACAGGACGCCGTGAAGTTCATGGCGCCGAAGTGCGACGTAGTGGTCGTCGTCGGCAGTCCGAACAGTTCGAATTCGAACCGCTTGCGCGAGCTCGCCGAAAAGCTCGGCGTGCCGGCCTATATGGTCGATTCGCCCGATCAGATCGATCCGGTCTGGGTCGAGGGCAAGCGTCGCATCGGTGTGACGGCTGGCGCGTCGGCGCCGGAAGTGCTGGCGCAGGCGGTGATTGCGCGCCTGCGCGAACTGGGCGTGCGCAATGTGCGCGCGCTCGAGGGCATCGAGGAAAACATCGCGTTTCCGCTGCCGCGCGGGCTCGGTTTGCCAGCCTGACAATCCGTTAGCTGTGTTGAAAGGAAAGCGCGCCCGAGGGCGCGCTTTTTTTATGCCGCGAGTCCGATGAATCTCTGGTTAAATTAAGTGCCAGAACAACGGAATTCCTCAAATTCCGCTGCTCCTGCGCACAAATTATTTTGAATTGTGATCGGGTTCTTTATTGATTTTCTCGTGATGCGTCCCCGTTTTAAGCTGACAAAAGCTTTAAGACGAATTAATCATGCGCTGAATTGGTGCGAATTGGCGAGCTCGCGCTAAAAGGTCATACCGGACGCAAAGCCCGGCCTATCCGGCATTCGGGCTGATCGCCCGCAACACTTGATGCCATCGGGCTCTGCGTCGGTGCAACTGGCGCACGGAAAGGGATCGCAACCGGGTTGCGCTTTTTAGCGGTTTTTGCTCTCAAAATCAGGTTGCAATGCAGGAAAACCCCACCGGTTCAACAATATTGCCACCCGCATAATTGGAGTTACAATGCGCGCGTTCTCAAGGCCTTGAGGTCCTGAACAGTGGATTTTGCAAGGCGCAGGAGACCTTACTTGATGCGAGTCAAATTTGCTTACGCCGTGTCCATCGCGGCCGCGGTTGCGATGCTGACCGCGTGCGGCAAGAAACAGGATGGCGAAGCGGGAGCGGTCGCATCGGCGGCTTCGGCCTCGGCGGTCGCCGCGCCGAGCGAAGCGACTATCGTGAAGATCGGTCATGCGGCTCCGTTGACGGGCGGCATCGCGCATCTGGGCAAGGACAACGAAAATGGGGCGCGCCTCGCGGTCGAGGAAATCAATGCGCAGGGTCTGACGATCGACGCTCGCAAGATACAGCTGCAGCTCGACGCGCAGGACGATGCAGCGGACCCGAAAACCGGCACTGCCGTTGCGCAGAAGCTGGTCGACGATCACGTAGTCGCGGTGATCGGGCATCTGAACTCCGGAGTCTCGATTCCGGCGTCGAAGATCTATAGCGACGCGAGCATCGTGGAGATCTCGCCGTCGTCGACCAATCCGGCGTATACGCAGCAAGGGTTCAAGACAACCTATCGGGTGGTCGCCACCGACGCGCAGCAGGGTCCGGCGCTCGCCAATTACGCGACCAAGGCGCTGGGCGCCAGACGCATCGCGGTCGTGGACGATGCGACCGCCTACGGCAAGGGTCTCGCGGACGAGTTCGCGAAGACCGCCGAGGCGAGCGGCGCGAAGATCGTCGCGCGGGAGGCGACGAACGACAAGGCCACGGATTTCCGGGCCATTCTCACGAAGATCAAGAGTGTTCAGCCGGACGCCATCATGTTCGGCGGCATGGACGCGACGGGCGGGCCGTTTACGAAGCAGGCGGCGGCGCTCGGTATCAGGGCAAAAATCCTTGGCGGCGACGGTGTGTGTACCGACAAGGTAGGTGAGCTGGCGGGTACCGCCGTGCAAAACCTGGTCTGTTCGGAAGCGGGACTCGCGCTTTCGAAGATGGACAAGGGAGCGGACTTCGAAAAGAAGTACGAGGACCGCTTCCACACGCCGGTGCAGATTTACGCGCCGTTCACGTATGACGCTGTGTACGTGATCGTCGATGCAATGAAGCGCGCTAATTCGATCGAGGCGCCCAAGGTGCTGGCTGCGATGCCTTCGACCGATTACAACGGGGTAATCGGCCACATCGCGTTCGACGACAAGGGTGATTTGAAAGAGGGCGCCATCACGCTTTACGACTTCAAGGACGGCAAGAAAGCAGTGCTCGACGTCGTGAAGATGTGATGACGGGATGTTCGGCCTGACGGCACCGACACCATCCAACGGTGCCGTTTTTGCATCCGTCCAAGGGGAGCCTGCGACCGCATCACGGTCGTCAGGGCAAGCCGGCGGCGGATAACCCTTACCGGTCTTTTACATCAGTACCCGCAGTGCCGTTGAGATTCGTAGCCCATCACCGCCTACCGGCAGATGAAAAACGCGAATCCAGTCGCACGGGCTAAGGAGCAATAAATGGATATCTTCATCCAGCAGATCCTGAATGGACTGGTGCTTGGCAGTGTCTACGCCATCATCGCACTAGGCTATACGATGGTTTACGGCATTCTGGGCATCATCAACTTCGCTCACGGCGATGTGTTGATGGTGGGCGCGATGGTTGCGCTCTCCGCCATAGGTGTGCTGCAGAACCACTTTCCCGGCCTCGGCAATGTGCTGACGCTGGTCATAGCGTTGATCATCGCAGCGGCGGTCTGCTCGGTGGTCGGCTACACGATCGAGCGGGTGGCCTACCGGCCGTTGCGCCGCGCACCGCGTCTCGCGCCGCTGATCACCGCGATCGGTGTATCGATCCTGCTGCAGACGCTCGCGATGATGATCTGGTCGCGCAATCCGCTGCCGTTCCCGCAGCTGTTGCCCACCGACCCGATCAACGTGATCAAGGCCACCGACACGACGCCCGGCGCCGTGATCTCGATGACTGAAATCGTGATCATCGTGGTGGCGTTCATCGTGATGGGCGGCCTCCTGCTGCTCGTGCACAAGACCCGGCTCGGCCGCGCCATGCGCGCAATCGCCGAGAACCCGAACGTCGCGAGCCTGATGGGTGTGAGCCCGAACTTCGTGATTTCGGCGACCTTCATGATCGGTTCGGCGCTTGCGGCGCTGGCCGGCGTGATGATCGCGTCCGAATACGGCAACGCGCACTTCTACATGGGCTTCATCCCTGGCCTGAAGGCCTTTACCGCGGCGGTGCTCGGCGGTATCGGCAATCTCGGCGGCGCGATGGTCGGCGGCGTGCTCCTCGGCCTGATCGAGCAGTTGGGCGCCGGCTATATCGGCAACCTCACGGGCGGCGTGTTCGGTAGTAACTACCAGGACGTGTTCGCGTTCATCGTGCTGATCGTCGTGCTGGTGTTCCGTCCGTCGGGCCTGCTCGGCGAACGTGTCGCGGATCGCGCCTGATCCCGGGCCACAAGGAGTCAACAATCATGACCTCAATTCAACCGATCGAGCCTTCCACGACGCTCATCCCCGAAAAAAACCGCACGAAGACGCTGACCATCGGCGTGATCACGACGATCTTCGTGATCGCTGCGCCGATGATTATCGGCGCGCTGGGCGGCAACTACTGGGTCCGCGTGCTCGACTTCGCGATGCTGTACGTGATGCTCGCGCTGGGCCTGAACGTGGTGGTCGGCTTCGCCGGCCTGCTGGATTTGGGCTACATCGCGTTCTACGCGATCGGCGCCTACACGGCCGCGTTGCTGAGCTCGCCGCACCTCACGACGCAATTCGAGTGGATTGCGCATCTCGCGCCGGGCGGCCTGCACGTGCCGATCTGGATCATCGTGCCGATCGCGATGTCGCTCGCCGCGATGTTCGGGATTCTGCTCGGCGCGCCGACGCTGCGTCTGCGTGGCGACTACCTCGCGATCGTGACCCTCGGCTTCGGGGAAATCGTGCGGATTTTCATGAACAACCTCGACCGTCCGGTGAACATCACCAATGGGCCGAAGGGGATCACCGGGATCAATCCGGTCCAGATCGGCGGCTTCAGCCTCTCGCAGTCGCACTCGCTGTTCGGCTTCCAGATACCGTCGGTGTCCCTGTACTACTACCTGTTCGTGCTGTGCGCACTGTTCGTGATCTGGACCTGTACGCGTCTGCAGCATTCGCGGATCGGCCGCGCGTGGGCCGCGATCCGCGAGGACGAAATCGCCGCCAAGGCGATGGGTATCAACACCCGTAACGTGAAGCTGCTCGCCTTCGCGATGGGCGCGTCGTTCGGCGGCCTGTCGGGCGCGATGTTCGGCGCGTTCCAGGGTTTCGTGTCGCCGGAATCGTTCACGTTCTGGGAATCGGTCGTGGTGCTCGCCTGCGTGGTGCTCGGCGGCATGGGCCACATTCCGGGCGTGATTCTCGGCGCGGTGCTGCTCGCGGTGTTCCCCGAGTTCCTGCGTTCGACGATGGGTCCGTTGCAGAACATGGTCTTCGGCCATGAAATCGTCGATACCGAAGTGATCCGTCAGTTGCTGTACGGTCTCGCGATGGTCGTGATCATGCTGTATCGCTCGGAAGGCCTGTGGCCCGCGCCGAAGCACGAAGACAAGATTGCGAAGCTGGCCAAGCGCACCGGCAAGAAACCGGTGCGCGCATAAGGCGCCGTGGAGAAAATGACATGAGCGATAACGTAAGCAACAACTCGACGATCCGTCTGTCGGTGAAGGGCGTCAACAAGCGCTTCGGCGGCCTGCAGGCGCTTTCCGAAGTCGGCCTGCAGATCCGCGCGGGCGAGATCTACGGTTTGATCGGCCCGAACGGCGCCGGCAAGACGACCTTCTTCAACGTGATCACGGGTCTGTACACACCGGATTCGGGCGAGTTCAAGCTCGATGGCGAGAACTACACGCCGACCGCGGTCTACCAGGTCGCGAAGGCCGGCATCGCGCGCACGTTCCAGAACATCCGGCTGTTCGGCGGCATGACCGCTCTCGAAAACGTGATGGTCGGGCGGCACGTGCGCACCAAGCACGGCCTGCTCGGCGCGGTGTTCCAGACGCCGGCCGAGCGTAAGGAAGAGCGCGAGATCAAGGAGCGCGCGCTCGAACTGCTCGACTACGTCGGTATCACGCAATACGCGGACTACACGTCGCGCAACCTGTCGTATGGTCACCAGCGTCGGCTGGAAATCGCACGTGCGTTGGCGACCGATCCGAAGTTGCTCGCACTCGACGAACCGGCGGCCGGCATGAATGCCACCGAGAAGGTCGAGCTGACCAAGCTGCTCGACAAGATCCGCACGGACGGCAAGACAATTCTGCTGATCGAACACGACGTGAAGCTCGTGATGGGCCTGTGCAACCAGATGACGGTGCTCGACTACGGCAAGGTGATTGCGCAGGGTCTGCCGCAGGACGTGCAGAAGGATGCGAAGGTGATCGAAGCTTATCTGGGTGCGGGGGTCCACTGATGTCCACGACGCAAGCAATGTTGAAAATCAAGGGCCTGCAGGTCAACTACGGCGGCATCCAGGCGGTCAAGGGTGTCGACCTCGAGGTCGGGCAGGGCGAACTCGTCACGCTGATCGGCGCGAACGGCGCGGGCAAGACCACGACGATGAAGGCGATCACGGGGCTGAAGGCGTATGCGGCCGGCGACATCGAGTACATGGGTCAGTCCATCAAAGGGCTGCCCGCGCATGAGCTGCTCAAGCGCGGTCTCGCGATGGTGCCGGAAGGGCGTGGCATCTTCGCGCGCATGTCGATCGTCGAGAACATGCAGATGGGCGCCTATCTGCGCAACGATACCGAGGCCATCAAGTCGGATGTCGAGCGCATGTTTGGCTACTTCCCGCGTCTGAAGGAGCGTGCATCGCAATATGCGGGCACGCTGTCAGGCGGCGAGCAGCAGATGCTCGCGATGGCGCGCGCGATCATCTCGCGCCCCAAACTGTTGTTGCTCGATGAACCGTCGATGGGTCTGTCGCCGATCATGGTCGAGAAGATCTTCGAAGTGGTGCGCTCGATTTCCGCCGAAGGCATGACCGTTCTGCTCGTCGAGCAGAACGCGCGTCTTGCGCTGCAGGCGGCGAATCGCGGCTACGTGATGGACTCCGGTCTGATCACGATGTCGGGCGACGCGAAGCAGATGCTCGACGATCCGAAGGTTCGGGCCGCGTACCTGGGTGAATGAGTGGGCGAATAAGGTAGGTGATCAGCTGGGCGTGTGCCGTTCGCGTACACGTCCGGCTCGCAACGCGCCTCACGATGCAACGTCGTGGGGCGCGTTTTATTTTGCTGGCTAGGGCGTGAATTATGGGAGTCGCCCGATAACCGCGCTGATTTCGTCTTTTGTGAACGCACGCAGCGTTTGCGAGCGGACATTGCCGGCCGAGCTGAGCGCCAGGCCGAAGGCGAGGAAGCTCTGCTCGTCTGCCGCTTCGATGACCGAGACAATGTCGTATTCCCCTAAGGTCCAGTAGATCTGCTTCATTTCGCAGCCGAAAGTTTTTGCCATCTCTGCCGCCTGCCCGGCTCGCTGGGCGGTGTTCTTGATTGCGCGAACACCTTGATCCGTGAATTGCATGAGCACCACATAAGTCGCCATGAAGATTCCCCTTAGGATTCAAACGTTTTGGGACTCGGACGCATGAGCCGAACCGCGGAGCATCGCGAACCGCCGAAAACCTGTTTTCCCAGCCGCGGGGTGGTCTCGTGCGTAAACGATTCTAGGCAATTCACCTGCCCGCCATCCGCTGTTTGTCCGAATCCGCCGATATGTACGCCCTTCCTTGGGGAATCATAGAAAAGGCCGCATGTGCTAACCAACGCATGCGGCCTTGATCAATCAGGTGTGCGGCGCGAATCAACCCGCCGGTGCCGCGTCCGCGTATTTGCCGAGCCGCTTGCCGAGGCTGATCACTGCGTCGGTGCGATAACCGAGCGCATCGTAGAACGCGTGCACTTCAGCCGTCGCCGACGATAGAACCTGCAGGTTCAGCTTCGGACATCCAAGCTTCGTCAACTCGCTCTCGACGTGCGAAACGAGTCGCGTACCGATGCCATGACGTCGCAGCGATGCGTCGACCGCGAGCGAATACAGCCAGCCGCGGTGGCCGTCATAGCCGCCCATCACGGTGCCGACGATGCGTCCATCGAGCACCGCGACGAAGAACAGCTCTGGTTGCGTAGCGAGCTTGTTCGTGATCGACAGACGCGGATTGCGCTGCGGTCTCGTCACGTCGCGATACTCGGGAAACACCGCCTGCCACAGTGCGATCACCGCCTCGGTATCGCTCGCGTCGAAGCGGCGGATCGAGAGCGTCGTGTTCGTCGTCATCGGTGCGCTCCTCTGTCGATTACAGCGAGTCGAGAACCGAGCGCAGCATCGCCAGCATCTGGTCGATCTCTTCGGTCGTCACGTTCAGCGCCGGCATGAAGCGCAGCAGGTTTGGACGGGCCGCGTTCAGCAGCACGCCGTCGGGCTGCATCTCGCGCGCCTTCTCGACGATCTGGTTGCCGATGTCCTTGCCGAGCAGCAGCGCGCGCAGCAGACCCTCGCCGCGCTCGCCCTTGAAGCCGCGCTCTTCGGACAGCTCGAGCAGCTTCGTGCGCAGATATTCGCCGCGCGAGCGCACGCCTTCGAGGAAGCCCGGTGCCGTCAGCTGCGAGATCACCGAGTAGCCGACCGCGGTCATCAGCGGATTGCCGTTGTAGGTGCCGCCCTGGTCGCCGGCTTCGAACACGGCGATTTCCGCCTTCGACAGCAGCGCCGCGAGCGGCACGCCGCCGCCGATGCCCTTGCCGAGCGTCATGATGTCCGGCTCGATGCCCGACAACTGATACGCGAACAGCGTGCCGGCGCGACCGCAGCCGCTTTGCACTTCATCGACGATCAGCAGCAGGTTGTGCTTTTTCGTCAGCTCGCGCAGCTGCTGCATGAATTCGCGAGTCGCGGGGATCACGCCGCCTTCGCCCTGGATCGGTTCGAGCATCACCGCGACGGTCTTCGCATTGATCAGCCTTTCCACCGATGCGATGTCGTTCAGGTCGGCCTTCGGGAAGCCCGGCACCTGCGGCGAGTAGATCGTGTCCCAGCCAGGCTTGCCGCTGGCCGACATCGTCGCGAGCGTGCGGCCGTGGAAGCTGTGATCGAACGTGATGATCTCGAACGCGCCGTCCTTGAACTTTCTGCCCCACTTGCGCGCGAGCTTGATCGCGCCTTCGTTCGCCTCGGCGCCGCTATTGGCGAAGAACACCTTGTCGAAGCAGCTGTGCTGCGTGAGCAGACCCGCGAGCTTTGCCATCGGTTCGTTGTAGAACGCCGGCGACGGGTTGATCAGCAGCTTGGCCTGGCTGTTCAGCGCTTCGATCATGCCGTCATTGCAGTGGCCGAGGCTGTTGACCGCCCAGCCCTGAATGAAATCCAGGTAGCGCTTGCCGTTGTTATCGTAAATCCACGAGCCTTTGCCGTGCGTGAAAACGATTTCGGGCCGGTTCGTGATGTACATCAGCGAATCGATTGGATACTCATTGAAATTCATGACGGCAGGCTCCAGGCAAATGGGTAAGAGCAGGGTGAAGAAACGGTGTCGGTTTGGCCAATCAAAACGGTGGCCTGAAAAACAGAAAAGCCACGGCATGCCGTGGCTTTCATGATTCGAACAGCTTGCGCCCAGGTTTGGGTGTGGCGCGAGTCCGTGACGAAGCCAGCGGCGTCCCTAGGGGAGCGGCGAGCGGCGACGTCGGAGTTCGGACTGGATGCGGTTCATGCGCGAAAGAATACGATAAGAAAAGCGCTGGTGTAAACCATGAAATTGCATCGGTGCTGCACTTCAGGCGAATTTGCCGGGTTGCCGCGAGGCTGACATGTTCGGCGCGAACGGCCCGCGCGAGCGCTTGTTCAAGCGTGCAGGCGGGCCGTTTGCGCCCGTGCAATCAGACCGCGTTGGCGAGATCGGCCGCGCTCGTAAACGAGTCCGCGTAGAACTCGTCTTCCGGCAGTTGGTGATGCTGCGTGAAGTCGCGCAGCGCCGATTCAACCATCACCGGCGCGCCGCACGCATACACCTGGTAGGCCGACAGATCGGGCAGATCCTCGATCACCGCGCGATGCACGAAGCCCGTGCGGCCCGTCCACGCGTCGCTCGCATCGGGTTCGGAGAGCACCGGCACGAACTTGAAGTTCGGAATCTCGCGCGCCCATTGTTCGGCGAGTTCGAGCAGATACAGGTCTTTCTTGCGGCGCGCGCCCCAGTAAAGCGTCATTGGGCGCGTGATGTTCTTGAACACCGCATGCTCGACGATCGCCTTCAGCGGCGCGAAGCCGGTGCCCGACGCGAGCAGCACGATCGGCTTGTCCGAGTCTTCGCGCAGGAAGAACGTGCCGAGCGGTGCTTCGAAGCGCAGGATGTCGCGCTCCTTCAATGTGTTGAACACGTGATCGGTGAAGGCACCGCCGGGCATGTGGCGAATGTGCAGCTCGATCGGGCCCTCGACGTGCGGCGCGTTCGCCATCGAATAGCTGCGGCGCTTGCCGTCCTTCAGGATGAATTCGAGGTACTGGCCGGCCATATATTGCAGACGCTCGTTGGCGGGCAGTTGCAGCTTCACGACGATCACGTCGTCGGCCTTGCGCTCGATCGCGTTCACGCGGCACGGCAGCTTCTTGACCTGCACGTCGCCCACGCCGGCCACTTCGCGGATGTCGACTTCGAGATCGGAGCAGGCGGTCGCGCAGCACAGGAGTGCCATGCCGCGCGTCTTTTCGTCGTTCGACAACGCCGACGACGAATGCGCGCGCTGTTCGACCTCGCCGCTCACGACCGTGCCCTTGCATGAACCGCACGCGCCGTTCTTGCAGCCGTACGGCAGGCCGATGCCTTGACGCAGGGCTGCGGAGAGCACCGGTTCGTCCTGTTCTACCTGAAACTGCCGGCAGCTTTGCCGGAGCGTGACGTTAAATGCCATAAAGTGTTCGAAATCGAAAAGTCGGAATCGTAATCGGACCCGTCGGAAGACCCGCACGGTACCTGTTGCGTGTGACCGCTACAATGCGTCCACCATGAATGCGACACGAAACTTCCGCCGGCCACGCGTGCTGATCGTAGGATGCGGCGACGTCGGCATGCGGTGTGTGCCTCTCTTGCGGCCGCGCGCGCATGTCTTCGCGTTGACGAGCCATGCCGAGCGCTGCGCCGAATTGCGCGCCGCGGGCGTGACGCCGCTCGTTGGCGATCTGGATGCGCGCCGCAGCCTCAAACGGCTCGCGCGCCTCGCGCCGACGGTGCTGCATCTCGCGCCACCGCAGAAGTCCGGCGAGGACGATCGACGCACTCGCGCGTTGCTGGCGACGTTAGGTACCGCGGGCCGCATGAGCGCTTGCGCGGCGAGGCCGTCGGTCGCGCCGATCGCGCCGATCGCGCGGCTGCGCCGCGCGCGCGCTTCAGGTCTGGACGCTGAAACAGCCGGTATTGTACCCGACGGGGTGCGCCGAACCGCCGCTTCGCGCGCACCGGTGCGCATCGTTTACGCAAGCACGACGGGCGTCTACGGCGATTGCGGCGGCGCGTGGATCGACGAAACACGCGCGGCGCGGCCCGCGAATGCGCGCGCAAAACGTCGCGTGTCGGCCGAGCGGCAGTTGCGCGCCGCAACGGCGCGCGGCAGCGTCGCTGCGAGCATCGCGCGGATTCCGGGCATCTATGCGCGCAACCGTCTGCCGCTCTCGCGGCTCGAAAAAGGCACGCCGGCGCTCATCGACGCCGACGACGTCTACACGAATCACATCCACGCTGATGACCTCGCCGCGATCCTCGTACGTCTCGCGACGCATGGCCGACCCGGGCGCGCGCTGCACGCGTCGGACGACTCGTCACTGAAAATGGGAGAGTATTTCGACGCGGTCGCCGACGCGTTCGGGCTCGCCCGTGCGCCGCGCATCACACGCGCGCAGGCGGAGCAGCACATCGATCCGATGCTGCTGTCGTTCATGCGCGAGTCGCGCCGACTGGTGAACCGGCGTCTGAAGAAAGAATTGCGAATGCGTCTGCGCTATCCGAGCGTGGACGATTTTTTGCGCGAAACGGCGGGCAAGGGCGGTTAGGTCGCACCCGTTCCCCCGGCATCAGGTGAGTGACGGCAGCACTTCCAGCAGCAGAAAGCACAGGATGCCGCCGATCAGCGCGCCGATCAGGTTCGGATGGTACTTGTGCCGCAGCCGCATGATGACCAGCGATCCGCCGATCAGCAGCAGAGCAAAACAGATAAACGCAATCATCGCCTGTGAAAACGCCATCGTGCTGTAAATATGCATGGCGCCCCTCCTTGAAACCTTTGTAGTCCTTTGTTTAGACGAGTATAGGGCGACATGTAAGCAACGGCATGCTGCAACGCAGCGCCGTATGTGCGATTCACCGCAATGCGCGCAGGCTTTCTCAGGCGCATCAAGGGCTTAGCTGCGCGGTAGCTGTTTACCCGGCCCGCAGCGCGGCGAGGCCGGTGTCGTCGAGCCATTGCCACGCGCCGGACGCGAGCGTCGCGGGGAGCGTGAGGCCGCCGATCCGCTCGCGATGCAGCGCTTCACACCGGTTGCCCGAGGCCGCGATCATCCGCTTGACCTGGTGGTATTTGCCTTCGAGCACGGTGAGCGCGAGCGTGTGGGTGTCGCGCGTCTGTGCGTCGAGCGCGGCGCTCGGCCTGGTCTCGCCGTGCAGCAGCACGCCGTCGCGCAAGGCGGTGAGCTGCGCGTCGTCGAGCGGATGCCGCGTGGTCGCGACGTAGAGTTTCGGCACCTTGCGTTTCGGCGACGTGAACTGATGGACGAACTTGCCGTCGTCGGAGAGCAGCAGGAGGCCCGTGGTGTCCTGATCGAGACGGCCGACGCACTGCACGCCGCGCTCGGCGAACTGCGGTGGCAGCAGGCTGAACACGCTCAGATGATGCTGCGGATCGCGCGAGCATTCGTACCCGACGGGCTTGTTGAGCAGCAGATACGCGTGCTCGCGATACGGCCATTCAACGCCGTCCACGCTAAAGCGCAACGCGCCGCTATCGACCGCGAAATCGGCGTCGGCATCGGTGCAGATCGCACCGTCGATGCTGACGCGCGCGTCGCCGATCAGCGCGCGGCATTGGCGGCGCGAACCGAAACCTTGAGTAAAGAGGATGCTTTCGAGATTCATGGCGAGCGAAGAATAACACCGCAAGAAGCGGAGCGCCCTGCAAGTCCTGTGCGACGACGATGAATACCTCGCTTCAAACCTCGGGAGTGCCTCGATGTCCGCCACGTCTTCCTCGTCGTCTTCATCTGCCAACGCTCAACGTCTGCCCCGCGCGTTCCAGCGCCTCGCCTGGTCGAACCTGTGCGCGCAATCGGCCGAGCAGATCAGCCTTGCCGCCGCGTCGCTCGTTAAGGTGTTCGCGCTCGGCTTCGTCGCCACGATGAAAATGGATTTTCATTGCGACGCAGCATGGCGTGGATGCTGAACCCCCCTTGCATGAAGGGCTTTGGTCGGTGAAAACCCTCGAAAGGTGAAAATCAATTTCTTTCATCGTTTCTTCCGTGTAAATTTACTTTCATCGAATTCGCCTGGAACAACTGCGCCCATCCGCTCGCATGATCCATCACCTGTCCGCAGTGTCGAACCCCGCCGAGCAGGCCGTCGCCGCGCGCATTGCCGCCGCGATGCCGACGCTCACACCGATCCATCAGCGCATGGGCGAGTACGTGCTGGCCAATCTGTTTCGCGCGGCGACGATGCGCATCGACGAACTCGCGAGAGTGGTCGGCGCGTCGGTCGCAAGCGCGAATCGCTTTGCGCGCGCGCTCGGCTTCGACGGTTATCCGCAGTTTCGCGAGGCGCTCGTGCGCGGCTTCGAGGCAACCCTCGCGCCGGTCGAGCGGCTGCGCAGCGCACAGGAAACCCTCGCGGCCGACGACGATCTGATCGACGCATCGCTCGAGCAGGCCACCAGCAATCTGCGCGCGACGCGTACGTCGATTGACCGCGCAACGGCCGACGCCGCCGTCGATGCGATCATCGCCGCGCGCCGCGTGTTCGTCATTGGCTTCGGTGCCAGCGCGTTTCTCGCGAGCCTGATGGAGCACGGCCTGTTGCCGTATCACGACAACGTGCATTCGCTCGCGTTGACCGGTGGACCGTCGCACGCAGCGCGCCATCTGGTGGGTTCGGGCGCGGGCGATCTGGTGATCGGCATCGCGTTTCCGCGCTATGTTCGGGACACGATCGAGCTCGCGCGCCGCGCGTCCGAACGCGGCGCGCGTGTGCTCGCGCTGACCGACGGTCCGCGCTCGCCGCTCGCGCAATTCGCGGACCTGTCGCTGTATATCCGCACTGACCGGCGTCTCGCGTCGAATGCCGATTCGGCCGTGCTCGCGGTCATCGAGGCGCTGTGCGACGCGGTAGCGTATCGCGCGCAACGCTCGGTCAAGGCGGCCGCCGAGGTCAGCGAGTTCGTGCTGCCGTGGCTCGTCGATCCGCAGGCCGGCGCGGTGCGCGCCGCGCAGGAGCCGGCGCGCACCGCGAGCAAAGCCGCGCGCGCGAAGGCCGACAACACCAAAGCCAAAGGCATCAAAGCCAGGGATACCGAAGCAAAATCCGTCACGGCAGCCCGCGCTCCCCGAACCACCCGTACTCCATAGTCCAAACGATGAACTCCAACGCAGTCATTGCCATTCATGGCGGAGCAGGGACGATCCTGCGCGCGTCGATGTCGGCCAGCGCCGAAACCGAATATCACGCGGCGCTCAACGCGGTGCTGCGCGCCGGCCAGCGCGTGCTCGGCGACGGCGGCAGCGCGCTCGACGCGGTCAGCGAAGCGGTGCGTCTGCTCGAAGACTGCGCGCTCTTCAACGCGGGGCACGGCGCGGTCTACACGGCGGCCGGCACGCACGAGCTCGACGCCGCGATCATGGACGGCCGCACGCTCGACGCCGGCGCGATCTGCTGTGTGAAGCGCGTGCGCAATCCGGTTCTCGCCGCGCGCCGCGTGCTCGAGCGCAGCGACCATGTGCTGTTCACCGGCGAAGGCGCGGAAGCATTCGCCGCCGCGCAGGGACTCGAGTTCGTCGATAACAGCTACTTCGATACCGACGCGCGCTATCGCCAATGGCAGCTCGCGCGCAAGCAGCAGCGCCCGATGCTCGATCACGACGCCGCGACGCTCGCGGTTGGGGCTTCGAGCGATAACGACCCGACGCCGCACGAGCCGATCGATCCGAACCGCAAGTTCGGCACCGTAGGCGCGGTCGCGCTCGACCGCCACGGGCATCTCGCCGCGGCGACTTCGACGGGCGGCGTGACCAACAAGCAGGTGGGCCGCGTCGGCGACACGCCGCTGATCGGCGCGGGCTGCTACGCGGACGACGCGACCTGCGCGGTGTCGACCACCGGCTCCGGCGAAATGTTCATGCGCATGGTCGCCGCCTACGACGTCGCCGCGCAGATGGCCTATCGGCAGGTCTCGCTCGAAGAAGCCGCGCACGACGTCGTGATGAACCGCCTGCCGAAGATTGACGGACGCGGTGGGCTCGTCGCCGTCGACGTGCACGGCAACGTGACGCTGCCGTTCAACACCGAAGGCATGTATCGCGGTTTCGCGCGGCTAGGCGAAGCGCCGGTGACGGCGATCTATCGCTAGCCGTTCGCCTCTGACGCCGGATTGCCGTCCGTCTGCAGCCCCGGTAGCCGCGTTCGATTTCAAAGGAATCACCGTGCCGACTTCCTCGCACACCACCAGCCCGCTCATCGAAACCCTGCTGCCGGAGCGGGTGCTCGCGTTCAACCTGCTCGGCGACGGTCTATGCGACGCGCTCGATCCAAAGCTCGACCGGCCGTGAGCATAAACATGAGCATGGCTAACTATTCGATCGAGCGTGCGCCGCATATTGGCACGTTGCCGGCCGGACCGCTCGGCACGATCGCCGACGTGGGCGGGGTGAGCGTCGGACATTGCACGCTTGCTGAAGGCGCGCTGCAAACCGGTGTAACCGTGATCCGGCCGCATCGCGGCGATCCATTCGCCGACAAGGTGCCCGCCGCCGCATCGGTGATCAACGGCTTCGGCAAGAGCATCGGGCTCGTGCAGGTTGACGAACTCGGCACGCTCGAGACGCCGATCGCGCTGACCAACACGTTCGGTGTCGGCGCGCTCGCGCAGGCGCAGATCCGTGCGGCGATCCGGGCGAATTCGCGCATCGGTCGCGAATGGTCGACGGTCAATCCGCTCGTGTTCGAATGCAACGACGGCTTCCTGAACGACATTCAGGCGCTCGCTGTTACCGAGCAGCATTTCAACGACGCATTCGACGCGGCGGGTAGCGAGGTCGCGAGCGGTGCGGTCGGCGCGGGGCGCGGCATGTCGTGCTTCGATCTGAAGGGGGGCATCGGCACCGCGTCGCGCGTGGTGAGTGCGGCGGGCCGTGGCTTCACCATCGGCGCGCTCGTGCTCGCGAACTTCGGCCGTCTGCTGATGCTGACGATTGACGGCACGCCGCTTGGCCGCATGCTGGCCGAACGCGAGGTCACGGCTGCGGCTAGTGCTGCTGATGCAACCACAGACAAGCCCGAGCAAGGCTCGATCATCATGATCGTCGCGACCGATGCGCCGCTTGACGCACGTCAGTTGAAACGGTTGTCGTTGCGCGCGGCGGCTGGTCTCGCGCGGACCGGTTCGGCGTACGGCCACGGCAGTGGCGATATCGCGCTGGCGTTCTCGACGGCCTATACGTTGCCGCACGGCGCCGACTTCGTCGCATCGCCGCCGCTCGTTGCGGATCACTGCATGGACCCGCTGTTTCGCGCGTGCGCTGACAGCGTGGAACAGTCGATCCTCGACGCGTTGTGGAGCGCCGAATCCGTCACCGGTCGCGATGGTCATCGGCGGCTGTCGTTGCGCGACAGCGTGCCGGATCTTGCCGAACTGCTGTCGATGGCGTGACGCTGCGCTTCAATGCGGCGTCGGCCGAACACGTGCTGCAGAGGGTGAACTGCCTGTCGGCGATGTCGCTCATGCTGCGCTGAGCCAAGCACCGTCGGGCGCCCCGACCTACTGCTGCCGGCTCAACTCGCGCGCCGCGTGATCGATCGCCTCCGCCACGGCCCCGGCGTGCGACACCGGGGCGAGATGGCTCGACGCGATCGGCACAATCTTTGCGCCGATCCGCCCGGCGATCATTTTCTGCAGATCGGGCGACACCGCCCGGTCTTTCGTCGTCAGCACATACCACGACGGTTTGTCTTTCCAGCCGACCTGATCGACCGGTTCGTCGAATGCACTAGCGGCGATCGGCACCTGCGCGGCGGCGAGCACGCGCGCGACGGTCTCGGGCACGTCGGCGGCGAGATCGGCGTGGTAGCGCGCCCGGTCCATCCACAGAAAACCGTTCGCGTCCTTGATGAGGCCCTGGTCCGCCGGCATCGGACCGCCGCCCTTCATGACGTCCATCGCCGATTCGTGCAGTTGCGGCGCGATTGCGGCGACATACACGAGACCGACGACGTTCGGCGCATTCGCGGCGACCTCGGTGATCACGACGCCCCCCCACGAGTGGCCGACAAGCAGCACCGGACCGATCTCGCGCGCGAGCACGCGGCGGGTCGCGGCGACGTCGTCGGCGAGCGAGGTCAGCGGATTCTGCACCGAGCTCACGTGATAACCCTTCTGCTGAAGCTTGGCGACCACGCCGTTCCAGCTCGATCCGTCGACGAGCGCGCCATGCACGAGCACGATGTTGCGCACCGGGCCGCCGGGCGCAGGGGCCGGCGCTTCGGACGACGGCGCTTCCATGGAAGGCGCGGCGGGCGCCGTCTGCGCGAGCGCGGACGCACTGACGCCCGCGAAACAGAGGCACAACACGGCGGCGCAACTCAGACGTTTGGGCAACATGTTGAAACTCCGCAGGCGGAAAGTTCACTTCGGCAACATACCCAGGCGCCATCCCCGTGACAATCACAATCCGCGCGTTTGAGTGCGGCGCAGAACGAAGGCGGGTGGCCTCGAAGGTCGGAGGAATAGCGGCCGGGGTAAAATTAACGGTTTTGCCGGGTCAGACCATGCCGTCCAGCCGGGCCATCTGCCGCAGCGGTCCACACGCAGCGATCTTCACACAGCAGGGCGTAATGAATAGTGCACAGCAGCAAGAGGGCCTGAAGCGCGGGCTCAAGAATCGCCACATCCAGTTGATCGCGCTGGGCGGCGCGATCGGCACGGGTCTTTTTCTCGGCTCCGCCAGCGTTCTGCAGGCCGCCGGTCCGTCGATGATCCTCGGCTACGCGATCGGTGGCGTGATCGCGTTCATGATCATGCGCCAGCTCGGCGAAATGGTCGCGCAGGAGCCGGTCGCCGGCTCGTTCAGCCACTTCGCGTACAAGTACTGGGGCGACTTCCCGGGCTTTCTGTCGGGCTGGAACTACTGGGTGCTCTATGTGCTCGTCAGTATGGCCGAGCTGACCGCGGTCGGCACCTACGTGCATTTCTGGTGGCCGGGTGTGCCGACCTGGGTGTCGGCGCTGGTGTGCTTCGCGATCATCAACGCGATCAATCTCACCAACGTGAAGGCCTACGGCGAAACCGAGTTCTGGTTCGCGATCATCAAGGTCGCGGCGGTGATCGGCATGATCGTGTTCGGCGGCTATCTGCTCGTGAGCGGTCACGGCGGCCCGCAGGCGACGGTCGCGAACCTGTGGAGCCACGGCGGCTTTTTCCCGCACGGCTTTCACGGGCTCTTCATGATGCTTGCCGTGATCGTGTTCTCGTTCGGCGGGCTGGAGCTGATCGGCATCACGGCGGCCGAGGCCGCCGAGCCGCAGAAAAGCATTCCGAAGGCCGTGAATCAGGTGATCCTGCGGATCCTGATTTTCTATATCTGCTCGCTCGCGGTGCTGTTGTCGCTCTATCCGTGGAACGAGGTGGCGGCGGGCGGCAGCCCGTTCGTGATGATCTTCTCGCAGATCGGCTCGACGCTGACCGCCAACGTGCTGAACGTGGTGGTGGTGACCGCGGCGCTGTCGGTGTACAACAGCGGCGTCTATGCGAATAGCCGCATGCTCTACGGTCTCGCCGAGCAGGGTAATGCGCCGCGCGCACTGCTGAAGGTCGACCGGCGCGGCGTGCCGTATCTGGCGATCGGCCTGTCGGCGCTCGCGACGTTCGCGTGCGTGATCATCAACTACGTGATCCCGGCCGAAGCGCTCGGCCTGCTGATGTCGCTCGTGGTCGCGGCGCTGGTGTTGAACTGGGCGCTGATCAGCCTCACGCATCTGAAGTCGCGCAAGGCGATGGTGGCCGCGGGCGAAACGCTGGTGTTCCGGTCGTTCTGGTTCCCGGTCAGCAACTGGATCTGCCTCGCGTTCATGGCGCTGATCCTCGTGATTCTGGCGCTGACGCCGGGCTTGTCGGTATCGGTGTGGCTGGTGCCGGCGTGGCTCGTGCTGATGTGGGCCGGCTACGTGATCAAGCGGCGGCGCGAGGTTGCGCGCGCTGGCGTGGGGGCTGCGAGCAGATAAACGCCGATCTGTTCGGGGCGCGTGAAGTCCTGCCTCACGCGCCGCGGTTCCTGACATGAGGCGCGCGCGCTGGTCACTGCGAAACCTATATCTGTTGCAGTGCGACGGAAAATCCGGCGCGGCGAACCGTTTATAGTTCATTGAGTTCCGTTCCGGGGGACAAGCATGAATTGGGATCGCGCTCTGGCAGTCGCAAACCTCGTGATCGTGGGGGTTACGTTGGTCGGGGGGGGCTATGAGTGGGTGACCTTCAAACGCACCTTCGAAGACCAGACGCTCAAACAGCTTGCCTACCAGAACGAACAACTGAAAATCGCACTCGGCACAGACGAACAGAAGCCAATCGAATATGCCGCCGACCTGGCCGTAACCCAGATCAAGAAGTATCCAGACGGCACGGCCCTGTATGACGTAAGTTTCGACGTTACGGACAAAAACACGTCCAACTCACTTATTCACGTTACGTACACCAGCGCCGAGCTGTATCTGGGCGATCCATCCACAAAGGTACCCGCTTTCGGGGCTGCTATTCCCATTAATGAGGCCCCCGACCCGTGGCACCCGCAGGATCGCGGGCTGATTTCGTGGCGGCGGATTGCTTACGAGGCGAACGTTGACGACGGGCCGACGAATCCCACCGTAATGAAGTGGATGCGCGACCACGAATACACGTCGATTTCGCACGGCGGACTTACCGGCACCCTTTCTAGTGGCACGTCGAACGAGTACATGCCGGAATTCCTGATTCGGGCAAAGCCTAGTCAATATGTTGAGGTGGTAGTCAGTTTCGGCGTGGACGATTCGCTGGACGTGGCTTCCCCAAATGTCGGACTCGTTTCTGACTCGCTGATACTGGTTGATGCCGAGGTTAGCAAGCATGAGGGTACGGCAGCTACGAGCCACTCCCACACGCATGGCAGCCCCAACTCTCACAATCGGGCCTTGCTGAAGGAGAAGCGGCGCACGCCGGAGTGATAGAGGACACGGGACAACTTGACGAAGATGGCGACGCGGAAGGTGGCCGGGGCTATCCTTGGTCGTGCCACTACGGCAGACATCTACGTGGGTAGATACTGGCTCGTTGGGGTTAATCCGGGCGTGTTGTGACGTGCTTCCATGCGAGAAATCGTGAGAGTTTCTACGCGTTTCCAACAGGGGATTGACTTAAGGTCAGCCATGATCGGGCTCAGCGCAGCATTGATCTTTGCTGGCTGTGACAAAGAGCCCTCGCCGGAACAAAAAATGGAGCAGGCTGTTTCGGCGGCGGGGACTAGTGCCTCGATTGCCGCCTCATTTTTGGTCTCGGCAGCTAGGCGATGCAGCGTCATCGGAGTAGATAACATAGACGCCTGCTCCAAGGTCAGTGGTTCGTGTTGTTAGACGAGCAGTCAGCTAGAGTTGCAGCGCAATTGGCAGTCGATCAAAGGGACGCGTATTGGGCAAGTTGCCTCAAATCCTTTTCACAAGCGTACTGCGCTCAATTACTTCAACGCGCTGTCGTCATTGAATTTAGAAAGCGGCTGCTAAATCTGAGTAGTGGCAGAACATAAGTTGTCCACGCGCGCAAACCGTAGTGGATCAGGTGCAGGGCTGAAACTCGGGTTTTGAGCTGAAGTACCGCAACTTAAGCCGGCGCGCTAGGGCGGCGGAAAGTCATTTCTTGTGCTAGCCCAGTGCAGTTAGCGAGGGAGAGTCAATTTTTGACAATTGTTGGCATAAGTTCAGAGTTTGGCTAATTGACGCTGCTTGTCCGTCGGTCATAGTGGTGCGGCCCTATTCATCCAGGAGCGCACCGGATCCATGACGAGCAATTCCGCACCGAATACCCTCCAGACACCGCAACCGCCCCGGACACGCCTCAAGCAACTGGCATTTGCGTTTCCCTTTCTGCGCAAGGCGCAAGGCAATCCCGGGGCGTCAGCCCCATTCATCGATGACCACGACATCTACCGGCTGCTCTCCGCAAGCGAGCCGACCGGTTCGTATCTCGTCAGCCGCAAGGGCATGTGGCACGGCGGAATTCACGTTGCGGAGGCTGGCGCCGGGCAATCACTGGACCTTGAAGCCGGCTTGCGCTGCATTGCGGACGGCGTGCTGATGGCCTGGCGCGCGAACCGGGACTACCCGCTCAGCGAACTGGCAGTGGACGGTGGTAACACGCCGTTTCAGGCTCCCTACAGTACCGGCTTCGCCCTCGTGCGCCACGAGATGGAGTTTCCGCGTGGCACGAAGCTGACGTTCTACAGCCTGTACATGCATCTGATGTCCAACGCGGACTACGACAGCAATTTCCCGAAGCGGCAGAAGCCGGCGTACTGGTCGCGGCAGTGGACGATCACGAACTACGCGCAGGACCGGCCCTCACCGCGTGCCGGACAGACTGCCGATGGACAGCTTGGCCTGCATGTGCGGAAGGCGCCCAACGGCCAGATCATCGGCATCGTGCCGCAGGGCGCGAGCGTCACCATCGGCAACAGGAAAAAGGAGCCAGGCGGCACGTGGGGCCAGCTAACGGATCTGAACGGAGCAACGCTGTATCCGCCTGTGGCGGGGGGCTATGTTGCGCCCTCCGCCGCTATCCACGGCTGGATTTACCTGGGCGTGCGGAACGGCGGCCCGGTTGCCGAAGAGAGCATCCCGGATTCGATCTTCGACCGGGTAATCGTCACAACGGACCAGACGTGCAGCCCGGGTGATCCACAGGGCACAGGTGGCGGCATTCCCGTCAGGGCGGGCGATCTGATCGGCCACCTTGGGCGCTATGACTCGCTGGACCAGTGCACGTCCGGAACCCGAATGGCGCATATCGAGGTGTTCTGTGACGAGGGTATCAGGCAGTTCATCAAGGCCGGACGCGCCTGGGTCAAAACCAACGGTGCGCACGCGACCCAGCGGAGTCAACTTGGCTTGCCCGCAGACCCGACGATTCTGCGCGTGGAGCGTGGAACGACCCTGTATCGTGCTCATGGGCAACCCGGACCGGATCCGAAACAGACCGACGTGATCCAGGTTCGCGCGTTTGCCACGCTGCCGCAGGATCCCGGTCACCTGTTCATCGAAAAAGACGCCGGCGCCGACGGGTACAAGCGGCGCTGGTGGAAAGTGGACGCAGCGGACGCGCAACGCAATCCGATCTCAGGGTGGGTGCGTGAGCAGAGTTTTGCCGGCGGTCGCGTGACCCATGAATTTGCGCAAAGCTGGATCGATTTCGAGTGCCACGACGAGGACCACGATCCGACGCACACCATTTTCGCGACCACTGGCGACTATGTGGACTATGCGCTCGGCAGTGCTGCGCTTGGTGCGGGGTCTATTGGCAAGCTGAGTCCGCTCATGGCCGCAATCTACCGCGTCCTGTCTCCGACCGGTGACGGTGCTCAAGCGGCGGACGACCTTTGCAGCATAGGACAAAGCCCCCTGGGTTCCGGATTTCCGTGGGCCGCCTTCAGGGCATCTCGTCTCATTCCACAGCACGAAAGCGAATGGGCGAATCCGGCGAAGTGGCAGGCGCTGGTCAGCGCAATCGAGCAGCGCACCGGGCCGAAGCCGGAGCACGAAGAGGAAAAGAAACGCATCGCGAAGCTCGCGTGGTGGGACGAGGTGCAGGCTGGGGTCGCGGGCTTTCCGGGGCCGAAGGTCTACCACATCAATCCGGTTGGATTGGTGGGGAATTTCCTAGCCAAAAATCAACTAATAACACTGGAAATGCTAGTAGCAGTGGAGCCATCAAACTTGCCTAATTATTATGAAAGCATTTTGCCATGCTTGAATAAGTACGCAGCAATCTATCTGGTCAATCAGCCAAAAAGAATTGCGCACTTTCTTTCGCAGGCAGCGCACGAAAGCCAACTGCGCGCGTCTGAGGAAGAGTTAAACTATAATCCGCAAAATATGAGAAAAACCTTTGGCTGCAAAGGCGGACCAAAGAATTATGACTCGCATTGTGACGATTGTACGCATGGCAGATTGCGAGATAAACTTTGGAGTCAATCGCAATATTATGCCCATAATTCAGAGCATCTTGCAGATTATGTATATGCGAATCGAATGGGAAATGGCGTCGAAGATAGTGGTGATGGGTATAAGTATCGTGGACGCGGGTTTATTCAGGTAACGGGGAAGGACGGTTACTTGTCGTTTCAAGATGAACATAATCGGAGATCGCCGGATGATCGACAGAATTTCATCGCAAATCCTGATCTCGTCTTCTCAAATTCCGAGTATGCCGTCGAATCAGCGTTTGTTTTCTGGGTGCATACTAATCTGAATTCCGTTGCTGATTCTGGAACGGTCAGAGATGTGAATCAAGTGGTGAACGGAGGGCAAACAGGGTATTCGGATCGTTTGCATCGTTTCAACATGGTTGCACCCATTTTAGGTTTGGCGACGGAGTGATCTATGAAAACAATAAATACCTTAATAATATTGATGTTTAATTTGATCGCCGTGACGGTCGCTTATGCAGAGGGGATGTGTAAATCCGGAGAAAAGGCAATCTTCAACTGCGAGCTGTCCAAATCAACTTCATCGCTGTGCCAATCCATGGATAGCGGCGCTCTAACGTATCGCAATGGGGTTGACGGGAAAATTCGTTTCGAGCTATCAAACCATGATGTTGAAAATGGACCGGTTTTCTATTTTTCAAATATTCCATACGCAGGCGGCGGGGAGGCTCATATTCGATTCTCAAGCCAAGAATACACCTACTATCTGTATGACAAAACAGTTAAAACTGACGAGGGCCCTACATTTTCTGCCGGCATTGTTATCTACAAAAAGCAGAACAAGATTTCGAATCTTGTATGCAGCAATGATGCCTCCATTCACGAGAGTGCCTATCAATCCATCACAAAGGAACCTTATCGCCCTATTGCCGCAAAGTAATAGCCTCCGAAACTCCCATAGAGGTCTGCACCTTTATAGCGTGTGCAGAGTGTGTGCAATCGTCAACGCACGTACCGAAACCCAATGCACTTTGATGCACAGTCGTTTGACGCTGGGAGGCTTGCTGGATAAGGCTTGGAGCCCGAAAGTACCGTATTTCTTGACTTTCGGAAGGGTTGGTGCAGTTGTTGTGTTGGTGCCCAGGGCCGGAATCGAACCGGCACGCCTTGCGGCGGGGGATTTTGAGTCCCCTGCGTCTACCAATTTCACCACCTGGGCAGATACTGCAGCGCGCGCATCGGGAGTTCAGCGCGCGACGAAGACGTAGATTATGGCCGAAAATCGATCGACGGGCAAGCCGATTGCTTTCACCCACCGCGGCGCGTTCGCGGCGAGCGGTGCTCAGACCGTGCGCGAGAACCGTTCGAGTGTCTGCTGGCCGAGATAGCGGTCAAATACCATCGCGAGATTGCGCACGAGCATCCGCCCGGCCATCCGCACTTCGAGCTTGCGTGCACTGAGCGAGATCAGCCCGTCGTCCTCGTATGCGCGCAGACGCGCGAGTTCGGGCGCGAACGTGTCCGCGAAGCGGATGCCGTACGCTGCTTCGAATTCTTCGAAGCGCAATTCGAGGTTGCACATGAGCTGTGTGATCACGTCGCGCCGCAGACGGTCGTCGGCGGACAGACGAATGCCGCGCGCGATCGCGAGACGGCCCGCGTCGATCGCGTCGGTGTAAGCGGGCAGTTCCTTCGCGTTTTGCGCGTATACGTCGCCGACCTTGCCGATCGACGATGCGCCAAAGCCGATCAGATCGCACTCGGCCCGCGTGCTATAGCCCTGGAAATTACGATGCAGCGTGCGCTGCGCCTGGGCGCGCGCGAGTTCGTCGGTGGGCAGCGCGAAGTGATCCATGCCGATGTACACATAGCCCGCCTCCGTCAGCTGTTCGACCACCCGTTGCAGAAGCGCGAGCCGCTGCTCGCTCGACGGCAGCGTCGAGGGATCCATCTGGCGCTGCATCTTGAAGAGCTGCGGCATGTGCGCATACGCGAACACCGACAGCCGGTCAGGCGCGAGCCCGAGCATCGTGTCGAGCGTGCGACTGAAACTCGCGACCGTTTGATTTGGCAGGCCATAAATCAGATCGACGCCGATCGAATGAAACCCGTGCGTGCGTGCGGCCTGCATCACCGACGCGGTCATCTCGAACGGTTGAATGCGATTGATCGCCTGTTGCACGCGCGGATCGAAGTCCTGCACGCCGAGGCTCAGACGGTTGAAACCGAGGCGGCGCAGAAGCGCGATCGTGTCGGGCGACGCCTCGCGCGGATCGACCTCGATCGAATATTCGGCTGCGTCGTCGGGCAGCAACCGGAAGTGCTCGCGCGTCGCGGCCATCAGCTCGGCCATCTCGTCATGCGACAGGAACGTCGGCGTGCCGCCGCCCCAATGCAGTTGCGAGACGGGCCGCTGCGTATCGAAACACGCTGCCTGCAAGCCGATTTCGCGTTTGAGCCGCTCAAGGTAGGGCCGCGCGTGCGCGCGATTTTTCGTCACGACCTTGTTGCAGCCGCAGTAGAAGCACACGGTGTCGCAAAACGGAATGTGGAAGTACAGCGACAGATCGGTCGACGCGGCGCCAGGGTCGGCGGCGGCGCGGCGGTAGTCGGCGGTATCGAATGTTTCGCGGAACTGCGGCGCGGTCGGATAGGACGTATACCGGGGACCGTTCGTGCTGTAGCGCGCGAGCAGGTCGGGGCGGAACAGGGAGTCGGCTAGGGACATGAGCGGTGTGGGATGGTGGGCGGCTCTCGCGGCGTGCCGCGGGTGCATCGCCGGTCGGGAGATCTGAGTTTAAGTGCGCGTGGGTGGACCCCGATTGTGTAAAAAGGTCGCACGGACAGGCAGTGGCACAATGCGGGTCTGGCAACGCGTTGCCAAGGTTTGAGTTCAGGAAAGATGACGTGGATCAAAGGTTGAACAGCGGAGCGCAAAGCAGCGCCAGGTCGAACGACGCACCGGTGAAAAACGGCGAGTTCAGGCGCGAATCGCCGTTTCGCGTGGACGGCCACGCGTGCCGTCCCGATTGCGGCGCGTGCTGTATCGCGCCTTCGATTTCGAGTCCGATTCCGGGCATGCCGGACGGCAAGCCGGCGGGCGTGCGCTGTGTGCAACTCGGCGACGATCTGCGCTGTGCGATCTTCGGCCGGCCGGAGCGGCCCGCGTGCTGCTCGGGTCTGCAACCGCAACTCGAGATGTGCGGCGCGAATCGCGGTGAAGCGCTCGCGTGGCTCACGCAGCTCGAAGCGCAAACACAACCTGCATTCCAGCCATGACGCGCGGCATGCGCCAGGCATCATCACGAATCACACCAGCCGCCTCAAGCCGATGTCCGCAAGGGCTTCCACAGGAGATTTCGCATGACTCGACCCGCAGCGCCCGCCCGGCGCCGCTTTCTGCGCGCGGCGCTGACCGGCGGCAGCGTACTTGGCATCACCGTGTCGCTCGCTGCTTGCGCGAGCCCGACGTTTCCGTTCATGCCGTCGCACTACACGTTCTCGCAGAAGCAGGTCCAGGAGGCCGTGCAGCGCAAGTTCCCGTATCAGCGCACGGTGTCGCAGGTGTTCGACGTCGCGCTGAGCAACCCGGTGGTGGGCATGCAGCCCGATGCGAACCGCGTGTCGGTGAAGCTCGACGCGCGTTTCGCGAGCCCGTTCCTGCAACAGCCTGTCGATGGCGTGTTCACGTTGTCGAGCGAACTCGCCTACGACGCGGCGAGCCGCTCGGTGATCCTCAAGTCGCCGAGTGTCGATAACGTCAGCGTGAACGGCCACGCTCAGGTCTATACGCAGCAGATCAACGCGGCCGCCGGGTTGCTCGCGACCCAATTACTGACCAACTATCCGATCTACACCTTCAAGCCCGAGCAACTGCAATTTGCCGGCGTCCATTACGAACCCGGTACAATCACCATTCTTACAAACGGCATACGCGTGCAGATCGTCGAAAAATGACACGCACGCGCGGCCACCAGGGCCGCGCATGCCAGTGATGACCGTGCCGGCCCTTTTCGTTGCGACAACCTACCGCGATAAGGGGCACGGATGGACTGGCTACTGGCTTGTAAGGCACTGATTCTCGGCGTGGTAGAGGGTTTGACGGAGTTCTTGCCAGTGTCGAGCACTGGGCATCTGATCGTCGTCGGCAGTCTGCTCGATTTCGCCGACGACCACGCGAAGACCTTCGATGTCGTGATCCAGCTCGGTGCGATCCTCGCCGTGTGCTGGGAGTTTCGCCGCCGCATCGGCGACGTGATCGTGGGTCTGCCGAGCCGGCCCGAAGCGCGGCGATTCGCGCTGAACGTGATCATCGCGACGATTCCGGCAGTCGTGCTCGGCCTGCTGTTCGAGAAGTCGATCAAGGAGGCGCTGTTTTCGCCGGTGCCAGTCGCGTTTGCGCTGGCCGCGGGCGGCGTCGTGATCCTGTGGGCGGAGGCGCGTCAGCGTGCGCGCGGCGACGCGGCGGTGCGGGTGCGAAGCATCGACGATCTGAGCCCGCTCGATGCACTCAAAGTCGGCCTCGCGCAGTGCTTTGCGCTGATTCCGGGGACCTCGCGCTCGGGCTCGACAATTATCGGCGGCATGCTGTTCGGCATCGAGCGCCGCGTCGCGACCGAGTTTTCATTCTTTCTCGCCATTCCGATCATCTTCGGCGCGACTGCCTACGAGTTGTACAAGGACTGGCATCTGTTCACCACCGATGCGCTCGGCAGCTTCGCGCTCGGCTTCGCGGCGGCGTTCGTCAGTGCGTTTATCTGCATACGCTGGCTCTTGCGCTACATCGCTTCGCACGACTTCACGGTGTTCGCGTGGTATCGGATCGGCTTTGGTCTGCTGATCCTGCTGATCGGTTATAGCGGCGGATTGAGCTGGGCCGATTGAGGTCTGCCGTGCGATGAAAAAAAGGTCCGCGGATGCGGACCTTTTTAGCTGGCTGGCTGTTTCGTCGCGTTACGCGGCGCCGCGCTTGCGGAACACGAGGTCCCACACGCCGTGGCCGAGCCGCAGGCCGCGTCGCTCGAACTTCGTCACTGGGCGATAGTCGGGGCGCGGCGCGTAGTTGTCGGCGGTGTTCTCGAGCAGCGGATCGGCGCCGAGGACTTCGAGCATCTGTTCGGCATAGTTCTGCCAGTCGGTCGCGCAATGCAGATACGCACCCGGCTTCAATCGCGACACGAGCAGCGCGACGAACTTCGGCTGGATCAGCCGGCGCTTGTGATGGCGCGCCTTGTGCCACGGGTCCGGGAAGAAAATGTGCACGCCGTCGAGGCTGTCGGGCGCGATCATCTGCTCGAGCACTTCCACCGCGTCGTGCTGGATGATGCGGATGTTCGTCAGCGACTGTTCGCCGATCAGCTTCAGCAATGCGCCGACGCCTGGCTCGTGGACTTCGACGCCGAGGAAGTCGTCGCCGGGACGGTGAGCGGCGATCTCTGCCGTGGTGGCGCCCATCCCGAAGCCGATCTCCAGCACGCGTGGGGCTTCGCGGCCGAACACAGCGGTCCAGTCGGGCTGCTGCGGCGCATAGGGCACGACGAAGCGCGGACCAAACTCGTCGAGCGCACGGCGCTGGCCGGTCGATACGCGACCCGCGCGCGTGACGAAGCTGCGGATGCGGCGGTGATACAGCGTGTTTGGCTCGTTGCCGGTGGGCTGGTCGGCGGCTGCGCTCGCAGACGTAGAGGAGTCGTCCGGCAGGCCGGAGTCGTTTGGATCGTGGATCATTGTCGATGCTGCTGCAAGGGTGAGGGCTGCGCGGCTTGCGCGCTGTGCCGGGCCGTTGCCACTACAAAAAAGCCGCCTTCAGGGAGGCGGCTCTTGCTGGATTCCGCTGAACACTCAGCCGGAAAGTGGAGCGGGCGATGGGAATCGAACCCACGGCTCTAGCTTGGGAAGCTAGGGTATTACCATTATACGACGCCCGCAGAACTCGCGATTTTACAGGCTTTTGGGTCGTTTGGGCAGGGGTATGGTCCAGATGCCGGCGTCGGAAGGCTATCTCTCCAGGTGAGCTTGTCGGAGCGCCTTGGCGGGTTCGCGAAGCCTCCAGATTCCGTGTTCACCTGCCGTTATCCCGACTGGTGCCAAACACCGTGCGCTTTCGCAACCGGAAGCCAGCGCGAACCCGGCGATCCCCCCTCCCGATCAAGAGAATTTCCCAAGATGCAGTGGTTTTCCAGTCTGAAGCTGAGCCAGAAGCTTGTCGGCTCGTTGATGCTGTGCGCGTTCGTGACGGCTATCGTCGGCACGGTCGGCGTGCTCAAGGTGCGCGAAGTCGCGACGATGCAAACCGAAATGTACGATCGCGAATTCGTGCCGGTGCGCGACGACGGCACCGCCGCGTGGCAGGCGGCCTCGCATTTCCGGCGCCTCTATTCGTACATCCTGAATCCGGAGCCGGCCGGCCGCGCCGATACGGTGCGCCTGAATCACGGCGGTGAAGCGGCGATCCTGTCGGCGTTCGACTACGAGCGCAAGCACGCGACCACCGATGCGCAGAGGCAGTTGCTAGGCGACTTCGACGCTGCCTATCCGGCCTATATGACTTCGGTCGCGAAGGTGATGGCGCTTGCCGACCAGGGCGATCAGACCGGCGCGCTCGCCGAACTCAAATCGACCACCGACCCGCTGCACGTCAAGCTGCGCACGCTGATGATCAAGCTGTCGGATGTACGCGACGAACTGGCCAGACAGCGCGTCGCCAACGGCGTCGAACTGGTTCGCTCGATGACGTGGTGGATCGGCAGCTGCGCGGTCGTCGGCGTCGCGATTGCGATCGGCCTCGGGCTGCTGGTGACGCGCGCGGTCGTGCGGCAGATCGGCGGCGAACCGGCAGAAGTCGCGAAAATCGTCGAGCAGATCGCGGGCGGCGACCTGTGCCAGCGCCTGCACACCGACAGCACCGACGAGCACAGCATCGTGCGCGCGGTCGCGAACATGCAGCGGCGTCTCGCGACGGCAATCGGCTCGATCCGCGAAAGCGCCGACTCGGTCAGCATCGCTTCCCAACAGATTGCGAGCGGCAACATCGATCTGTCCGCGCGAACCGAAGGGCAGGCCGCGTCGCTCGAACAGACTGCTGCGAGCATGTCGGAGTTGACACAGACCGTCAGCCGCAACAGCGACAACGCGCGCAACGCGAGCGCGCTCGCCACCCAGGCGGCGCAGGTCGCGAATGCGGGCAACACCGCCGTCGAAGGAATGGTGCGGACCATCGGCGAGATCAGCGGCAGCTCGACGAAGATCTCGGAGATCACCGGGGTGATCGAGGGCATCGCGTTCCAGACCAATATTCTTGCCTTGAACGCGGCGGTCGAGGCCGCGCGCGCGGGCGAGCAGGGGCGCGGCTTCGCGGTGGTCGCAAGCGAGGTGCGCAACCTCGCGCAGCGCTCGGCCAGCGCGGCCAAGGAAATCAAGGAGATGATCACGACATCGGTCGCGATCATCGAGGGCGGTACGCAGCAGGCGGCCGAAGTCAGCGCGACGATGGCGGATATCAAGGACGCGATCCATCGCGTGTCGGATATCGTCGGCGAGATCGCGACGGCCTCCGAGGAGCAGAACCGCAGCATCCATCAGGTGGGCCAGGCCGTCACGCAGATGGACGAGACCACGCAGCAGAACGCGGCGCTCGTCGAAGAGGCTGCGGCGGCCGCGCAATCGCTCGAAGCGCAGGCGCGCAAAATGAAGGAGACGGTGTCGGTGTTCCGGACGGGGGAGAGCCGCAGCTTTGCGATGGCCGCGCCGACGCAGGCGCCCGCGCGCGTACGTGTCGACAAGCCGGCGTTGCCTCAGCCGGCGGTGGCCGCGCCTGCGCGCGAGCGCGTGGCGGTGACTGCAGATAACGAATGGAGTACGTTCTGATCCGCCGCATGCTCTCGCAAACGGCGGCGCCCCAGGCGCGACGCGCGGCTCACCGCCGCGCGCCAGCCCAGCTACCCGCGCGATCAGTTCAGATCACAAAATAAGTCAGCTGAACCGCCGCGCGCGTGACGACCATCTGCAGCACCTGCACGATCACGAACAGCAGGATCGGCGACAGATCGATGCCGCCGAATTTCGGCAACACCCGGCGCAGCGGATTCAGGAACGGCGCGGTCAGCTGATAGAGAATCGGCATCGCCGGCGAACGCGGATTGAGCCACGACAGCAGCGCCATCAGGATCGTCATCCAGATGATCAGATTGAGCGCCCACTTGATCGCGGTCAGCACCGCGACGATCAGCAGCGTCGGCACGAGCGTCAGCGGATCGGCGCCGGTGAGCACGATCATCAGCACCACGTAAATAATCGCGGCGATCAGCGTCGCGACCACGCTCGCCCAGTCGATATTGCGCGTGCTCGGCAGGATGCGCCGCAGCGGCAGCACGATCCAGTTGGTGGCCTGCAGCACGGCGTTCGAGACCGGGTTGTACGGCGGCAGGCGCACGACCTGCAGCCATGCGCGCAACAGCAATGCCGCGCCGAACAGCGTGAAAACGGTATTGAGCAGAAAACGGGCGATATCGCCAAACATCTCGTGTCCTTATGCTTCTGATGACGGCCGCCGGCCGGCCGCGGGCTGCCGGCGTCGCCCGATCGGTGCGCGCCGGCGGTTTGCTGGGTTTACCCGGTTAGCCAGCCGGGGATGCGACGCCATTGCGCGCCGCCGCCCGATGGCTGTCTGTCCGGCATCACACGGAAATCCTGACCTCGCTGATCAGGATGGCGCCGTTGCCGCCGTCGGTGTAGTTCGGGATGTCAGCCAGCAGTTGCTCGGACGCGGGCTTGAACACTTTATAGAAGTCGTCCGCGCTATCGAACAGGAAGTGACCCGCGGCCACGTACGGCGGCGGCGTGCCCGGCGGCCCCCCGTTGAGGCCTGCGTCGACTGACCAACCCTTCAACGCCGGCCCGAACAGCTTCGCCGCGAGCGGCATGTGGGTCGCGCAGTAGTAGTCCATGTCGAAGCGGCCGTTTTCCCGATACGGATAGAGGATGCTGACCTTGATCATTGTGCGTTCTCGTCTGTTGATCCCGAAGCGCGGCGCGGGTGGTTGCGTGTTTCGCGAGTGGTTCGCTCACGCGCCGGACGTCACATTATCACGGCTTACTTGACGCTTGCACCTGCCGCGGCCTGATTGAGCGAGCGGCCCAGCGATTCTTCCACAGCTTCGGAGATCGCTTCAATCGCCGCAGGGGGCGTGGCGCGACGCCGGGCGAGGTTGACCGCTCGGCGCGTCAGCAGACCGTACAGCGTGGCATGGTCGCCGCCGAATCCTTCGAGCAGCGCGAGCTGCTTCTCCACGACGCCCGTATCACCGCGCGATACCGGGCCCGCGAGCGCGTCGGGCAGGCCCTTGTCGCGCGCGGTTTCGATCGTGCCGGAGAGCATCGGCAGCAGCGCGCGCAGCGCGTCGTCTTCGGCGAAGCCGAGCGTGCGCCACAGCGCGACGCATTCGGCGAGGCTGCATAGCGCGAAGCTCGCCGCGTAGTGAGCGGCGGCGTGATACAGCATACGGCCGCCCGGCGGAATGGACAGCGGATGGCAGCGCAGTGCGAGTGCGAGCGCGGTCAGCGTCTCTTTGAGCGCACCGTCGGCCTCGATCGTCACCGA
Organism: Paraburkholderia sp. HP33-1; assembly: GCF_021390595.1. NCBI lineage: Bacteria > Pseudomonadati > Pseudomonadota > Betaproteobacteria > Burkholderiales > Burkholderiaceae > Paraburkholderia > Paraburkholderia sp. HP33-1. The sequence goes on along the minus strand of NZ_JAJEJR010000001.1, from coordinate 2,643,333 downwards.
GCAACCGGTGATCCGTTCGAGATCGGCAAGCTCGCCGCTAAACAGATAGAGTGGATGAAAGCCGCCGATCGCCGCGCCCTGATCGCGCGCCGGTGCGAGCAGTTCGACCGGCGATGCGCCGCTGCAGTGCACGAGCGCTTTGCCGTGGTGCCTCGCCGCGGCGCTTGCGAACCGAAGAGTGTGCGCTGTCGTACCGATGCTGTCGTCGGGAACGGCTAAAAAAACGATATCGGCGGCGTCGACGACTTGTTGCGGATCGTCGCAGGCCGCGCAGTGTTCGATCTGGGCGGCGAGCCGGCGCGCGGAATCGGCCGAGCGGCTCGCCACCGCGGCGACCGGATAGCCGGCGCGCGCAAACGCGAGCGCGAGGCAGCGCGCGAGCCGCCCCGCGCCGATGAAGCCGACGCGCGGCAAGGAAGACTGGGACATGGTCACCTGCTCCGGACGGATCGTATGAACGGGAAAGCAGCAGTATCGCGCATCCGGCGAAGCGCGGGCGCGATCCGGCCCTTGCATGGTCGGACAGCTGTCGTCGGATGAGTTTGCGGGCGATATGGCATCCGCGGTCGGTCATCGGGTGGCACGACGCCCGCGGGGCTGGAAACTGCTCACAATCGTGAGTGACAGGGATCAGCGGTCGATGAGCCGGTTTGGCAGTTGTAGTTCCGTACTTCGTTCGCAGTCAGAAATTCGGGAGGGTCGAGATGAGTATTTTTTCTTACCGAAAGCACTTGCGGTTCCTGACGCACGCCCAGCGCCGGCGCTGGTGGGATCAGAAGAAGCGCCTGACGCCGCGCGTGCGGATCAGCGGCGCCTACGTGCCACCGAACGTGTCCCGCGAATTCGTGTACGTGAAGGTCGGCTAGGCGCACGGTCTTCGCAGGTGAGAAATGCCCGGCTCAATCAATTAGCCGGGCATTTTTTATTGAGAAATTTCTTCCGGCTGTCAGGATTGAAGCGAATTTGTAATTAAACATTACCGATGCGCGAACTCAGACACGCGCGTTCGATCAGACCTGTAACGCGCGTTCCGTCAGTCGCGTGCAAACCCCTTGATTCCCGGCCCATTTCACCCTCATCGCGGCGGTGCGCAGGTGAACGCGCGCGGCGATCGACAAACCGCTTCCGGTCGCTCATTGCAATTTGCAACAAATGCGAACAGTTCGGCCGGGGCTTTTTAGATACATTGGTTCAACAGCATGCGAGGCATGCGTAGTGGGCGACCTTGGTAGGCCGCTCGAGGAGAGCAGAAGTGAAAAAGATCGTTCCGTTTGTCGTTGCAGCCGCACTCGGCCTTGGACTGGCCGGGGCCGCTGAGGCAGGTGTTTCCGTCGGTATCGGTGTTGGGGTGCCGATTGCGCCGGCTTATCCGGTTTATGCGGCGCCGCCGCCGGTCTACTACGCTCCGCCGCCGCCGGTCTACTACGCGCCGCCCGCGCCGGTTTATGCGCCGGTTCCGGTCGTGGTCGGCGGCTACTACGGGTATGGCCACCCTTATTATCGTGGCTACTACCACGGCTATCGCGGCTACTACGGGCATCCCTACTATCGCCGCTAAGCGCGGGCGCGCATGAGGCGCGCGAGAACCTCGACGGCGTAACGCCGGCTCATCTGCCGGGTTGCGCCGCTTTTCTTTTGCGTTGCCGGTTTTCGTTTTCCGCGACGGCGTTGACGCTTCGCGCAAGCGCCGTTCCAAAGCACCGGTGAAGCTGGGAGAATGGCTGTTCCGCCACCGCTCAGGAGAGTTTCGCCGATGCAAGCGCTTCCCGCTCCCACCTTCGACGACGTCCTCGACGCCGCCGCGCGTCTCGAAGGCGTCGCGCACCGTACCCCCGTTCTGACGTCGAGCACGTTCAACGAGCGCACTGGCGCGTCGGTCTTCGTCAAGTGCGAAAACTTCCAGCGCATGGGCGCGTTCAAGTTCCGCGGAGCGTACAACGCGATTTCGCATTTCGACGCGGAGCAGCGCAAAGCGGGCGTGTTGACCTATTCGTCGGGTAATCACGCACAGGCGATCGCGCTATCGGCGCGCCTCGCCGGCATTCACGCGACGATCGTGATGCCGCACGACGCGCCCGAGGCCAAGGTCGCCGCGACGAAAGGCTACGGCGGCGAAGTAATCACCTACGACCGCTACAAGGAAAACCGCGAGGAAATCGGCCGCCGGCTCGCCGAGGAGCGCGGCATGACGTTGATTCCGCCGTACGACCATCCGCATGTGATCGCCGGGCAGGGCACCGCGGTCAAGGAGCTGATCGACGAAACCGGTCCGCTCGACATGTTGTTCGTGTGCCTGGGCGGCGGCGGGTTGCTCAGCGGCAGCGCGTTGTCGGCGGCTGCGCTGAGCCCGGCTTGCACGGTGATCGGCATCGAGCCCGAGGCGGGCAACGACGGCCAGCAGTCGCTCGCGCGCGGTGAGATCGTCCATATCGACACCCCGCGCACGATCGCCGATGGCGCTGCCTCGACCCATCTGGGCGACTACACGTTCGCGATCATCCGCCAGCTGGTCGCGCGAATCGAAACGGTCAGCGACGTGCAGCTGATCGAGACGATGCGCTTTTTCGCGCAGCGCATGAAGATCGTCGTCGAACCGACCGGTTGCCTCGCCGCGGCGGCGGTGCTGAACGGCATCGTGCCAGTGAAGGGCAAGCGGGTCGGCGTGGTGGTGAGCGGTGGTAACGTCGACCTGCCGAAGCTCGCGCAATACCTCGCATGAGCGGCTCACGTCGAGTCGCCTGACGGAAGAACGGCTCGCCGATGCGAGCCGTTTTCTTTTCAGTGGGCCGCTTCAGCTTGCCACTTGCGCGGGGCGCTGCACGATCAGATCGTGATACCCGTTGACGATCACGCTGTACGAGAAATACGCGAACAGCAGCGCCGACAGAACGTGACACGCGCGCAGCAGACCGGCGCCGGCGCGCTTGCGGCCGTGGCTGCCGAGTCCGCAGATAAAAAGCGTCCAGCACAGGCCGCCGAGGAAAAAGCCGCCGAGGAAGATCAACGCGGTCGTCGGGCTCGTTGCGCCAGCTTTCGCGATCAGCGCGCCGCCGACTGCCGCGAACCATAGAATCGCCGACGGCGACGACACCGCGAGCAGCACGCCGCGCAGAAACCCGCGCCATGCGGATCGATGCGGCACTGGCGCAGTGCCGTCGCCAGCGACCGCGGGCGCCGTGGCTGGGACCATCGCTTCACGCGCCATCTTCCAGGTGAGAAACAGCAGGATCGCCGCACCGCCGATCCATACGACCCAGCGCACCGACTCGAACTGCAGCAGCGCGGCCATGCCCGCGAGCGCGAGCGCCGCGTAAATGAGGTCGCCGACGCATGAGCCGAGGCCGAGCCAGAAGCCCGGCCGGAAGCCGTGCGATAGCGTCAGCGAAATGATCGCGACGTTGACGAGACCGATATCGAGGCACAGCGACAGCGACAGAAAAAATCCGTCCGACATCATTGAAAAAGCGTGCATCCCCGCTAGCGCTCCATCCGTTATTGATTGTGTTGTCCGGCGAGCGTTACAGGCCGAGGCCCAACTCGTTCCACAAGCTATCGACACGCTGTTTGACCGCGTCGTCCATCACGATCGGGCGACCCCATTCGCGGTCGGTTTCGCCCGGCCACTTGTTGGTCGCGTCGAGTCCCATTTTCGAGCCGAGCCCGGCCACCGGCGACGCGAAATCGAGATAGTCGATCGGCGTGCGGTCGACCAGCACCGTGTCGCGCGTCGGGTCGACCCGCGTCGTGATCGCCCAGATCACTTCCTTCCAGTCGCGGATATTGACGTCCTCGTCGACGACGACGATGAACTTGGTATACATAAACTGCCGCAGAAAGCTCCACACGCCGAACATCACGCGTTTTGCGTGGCCGGGATAGCTCTTCTTCATCTGCACGATCGCCATGCGGTAGCTGCAGCCTTCGGGCGGCAGGTAGAAGTCCGTGATCTCGGTGAACTGCTTCTGCAGCAGCGGCACGAACACTTCGTTCAGCGCGACGCCGAGCACCGCGGGTTCGTCGGGCGGTTTACCAGTGTAGGTGGAGTGATAAATCGCGTCGCGACGCATCGTGATGCGCTCGACCGTGAAAACCGGGAACCATTCTTGTTCGTTGTAGTAGCCGGTGTGGTCGCCATACGGGCCTTCGAGCGCGTGTTCGTACGTGGCCGAGGCACCCTTCGTCGGACGCGGCGGCGCGCCAGCCGGAGCGGGCGAGGGCGCGCCTTCCTGCGGATAGATGAAGCCCTCGAGCACGATCTCGGCACGCGCAGGCACCTGCAGACCGTCGACACCCGGCGTGATGCACTTCGCGAGCTCGGTGCGCCCGCCGCGCAGCAGGCCGGCGAACTGATATTCGGACAGCGTGTCGGGCACCGGCGTGACCGCGCCGAGTATTGTCGCCGGGTCGGCGCCGAGCACGACGGCCACCGGATAGGGCTTGCCGGGATTTTTCAGCGCGAACTCACGGAAATCGAGCGCGCCGCCGCGATGCGCGAGCCAGCGCATGATCAGTTTGTTACGTCCGATCAGTTGCTGGCGATAGATACCTAAGTTTTGTCGGCTCTTATTTGGCCCTTTTGTGACGGTCAGGCCCCAGGTAATCAGGGGTCCGGCATCGCCGGGCCAGCAGGTCTGAATGGGCAGTTTGGCGAGGTCGACATCGTTGCCCTCCCAGACGATTTCCTGACAGGGTGGCGAGCTGACCGTCTTCGGCGCCATGTCCCACACCGCCTTCGCCAGCGACAGCAGCTTGCCCGCGTCCCTAAGCCCTTTCGGCGGTTCGGGTTCCTTCAGCGCGGAGAGCAGCCGGCCGACGTCGCGTAGTGATTCGAGCGCCGCCTGGTCGCCTTCGCCCGCTTCGGCATCGATGCCCATGCCGAGCGCGACGCGGCGCGGCGTGCCGAACAGATTGCCGAGCACCGGGAACGCATGCCGCTCCGTGTTCTCGAACAGCAGAGCCGGCCCTTGCGCGCGCAGCACGCGGTCGCACAGTTCGGTCATTTCGAGATTCGGCGATACCTGTTGCGAGATTCGGCGCAGTTCACCGATCGTCTCGAGGCGGCCGATGAAATCGCGCAGGTCTTTGTATTTCATCTGTGACGGTTCAGGCCGCATGCGCGGCGCATTGGACTGGGAGCGCAGGAGGAACGGCGGTGGTACCTGTCTGGCGCAAAAAAACGATTGTCGATTTTACATGCGTTAGCTAGCGCACGTAGATCAACCAAATCGCCTATCCCAAACAGCCAGGGTCGGATCGCTCAAAACGCGTGTAGAGCGCGGTTCTCGGCCGACTGAACACTGTTCATAATAACAAATAGTTATAATTGTTGCATTCTATAGTGTTGACGATCTATAAAACCGTGCATAGAATCCGTCCACATTGGTTGTAGTGGCGTTAACCTTTTTACCGTCGCCCCCGGTCCTAAGACGCAACGCGTCACCGTTTTACTTCCCTGCAGGGTGGAACGGCCTTATTGAAGTCCCTCACTAGCGTCCACCAACGCTGGTTTTTCGCGTGGGAGCCGAGCCCGGCATGCATCGAGTATGTGTGGGCTGTTTTGAAATGGTTCCCCAGACGGTATTTGTTGCCGTTTTCCCGGCATCGCTGCTGCCCAACCAGAGAGCACGCGATGTCTTGACTCTGCGAGCACGCTGTACCGCCTGATTTGTCCCGGCGGAGTTCGCGGATCATGCAAGATGGGAGATCTGAATGAACGCCTGGTTATCGTGGCGTCCCGATGAGCGTATTGCGCAGGTTGTGCGCGGTGCGCTGCGCCGCGGGACGCGACTGAGTCATCACCTGTTCAGCATTGTCGGCGGTATCGCCGTGGTGTTGGCTCTCGCACTGTGGCTGATGCCGACCTGGCGCGGCGCGCTCGCCGCGCGTCTGATGCCGGTCATTTCCGCCGCCGTGCAGGCGGGTCCCGCCCGCTTGCTGCAAGGCAATCCGCTGCCGGCCATCGGACCGGCCAGAAACGCCAGCCCATCGTCCGACGAATCGCTGTCGGCCAATCCGGTGACCATGCCGAACCCCGCCGACGGCACGAACGACGGCAGCATGACCCTCACGGCGGCCACCACCAGCTTCGACGGCGGGTTCGACAGCTCCGTCCCGTCTGGCATGAGCGCCGCGGCGCTCAGTGGCCTCAATCCGCGCACGATGCAGGGCGTCAGCGCGCTCGCGCGTCTGATTCCGCAGCAGCGCGTTTCCGCCGATGCGCGCGATGACCGCGTGCTGGTCTCAAGCCACGAGCAGGATCTCGTCGCGTCGTACCTGGCGCGGCGTTATCGCGTCGCTCAGGAGCCCGTCAGCGAGCTCGTGAAGGCCGCGTTCGACACCGGCCGCGAAGTCGGCCTCGATCCGCTGCTGTTGCTGTCCGTGATGGCGATCGAATCGGGCTTCAACCCGTACGCCGAGAGTGGTGTTGGCGCGCAGGGCCTGATGCAGGTGATGTCGAAGGTGCATTCGGACAAATTCCAGTATTTCGGCGGCCAGAGCGCGGCGCTCGAACCGCTCGCGAACATCAAGGTCGGCGCGCTCGTGCTGAAGGATTGCATCGCGCGCGGCGGCTCGCTGCCGGGCGGCCTGCGCCTCTACGTCGGCTCGAGCACTCCGGACGACGGCGGCTACGGTGCGAAGGTGATGGCCGAACGCGGTCGTCTGCGCGACGTCGCGCGTGGTCGCAAGGTGCCGATCAATGCGCCGCAGGCCCCGGTGCTGACCGCGTCGGCCACGCCGGCGTCGGCCGCTGTGACGAGCGGCGGCAACGGCAAGCGCGTGCAGGTCACGTTGCAGGGCGGTCATGCGCTGAACTCGGCAACGTCGGCGGTGCACACGCAGTCGGGCGATCAGGACGACTCGAGCGCCAGTTCGACGCCTCATGTGGCGTCGGCCTCGGAGATGGGAGCTTGAGTTAGGCTCTGCCGAGCGACCGCATGAAGAAAAAAGGACACTCGCGAGTGTCCTTTTTTTTGTGTCTGGCAGGTCAGCTGCCCGCCGACCCAAGGCCTCAGTGTCGCCCAAACAGTTTCGCCAGGCGCTCGACTGCCTCTTCGAGCTTCGGATACGCGGTCGCATACGACAGCCGGATGTAGTCCTTAGGCGCGTGCGTGCCGAAGTCCATCCCTGGCACCAGCACGACGCCGGCATCGTGCAACATCGCCCTCGTGAGCGCCGCACTGTCGCCGGCCGCCGGATGGGTGACGCCGCGACAGTCCGCATACACGTAGAACGCGCCGTCGGGCATCACCGGCACCGAGAAGCCGAGCGATTCGAGCGCCGGGGCGATGAAGTCGCGACGTCGCTTGAATTCGAGGCGCCGCGCTTCGTAGATCGCGATCGTCTCCGGCTCGAAGCAGGCAAGCGCCGCGTGCTGCGCGAGCGCCGATGCGCAGATGAACAGGTTCTGCGCGAGCTTTTCGAACGCGCTGACCATGGCGGGCGGTACGACCAGCCAGCCGAGGCGCCAGCCGGTCATGTTGAAGTACTTCGAGAAGCTGTTGACGGTGACCACGTCGTCGCCGAACGACAGCGCCGAGACCGGCTTCGCGTCGTAGCTCAGTCCCTGGTAGATCTCGTCGACGATCGTGAAGCCGCCGCGCGCGCGCACGGCCTTGACGATGCGTTCGAGCTCGGCCGGCTCGATCGACGTGCCGGTCGGATTCGACGGCGACGCGAGCAGCACGCCGCGGGTGCGCTCGCTCCACAGGCGCTCAACGTCGGCGGCGGTCAGCTGGAAGCGCTCGGCCGGGCCGCTTGGCACCATCACCGGCTTGCCTTCGGCGGCGATCACGAAATGGCGGTTGCACGGATAGCACGGGTCGGGCATCAGCACTTCGTCGTCGCGATCGACGAGCGCCGCGCACGCGAGCAGGAGCGCGGCCGACGCGCCCGCTGTGACCACGATCCGCGCCGGATCGACGTCGACGCCGTAGCACTCGGCGTAATGCGCGGAAATCGCGTCGCGCAGCGCGTGCACGCCGAGCGCGTTCGTGTACTGGGTGACGCGGCGGCGCAGTGCGCTCGCGGCTGCCTCGATGACCGGCTCGGGCGCGGTGAAATCCGGCTCGCCGATGCCCATGTGAATAATGTCGCGCCCCTCGCGTTCGAGCAGCGCGGCCTCCTTGGCCAGTTCCATCACGTAGAAAGGCTGGATGGCATCGACGCGCGCGGCAAGCCGCACGAGAGGTTCGGTCACGGAGTTCATACGGTCAAATCCAGTTCAGAAGCAGAAGCGGGACGGCGCCCGCACATCCCATGATGCGCTGATGCGTTCATTAGTGTGCGAGGCGGCGTCCTTGCGGGCGATTGAGGTTCTTCGCCCGGTGCAGTGCGGCGCGGCAGGGGCCCAATGCGCGGCATGGACCCCTCGCACGCTGCGCTCAGCCCTTGCGGGCTGCCTGCATTTCGGTGGCGCGCATTTGCGCCGCGAGCTTGTCAAGCACGCCGTTCACGTACTTGTAGCCGTCCGAACCGCCGAACGTCTTCGTCAGTTCGACCGCTTCGTTGATGACCACGCGGTACGGAATGTCGACATGATTCTTCAGTTCGAACGCGGCGACCAGCAGCACCGCTCGCTCGACCGGCGACAGCTGATCGATCGGACGGTCGAGGCACGGCGCGATCGCGGCCGAAAGCGCCTCGGAATCGCGCATCACGCCATGCAGGATCGCGTCCAGGTGCTCGTGATCGGCCTTGTCGTAACCTTGCGCGCCGCGCAGTTGCGCGTCGATCTCACCGCCGGGCGAGCCCGACAGCAGCCACTGGTAAAGCCCCTGCGTGGCCAGTTCGCGGGAGCGTCGGCGTGCGCTCTTCATGCTTCTTCCTCGTCGTCTTCGTCTTCTTCTTCGTCGTCATCGCCACCGAGCTGCTCGAGCGCGACCGCGAGGTTCGCCATTTCGACAGCCACGCGGGCGGCGTCGCGACCCTTCTCGGTCATGCGCGCGACGGCCTGCTCGTCGTTCTCGGTGGTCAGCACTGCGTTCGCGACCGGAATGCCGAAGTCGAGACCGATGCGCGTGATGCCCGCGCCGCTTTCGTTCGACACGAGCTCGAAGTGGTACGTCTCGCCGCGGATCACCGCGCCGAGCGCGATCAGTGCGTCGAATTGCGCGCTTTCCGCGAGCTTTTGCAGCGCAAGCGGGATTTCCAGAGCGCCCGGCACCGTGACGAGCAGCACGTCTTCGCCGGTCACGCCGAGGCGTTCGAGTTCTTCGATGCAGGCGTCCGCGAGGCCGTTGCAGACGGGTTCGTTAAAACGCGCCTGGACGATGCCGATGCGCAGTCCGTCGCCGTCGAGATTCGGTTGGTATTGTCCGATTTCCATGTGAATTCCGTAGTGTTTGAGTGGGCGCGAGGCGCGTGAGTGGCCGGATCAGCCGTGCGGGACTTGCGTGATGCTGCCGGGCATCGGAATGAAGCCCGTGACTTCGAGACCATAACCCGACATGCTGCCGAGCTTGCGCGGGTTCGACAGCACCTGCATCTTGCCGACGCCGAGTTCGCGCAGAATCTGCGCGCCGATGCCGTAGGTCTTGAAGTCGACCGGCCGGCGCTTCAGCGCGTCGGCTTTTTCCTTCGAGTCGAACGCCTTGAAGACGTCGATCAGATGGTCTTTCGAGTCGCCGCAGTTCAGCAGCACGACCACGCCGAGATCGCGCTCCGCGATCTCTTTCATGGCCGCATCCAGCGTCCATGAATGGGTGGATTCGCCGACTTCGAGCAGATCCAGCACCGAAAGCGGCTCGTGCACGCGCACCGGCGTGTCGTGCTCGGGCGTCGGTGTGCCGCGCACCAGCGCGATATGCGGCTGGCCGCTCGGCTGGTCGAGATACATGACCGCGCGGAACGCGCCGTGCGCGGTTTGCATGGTGCGTTCGCAGATACGCTCGACGATCGATTCGGTGCGGCTGCGATAGTGAATCAGATCGGCGATCGTGCCGGTCTTCAGACCATGCTCCTTGCCGAACTCGAGCAGGTCGGGCAGGCGCGCCATCGTGCCGTCGTCCTTGATCACTTCGCAGATCACCGCAGCCGGCGTGAGACCGGCGAGCCTCGTGAAGTCGCAGCCGGCCTCCGTATGGCCTGCTCGCACCAGCACGCCGCCCGGCTGGGCCATGATCGGGAAGATATGGCCCGGCTGCACGATGTGCTCCGCTTTTGCGTCGGGCGCGACGGCGGCGGCGATCGTGCGAGCGCGGTCGGCTGCCGAGATGCCGGTCGTCACGCCTTCGGCCGCTTCGATGCTGATCGTGAACGCGGTACCGTACTGCGTGCCGTTGCGGTAGGTCATCAGCGGCAGATTGAGCTGCTTGCAGCGTTCCTGGGTCAGCGTCAGGCAGATCAGGCCGCGACCGTAGCGAGCCATGAAATTGATCGCTTCCGGCGTGACAAACTCGGCGGCGATCACGAGGTCGCCCTCGTTTTCGCGGTCTTCTTCGTCGACGAGAATCACCATCCGGCCGGCTTTCAGTTCGGCAATGATCTCTTGGGTGGAGGCGAGCGTCATGTTGGCGAGATTTTCGGGAAAGCGCGTATTTTACGCCACGCGCGTGTCCAAGTCGCCTCCGCCAGATGACCTAGGCCGTTTGGCCGACTGCTGATGAGCCTGGCAAGGTTGCTACGCTCGTCGAAACCGTGGGCGAGGGGGTCGGTGCGGCTCACACAACATGCTCTGCATGCATCGAAGGTTGACGCAGATCATGTTTGGCGCGCGAAAATGACCTGTTTTTCAATGCATGTCGTGCATGGTGCAATGCAAAATCCATAGAAAGACCGGCCTTCCTGGTCCAACCATACCTTGCAGGTATGAAAAAGGACAGGAAAAGTATTGGACTGGCCAAACGGGCGAGGGGTATAAAAACATGCAATGAACTCACCTCTCGCCGCACCCGCCATGACACTCGCGACCATCGAACGCATCGAAACCCGCCTCGTCGATCTGCCGACGATCCGCCCTCACAAGTTGTCGGTCGCCACGATGTACGGGCAGACGCTGATGCTGGTCAAGGTGTACTGCAGCGACGGCATCGTCGGCATCGGCGAAGGCACCACGATCGCCGGCATGGCCTACGGCCCGGAAAGCCCCGAAGCGATGAAACTCGCAATCGACGCCTACTTCGCTCCGGCGATGATCGGCAAGGATGCGACTCAAATCCAGGCGCTGATGGCGCACCTCGGCAAGCTGGTCAAGGTCAATCATTTCTCGAAGAGCGCGCTCGAAACTGCGCTGCTCGACGCGCAGGGCAAGCGCCTCGGGGTGCCGGTGAGCGAGCTGCTCGGCGGCCGTCGTCGTGAGCGTCTGCCGGTCGCGTGGACGCTCGCGTCGGGTGACACCGCGAAGGACATCGCCGAAGCCGAGCATATGCTCGACGTGCGTCGCCACAAGGTCTTCAAGCTGAAGATCGGCGCGAAGGAACTGAAGACCGACATCAAGCACGTCGCCGACATCAAGAAGGCTGTGGGCGAGCGCGCCGCGGTGCGCGTCGACGTCAACATGGCGTGGAGCGAGACGCAGGCCGCGTGGGCGATTCCGGCGCTGGCCGACGCGGGTTGCGATCTGGTCGAGCAGCCGGTCGCGTCCGCCGCGGCGCTTGCGCGGCTGATGCGTCGCTTCCCGGTTGCGCTGATGGCCGACGAAATCCTGCAAGGCCCGGAAAGCGCGTTCGAGATCGCGAAGAATGGCGGCGCCGACGTGTTCGCGATCAAGATCGAACAGAGCGGTGGCCTGTTCGCCGCGCAGCGCGTGGCCGCGATCGCCGATGCCGCCGGCATCGAGCTGTACGGCGGCACGATGCTTGAAGGCGCGTTCAGCACGGTGGCGTCGGCGCATCTGTTCGCGAGCTTCGCGAATCTGCAATGGGGCACCGAGCTGTTCGGGCCATTGCTCATCACCGAAGAGATTCTGACCACGCCGCTCGACTACAGCGACTTCGAGCTGACTGTGCCGAACGGCCCGGGTCTTGGCATCGAACTAGACGAAGAGAAAGTCAGGCGATTCACCCGGGACGGGCTGATGAAGGTCACCCGCTAAACGGATTCCGATCAGGAGGATTCAACCATGCTTTTCCATGTACGAATGGACGTGAACCTGCCGGTTGACATGCCGGCCGACGTGGCCAACGAAATCAAAACGCGCGAGAAGGCTTACTCGCAGGACCTCCAGCGTAGCGGCAAGTGGCGTCATATCTGGCGCCTCGTTGGCGAGTACGCGAATTACAGCATCTTCGATGTAGAGAGCAACGCCGAACTGCATGACATTCTGTCCGGCTTGCCTTTGTTCCCGTACATGAAGATTTCGGTGACGCCTCTGTGTCGTCACCTGTCGTCGATTCGGGACGACGACATCTGAGCCCAGCGGCCAGGCGCATTTAAGGCGAGCGCATCTATCGCCATTTTTCCCCAATACAAACTGGAGACAGTCATCGTGAGCGTCAAAGTTTTTGAAACCAAAGAAGTGCAGGACCTGCTGAAAGCCGCTTCCAACGTCGATGCCGGCAACGGCGACGCACGTTTCCAGCAGATCGTTTTCCGTCTGGTGAGCGACCTGTTCAAGGCGATCGATGACCTCGATATCACGCCGGACGAAGTCTGGGCCGGTATCAACTATCTGAACAAGCTGGGTCAGGACGGCGAAGCGGCGCTGCTCGCGGCCGGCCTCGGCCTCGAAAAGTACCTCGACGTCCGCATGGACGCCGCCGACAGGCAGATCGGACTCGAAGGCGGCACGCCGCGCACGATCGAAGGCCCGCTGTATGTGGCCGGCGCGACGGTGCGCGATGGCGCGTCGAAGATCGACATCAACGCTGACGAAGACGCGGGCCCGCTGGTGATCCACGGCACGGTCAAGGATATGGACGGCAAGCCGGTCGCAGGCGCGCTCGTCGAATGCTGGCACGCGAACTCGAAGGGTTTCTACTCGCACTTCGATCCGACCGGCGCGCAGAGCGAATTCAACCTGCGCGGCGCGGTGAAGACCGGCGCCGACGGCAAGTACGAATTCCGCACGTTGATGCCGGTGGGTTACGGCTGCCCGCCGCAAGGCGCGACGCAGCAACTGCTGAACGTGTTGGGCCGTCACGGCAACCGTCCGGCGCACGTGCACTTCTTCGTCACGAGCGACAACCATCGCAAGCTGACTACGCAGTTCAACATCGAAGGCGATCCGCTGATCTGGGACGACTTCGCGTATGCCACGCGCGAAGAGCTGATTCCGCCGGTCGTCGAGAAAACCGGTGGCGCGGCGCTGGGCCTGAAGGCCGATGCGTACAAGGACATCGAGTTCAACTTCACGATCACGCCGCTGGTCCAGGGTAAGGACAACCAGCTCGTCTATCGTCTGCGCGCTTCGGCCGAAGCGTAATCGCACGAGGCGGCGCCGTGGCGACACGGCCGCCGCCTTTCGATGCCAACGGCCGGCAATTCTGCTGGCCGAATCCCTGAAGCGTTGAGGAGTCGACGGTGTCGAGCAAAATTCGTGAGCAGGCAGCCCACGATGTTGCATCCGTGCTGCCGGATCGGGCTCACGATCTGGCGCGCCTGCTGATTCTGATCGACGACAGCGAACCCGTCGTCACCGTCGTCGGCAAGTACAACCACGGCAAGAGCAGCCTGCTCAACGAGCTGCTGGGCCGCGATGCGTTCGCGGTGTCTGACCGGCGCGAAACGGTGTGCCTGTCCGATAGCGTGCATCAGGGAGTACGCTGGCTCGACGCACCGGGACTCGACGCCGACGTCGGCAGCGGCGACGACCGCGAAGCGTTGCGCGCCGCGTGGCTCAAGTCCGACATTCGCCTGTTCGTGCACGCCGCGAAAGAGGGCGAACTCGATGCGAAGGAACTGACGCTGTTGACCGAGCTCGACGCCGATCGCATCAGGACCGGACGGCAAACGCTGTTCGTCCTGTCGCAAGTCGACCAGCTTGCCGACGATACCGCGTTGCAGAAAATCGGCGACGCGATCGAGCGGCAGATGCCCAACATCGCATTGAATGCGGTGTCGTCGATGCGGCATCGCAAAGGGCTCGACGGCGGCAAGAAACTGCTGCTGGAAAAGAGCGGCATCCCCGCGTTGCAGGCGGCGCTGCACGTGGAACTCGCGCGCGTGCCGGATGCGCGCGCGCGCGAAACCGCGCTGCTGTCCGGTGAAATCCGCGATGAGCTGCAACAGCTGCGTGCGGCACGGCAGACGTCGCTGGACATTCTGCGCAAAACTCAGCAACAACAAAGGCAGGACTTCGATCGGAGTCTCGCGACCGTCATCGGCAAGGTCAGCGGCGACATCGACGCGATGTTGAATGCGCTTGGCACCGATCACGCGATCGTGCCGGATACCGCGAAGGATGCCTACGCGATCACCGCGGGCAAACTGGAGCGCGCGCACATCCAGATCGCGTACTCGCGCGCGTGCATCGAGATCGATGCGATGCTGGCCGGCTATGGCGTCATCGGTCTGCCTACGGAGCAGCACACCGCGGCGAGAAGCCTGAACTCGGTGATGATCGCGGTGATGGGCGTGTCGGTGAAGTTCCGCAAGGATCTGCGCCGGATGTTCTGCGAAGCGACGGGACGCGAGCGCATGCAACGCGAGTTCACGCACTACTACGAGCTGTCCGCTGAGCGCAAGGCGCTGGCCGCGCAAATCGCGGATACGCAAGCGGCAATCGCCGCATCGGACCACGCTGCGGCCGCGATGCGGATCCTCGAGGCGCGAGCATGAAAGCCGACGCGAGCCATGAGCAACGCTTCATCGCCGAAGTCGATGCATTCGACTTCATCGCTCAGGATATCGACGCGCTGCTGCATGCACTGAACGACTGGCTCGCGAAGCTGAATGCCGATCTGCAAACAGACGGGTTGACGTGGGGCGGCCTGCACGCAAACAGCGCGCTGGCCATCCAGGCCGACACGATCAACACGCTCGTGCGCGACAGCGTGCGCGCGTGGACGCAACAGTGGTCCAGCCTCGAAGCGGCCCAGCACCTCGCCGACCATTTCAACGATCAGGCATTGCTGCTCGTATTCGGCAAGTTCAATGCGGGCAAAAGCTCGTTCTGCAATTTCCTCGCCGAGCGCTTCGCCGCGCACGACCGGAGCGTGCAGTATTTCCACGTCGACGCGGGCCGCGTCGACGAAACGCCGGAGCCCTTCACGGAAGGCGCGACCGAAACGACGTCGCGGCTGCAAGGTATCCGTCTCGGCGCAAAGCTCGTGCTGCTCGACACACCGGGATTGCATTCTGTGACGCCGGAAAACGCCGCATTGACGCAGCGCTTCACCGATAGCGCCGACGGTGTGTTGTGGCTGACCAGTTCCACCTCGCCGGGCCAGGTGCAGGAGCTCGACGAGCTCGGCCGCGAGTTGCACAGGAACAAGCCGCTGCTGCCGGTCGTCACTCGCAGCGACGAGTACGAGGAAGACGAAGTCGACGGCGAGCTCGTCAAATGTCTGCGCAACAAGAGCGCGCCGCGTCGCGCGCTGCAGGAGCACGACGTCAAGGTGCGTGCCGAAGACAAGCTTGTGGCGATGAGCGTCGACAAGGCGCTGCTGAAACCGCCGGTGTCGATCTCCGCGTATGTGGCGCGCGAGGCAGGGCAGACGGCGGCGGCCATGACCGACGCGGGCTTCGAGCGGCTCTATGCCGCGTTGCTCGACATCACCGGACCGGCGCTCGCCTATAAGCGGCGCAAGCGGGCTGAGGTGCTTCTGCATCATCTGGAAGAGAACGTGCTCGGCCGCTTGCAAAGCCACGTGCTGCCGTTGCTTGCCGAACTGGGCGAGTCGTCGCGAGCCGAGCTCGCGAAGCTCGAACAACAGCAGGAGCAGCTCGCCAACGCGGTATGGCGCGGCATCGTGCCGACGCTGCCCGCGTTGCTCGATACGCATGCGGCAACGCAAGACGTGATGGGGCTGTGCAACGCGCTGTCGCAATCGATATTCGAGCTGTTTGGTCGCGAGGCAGACCGGCTGTTGGGCGATTATGTGATCAAGCCCGACGCTTCGCTTGCGCGAATCAAGCTCGATGACGATGTCGGTTTCGACGATATCGTCATCGAGCGCGCGGGTCCGAATGGGCCAATGTGCGAGGTTGCGGGTATCGACTACGGACGCCTTCACGCCGCGCTCAGCCACGCGATTCGCGAGTGCGTACTGAGTCTTTCCGGCAATGCCGCGCAACGGTGCCGTGCGTCGATCGCGCAGTTGATGAAACTCGCGCGGCGTCTCGAGGAGTCGTTAGCGACGCATGAAGAAGGCTTGCTCGATCTGAAGTCGCAGGTGCGGGCGGAATCTTTCTGAAGCGCCCTTCAAACCCCTGGTCTATACGTCGCGCCACATGCGTCGGTAGGCTGCTTCGAGCTGTCGTGCGAAGCGCGCGCCGTCCATCAGTGGGGAGCGCTCGATCCGGCCGCGCAGTTCCTTGTGCAACGTCTGGAGACGGGGCAGGTCGCGCGCGAGCGCGACGGCCGTTTCGACGAACGCCGCGTCGCTGTCGGCCGCGAGCGCATGCAGATCGAGATTCGCGAGCTGGCACAGTCCTCCGCGGCCCGCCGCCGTTTGTCCGACGCGCGTGACGACCGGCACGCCCATCCACAGCGCGTCGAGTGTCGTCGTGTGGCCGTTGTACGGGAACGTGTCGAGCGCGATGTCGATCGCGTGATAGGAGGCGAGATAGTCGGCGCGGCGCCGGAACGGCACGCAATCGACTCGCGTAATGTCGATACCGTTCGCGCGCATCCGCTCGACAAGCTGGGCGCGCCCTGAACCCTGCGGCGCCAGGGCGATCAGGCGCGCGTTGGGTAGTCGCGCGAACACGCCGGCCCAAAGCCGCAGTGTGCGGTCGGTCAGCTTGCATGGATTGTTCAGGCAGCCGAACGTGACGTGGCCCGCGGCAAGCGCCGGCGGCACTGTCACCGCCGGTTCGTCGGCGAGCGGGTCGTAGCACCAGAACGAGTCGGCGAGCCGGATCGAGCGCTCGCGATAAAAATGGTCGTGTGAGGGTGGATCGAGATACGGGTCGGTCAGGCGGAAATCGATCGACGCCAGTCCCGTGGTACCGGGATACGCGAGCCATGTTGCCTGTACCGGCGCGGGTCGGCGCCCGAATAACGCGGGTCTTCCGTCTGCCATGTGCATCGTCAGGTCCACGAGGATGTCGATTTCGTCGTCGCGGATTTGCTGCGCGAGTTGCGCGTCGTCGATGCCATGCACGTCGCGCCAGCGCTCGGCGTAGCCGGCGAGGCGCTGCGTCAGGGCGTCGGGCCGCGCGACGCTCGCATAGCAGGTGATCTCGAACGCCGTGCGATCGTGGTGCGCGAGGAGCGGCACGAGAAAGAGCGCCTGGCAATGGTCGCGGAAGTCCGCGCCGATATAGCCGACGCGCAGGCGCTCCCGGGCCGCGCGCGGGCGCGCAGGCCGAGCGTGGTCGCGCGGCTCGTGTCGGGCCGACCAGTCGAGGGCTTCCGCGAGCACGATGTCGGCGCTTTCGGCCTGGAAATTCAGCGCGTAGACGAGATTGCTGTGAGCGAGCGCATTGTGCGGATCGCAGGCGATCGCTTGCCGGTAGCAGTCGATTGCGTCGTCGAGGGCGCCGCTGTCCTTCAGCACGTTGCCGAGATTGTTGTGCGTGGCGGAGTGCCGTGCGTCGCTCGCGAGCGCGAGGCGCAGATGGGCGATCGCTTCGTCGTAGAGGCCGAGCGAGCGCCGCAGATTCGCGGCGTTGTTATGAGCGGCGACGAAGCCGGGACGCACGCGTAGCGCGGCGTCGTAGGCATCGGCGGCCGCGCCCGTTTCGCCGAGCAGCACGCACACGTTGCCGAGATTGTTGAACGCATCGGCATGATCGGGGGATAGCGTGGTGGCGCGACGGAGCTGTGTCACCGCGTCCGCGGGCCGGCCCAGGCCTTGTAGCGCGTTGCCGAGGTTGTACGCGGCGTCGGCGTTCAATGGCGCGTGCGTGACCGCTTGCGCGAGCACGTCTGCGGCCTCACCGAACGCGCGCCGGCCGCACAGCGCGACGCCGAGGTTGATCAGTGCTGCCGGCGCGCGTGGATCGACGCGCACGGCTTCGCGCAGCAACGCGAGCGCTTCGTCGTGCTGACCCTGTTCGTCGAGCAGTGTGCCAAGTTGCGTGAGCGCGAGCGCATGTGCGGGCTGTACGGCGAGGGCGGCCCGGTAAGCGCGCCCGGCTGCGTCGAACGCGCCCAGTTGCCGGTGGCTGTTGCCGAGATTGCTGGCGGCATCGGCGTTGGCTGGATCGCGCGCGAGCGCCGACGTGTACGCATCGATCGCAGCGTGGTGATCGGCCTGCGCCTGGAGCGCATTGCCGAGCGCCGCATGCAGCTCGGCGTCCGCCGGATCGAGCGTGATCGCTTCGCGCAGCGTCGCGGCGGCCTGCGCGAAGCGGCCGAGCGAGTGAAGCACGTGAGCGCGCATCCCACGATGACGCACGTCGTATGGAGCAAGCGCGATCGCGCGGTCGAGCTGTGCCAGCGCGCGTTCGCCGTCGCCGCACTGTAGTTCGAGTATGCCGAGGCGTAGCCGGATGTCGGCGTTCTCGGGTTGTTCAGCCAGTGCGGTTTCGTAGAGCGCGCGAGCGGCGGGCAGGTCGCCCGCGAGATGGCGCGCTTTGGCGTGGGCGAGTGACGAGTCGGGTGTCATGGCTGATGCGTCGGAGTAGGCGTAGCGGCGGGCGGCGCGTAGACGATCGCCGGAACGGAGTTACCTTGCCGATTGATCGCCATCGCGCGGCGCATTGAGCATCCGCTCCACATACCGCGCAATCAGATCGATCTCCAGATTCACCCGCACGCCATCGCGCAGATGCTTGAGCGCCGTCACTTGCACGGTGTGCGGGATCAGATTGATCGAAAACTCGCAGCCATCGTCGCGATCCTGGACGGAATTCACGGTCAGGCTCACACCATTGACCGTAATCGACCCCTTGTAAGCGAGATAACGGCCAATCTCGCGCGGCGCCAGAATCCGCAGCTCGTGCGATTCACCAACCGGCGCAAAACGTGTGACGGTGCCGAGCCCGTCGACGTGTCCGGACACGATATGCCCGCCGAGCCGGTCATGCGCGCGCAGCGCTTTCTCGAGATTGACCTCTCCGGTTTCGCCGAGACCGGCCGTACGGTTCAGGCTTTCGCGCGACACGTCGACTTCGAACGAATGAGCGGTCTTCGCGACCACCGTCATGCAGGCGCCCTGGATCGTGATGCTGTCGCCGAGCTGTACATCGGCGAGGTCGAGGTCGCCCGCATCGACGTTCAGGCGCACGCCCGCGTCGCCGCCCGTGCCAAGCGGCTTGACTGATTCGATGCGGCCCACTGCCGCGACGATTCCTGTAAACATCGTTCTAGTCCTTGATCATTTCGAAACGGTGGGGGACACGGCGTCGGTCCCGGGTGCGGCTGTCGGCGCGAAGCGCGCGAGGATGCGCAGATCGTCGCCGATCCGCTCGATCGTGTGGAAATTCAGCCTCACGCGGTCTTCGAGCAGGTCGGGCGCGGCCAGATTGAACATGCTCATCGAGTCCATGCCGAGCAGGCTCGGTGCGAGATAAACGAGCAGTTCGTCGACGCAGCCTTCGCGCAGCAATGAGCCGTTCAGCTTGTAGCCGGCCTCGACGTGCAATTCGTTCACGTTGCGCTCGCCCAGCACGCTCAGCATTCGCGGCAGATCCACCTTGCCCGCGGCGTTCGGCAGCGGCACGATTTCGGCGCCGCGTTCGCGCAGCGCACTCGCGCGTTCTTCGAGACGCGCATCGAGATGGCCGCAGAAGATCAGCGTCGGCGCGCCGGCGAGGATCTGCGCGTCGAGCGGCACGTCGAGCTGACTGTCGATCAATACGCGGTGAGGCTGGCGCGGCGTATCGACCGCGCGCACGGTCATGCGCGGATCGTCCTCGCGCACGGTGCCGATGCCGGTCAGGATCGCCGATGCGCGTGCGCGCCACGCATGGCCGTCGGCGCGCGCGGCTGCGCCCGTGATCCACTGGCTTTCGCCCGACGGCAAGCCGGTGCGGCCATCGAGCGATGCCGCCACTTTCATGCGCACCCACGGACGGCCGCGCGTCATGCGCGTCACGAAGCCGATGTTCAGCTCCCGCGCTTCGTTTGCGAGCAGCCCGCAGCGCACTTCGATACCGGCCTCGCGCAGCATCGCGAGACCACGGCCGGAGACTTGCGGATTGGGGTCTTCCATCGCCGCGATCACGCGGCCGATCTGCGCTTCGATCAGGGCGTTCGCACACGGCGGCGTGCGGCCGAAATGGCTGCACGGTTCGAGCGTCACGTAAGCGGTCGCGCCGCGCAGATCGTGGCCGCGCGAGCGCGCGTCCTTCAGCGCGCGAATCTCGGCATGATCCTGGCCGGCCGGCTGCGTGTAGCCTTCGCCGATCACCTCGCCGTTTCTGACGAGCACGCAACCGACGCGCGGATTCGGGTCGGTCGTGTACATGCCGCGCTTCGCGAGCGCGAGCGCGCGTTCCATGTGGACGAAATCGGTTTGCGAGAACATCGGTGTCCGTTGGGGTGCGGTGTCTGGGTCGTGCGGGTTGCGGCCTTTGCTTCAGCCCTTCAGCGATGCGAACGCGCCGCGCGCGGCGTCGATCGTCGCGTCGATCACCGCGTCGTCGTGCGCGCTCGACACGAAGCCCGCCTCATAGGCGGACGGCGCGAAGTACACACCCGCGTCGAGCATCTTGTGGAAGAACGCGTTGAACCGCGGCACGTCGCTCTGCGTGACCTCGGCGAAGCTGGTCGGGATCGATTCGCGGAAGTAGAGGCCGAACATGCCGCCGAGCGCATCGGCCGCGAACGGCACGCCGGCTTCACGGGCCGCCTGCGCGAGCCCTTGCGCGAGACGCGTGGTGCGCGCGGCGAGCGTGTCGTAGAAGCCGGGCGCCTGGATCAGTCGCAACGTCTTCAGGCCGGCCGCGACTGCGATCGGATTGCCGGACAGTGTGCCCGCCTGATAGACGCCGCCGAGCGGCGCGAGATGAGCCATGATGTCGCGCCGGCCGCCGAAGGCCGCCGCCGGCATGCCGCCGCCGATCACCTTGCCAAGACACGTGAGGTCCGGCGTGATGCCGTAAAGCTGCTGTGCTCCGCCGAGCGCGACGCGGAAGCCGCACATGACTTCGTCGAAAATCAGCACCGCGCCGTACTCGGTGCACAGGCGGCGCATCGCCTGCAGGAATTCGGGCGTCGCGCGCACGAGGTTCATGTTGCCCGCGACCGGCTCGACGATCACCGATGCGATCTCGTTGCCGAACGCCTTGAACGCCTCTTCGAGCTCGGCGACGTTGTTGTATTCGAGTACGGTGGTGTGCTTGGCGATATCGGCCGGCACACCCGCCGAGGTCGGATTGCCGAAGGTCAGCAGACCCGAGCCGGCCTTCACGAGCAGGCTGTCCGCGTGGCCGTGATAGCAGCCCTCGAACTTGACGATGCGGCTGCGGTTCGTGAAGCCGCGCGCGAGACGCAGCGCGCTCATCGTCGCCTCGGTGCCGCTCGACACCATGCGCACCTGTTCGATCGACGGCACCAGCTTGCAGATTTCCTCGGCGATCTCGACTTCCGACTCGGTCGGCGCGCCGAACGAGAAGCCATTGGTGAGCACGCGCTGTACGGCTTCGAGCACCTCGGGATGAACGTGGCCAAGGATCATCGGCCCCCACGAGCCGATGTAGTCGGTATAGCGCTGGCCGTCCGCGTCCCAGAAGTACGGACCTTGCGCGCGCTCGATGAAGCGCGGCGTGCCGCCGACGGAACGGAAAGCGCGCACCGGCGAATTCACGCCACCGGGGATCGTGCGTTGCGCGCGTTCGAAGAGGATTTCGTTTCTGGACATGGCGATGGCTGGGATAGCTTGAATAGGGGTTGCGCAGCGGCGCAAAGGGCCTTGGACGTTTCCCGCGGGCACTTCGCGCGATGCCGGGTTGGATCCGGAAATTGTACCGGAGTCGGCGGCGGCGGGCTGTGCGGGCGGGCGGTTGCGGCGGCGCGTGTTTTGCCTGGCTGCTCGGTCAGGTTATCGCCGGCGGCTTGCGCTTGCCGGTCAATTCGGCCCAGCGCTTCTCCAGCGCGCCTTCGGCGATCGGTTTGATGCTCGTGCCCGAACTTTGCGCATCCCAGGTCTGCACCGAGAAGGGATGCACCCGCAACTGATCGCGCGTGATGACCGGCGCCTCGCGCGCATCGACGAGCCAGTCGTAGACGAAGTCGATGCACAGCCGGTAGCCGCGTTTGGTCGACGCGTCGGGGACTTCGTAGGGGGCGCGCGTCACGTAGCCTGAACCGAAGATACCTTTCGGCTCCTGCGCGACGCGATGCAGGAATACGCGATCGCCGGGCAGGATGCCGCGCGCGAAGCCGCAGCCCCAGGCGTCGGCCACCGCTTCGCCGGCGGCCACGCGTTTCGCGATGTCGGGCAACTCAGGCCACGGCCATTTCTTGGGGCTCCAGATCAGCAGGAAGGCGGTCATCGCGGGGTCGAACGGGATCAGGGGAAGGGCAGGCGGCAGCTTAACCGATCGGCGGCGGATGCGTCGCGCGGCGCTGTCGCGCAACGTCCGCGCAGCGCATTAGGAGCGCAACCGGCCGGTTAACCGTCGCGTACAATCGAGCCCGTCAGCTGCTGGCCGTTACCGTTTCGCCCGTTGCGCAGCCGTTGCCGGCGCGGCGTTCCATCCGGATTATCCATGTCTCAAGTCGTCAAACGCCGGCCAGATGGCCGGCTGATCCTGTTGCTCGGCGCGCTGGCCGCGTGCGGGCCGATTTCCATCGACATGTATCTGCCGAGCCTGCCGACCATCGCGCAGGCCTTCGCGGTCAGCACGGGCGCCGCGCAATCCACGCTCACGAGCTTCATGTTCGGCTTCTCGATCGGCATGCTGCTCTATGGTCCACTGTCCGACACGTATGGCCGTCGGCCGATCCTGCTTGGCGGCATCGTCATGTATGCGCTCGCGAGCATCGCGTGCGCGCTGTCGTTTTCGATCGGCTCACTGGTCGGTTTCCGCTTTCTGCAGGCGTTGGGCGCGGGCGCCGCATCGGTGCTCGCGCGTGCGATCGCCCGCGACGCGCACGAGCCGGGCGACGCGGCGCGCGTGCTGTCGATGATCGCGATCGTCACGTCGATCGGCCCGCTGCTCGCGCCGCTGATCGGCGGACAGTTGCTGTTGCTGGGCGGTTGGCGCGCCGTGTTCGTCGCGCTGACGCTGTTCGGTTCCGTGTGCGCGGTGACCGCATTCCTGAAAGTGCCGGAGACGTGGCCGCGCGAGATGCGCGCGCAGTCGGCGCTGCTGAAGTCGTTCGGCGCGTATGGGGCTCTGCTGCGCGATCCGGTCACATGGGGGCACATGCTGTGCGGCGGCATGGCGTTCGCGTCGATGTTCGCGTACATCACGGCGACGCCGTTCGTGTACATCGAGTATTTCCATGTGTCCGCGCAGCACTATGGCTTCCTGTTCGCGTTGAACATCGTCGGCATCATGTTGGGCAACTATCTGAATACACGGCTCGTCGGCCGGCTCGGGCCGGTGCCGATTATCTCGTTCGCGGCGACCGTGAGCTTTGTCGCGTCGCTGTTTGTATGCGTCGTGTCGCTGACCGGGTGGGGCGGCTTGTGGTCGATCGTGTTTGGACTGTTCTTCGTCGTCAGCGTCGTGGGCGTGTTGTCCGCCAACTGCACGACCGATCTGATGCATCGCTACCCGGTCAATGCGGGCGCTGCGGCGGCCGTGTTCGGCGCGGTGCAGCTCGCGCTCGGCGCGTTGTCGAGTCTCGCGGTCGGACTGTGGCAGGACGGCACGCCGAAGGGCATGGGTATCGTGGTCGGCGCCGCCGGCTGCCTGTGCTTTGTCGGACGCAAGCTCGTGATGCGCTGGCACGCGACGAAGTCGCCGGTTGCGGCTGCGTGAGCGCTGTGAAAACGGCGTGAAAACCGTATGACGCTTGTGCTATCCCGGCTGCGCGCATCGGCCAACGCGTGAGTTCACCGGGCGCCTCTGCGGAAAACACCAGGTGTTGCGCGCGCACCACCGTGCTTCGCGGTTTGCATTGCTATGATGAAGTCACTGTTCCTCGGAGCGGCAATCATGGCGATCAAAGACTTGATGAATGGCGAACGGCAACCTGCCGCATTCGCCGAAGCGCAACGGCTGGCCGACAGCGGCGCTTATTACGATTACACCGACATCGAATACGTCTTGCGCTTTGATTACGGTTTGACGGATGTTTCGGCTTTGCTCGATAGCCAGTTGATGCATCGCGATCTGAATCGTCGTTGTGCGGATGCGCGCGAGAAGCTCGAGATGGCGGACGCGTGATGCACGCTGCTCCGTGCCCGGGCTTGTGCTGAATGAGGCACGGTGATAAACCGCTGCGAGGTTTTCACTTCTGGAGCGGTTCATGACCGATAGCACGCACGCCCCACGTTTGCCGCACACGGACAACCCTGCCGCGCTTGCGCAACCCGGCGGTCACTACAGTCATGTCGCGGTTGCGAATGGCTTCGTCTTCGTGTCAGGGCAATTGCCGATCAATGCGCAAGGCGAGAAGCTCGCCGATGCGTCATTCGACGCGCAGGCTGAACAGGTTCTGGCCAATGTGAAGGCGGCGCTCGAAAGCGTCGGCAGCAGCGTCGCGCAACTGGTGCAGGTGCGCGTGTATGTCGTCGATGTCGAGCATTGGGCGAGCTTCAACCAGATCTATGCGCGCTGGGCTGGCGATGCAAAACCGGCGCGCGCGGTCGTGCCGGTGCCGCAACTGCACTATGGGTTCAAGATCGAGGTTGAGGCGGTGGCAGTGGTTTAGCTCGTGATGGCGGAGACGAAATACCTCAATCCATCGCGGACGTCTGCGGCGCTTTTCAAAGCCGCAAATACAAAACCCCGTCGTTCATGAGAATCGACGGGGTTTTGCAGTGTCAGAGAATCTGGCGGAGGCGGTGAGATTCGAACTCACGGAAGGATTGCTCCTTCGCCGGTTTTCAAGACCGGTGCCTTAAACCACTCGGCCACACCTCCAAGCTGTGAATTGTAACCTGAAAAGACCTCGCTGCCGAGTAGAGGCCGCTCGCCATCACTGCGAATCCTTCAGGAATAGCGCCTGCAGGTCGTTCAGGAACGCCTGGCCGAGCGGTGTCGGCGCGATCCGTTCATGGTCGCGGGTGATCAGCTTGCGCCGCTCCGCTTCCTGCAATGCCGGTTCGATCGTCGTGATCGACAAACCCGTGCGTTCGATGAACCGATGCACCGGAAATCCCTCCACCAGGCGCAGTGCGTTCAGCATGAACTCGAACGGCAGATCGCGTGGGCCGACCTCATGCTCTTCCTGCACGCCTGCACCGGCCCTGGCCTGCTCGATGAAGGTTGTCGGATGTTTGTAGCGCGCCTGGCGCACGATGCGATTCGGAAACGACAGCTTCGTATGCGCGCCCGCGCCGATGCCGAGATAGTCGCCGAAACGCCAGTAGTTCAGATTGTGCTTGCTCTGCCGATGCGGCCGCGCATAGGCGGACACCTCATAGCGCTCGTAGCCGGCTTCGGCGGTGCGCTGATGGATCCAATCCTGCATGTCGGCGGACGCGTCGTCGTCGGGCAACGCCGGCGGGAACTTCGCGAACAACGTGTTCGGTTCGAGCGTCAGGTGATACAGCGACAGATGCGGCGGTGCGAACGACAACGCCGTTTCCACGTCGGCCTGGCATTCGGCGAGCGTTTGCCCGGGCAGCGCGAACATGAGGTCGAGGTTGAAGTTGTCGAACGTGGTCGCGGCGACTTCGACCGCGTGGCGCGCCTGCGCCGCATCGTGAATGCGGCCGAGCGCCTTCAGATGCGATTCGTTGAAACTCTGAATGCCCACCGACAAGCGGTTCACACCGCTCGCGCGAAACTGCGCGAATTTGTCGGCTTCGAACGTGCCGGGGTTCGCTTCGAGCGTGATTTCCGCGTCGGCGTCGAGCGGTAGCAACGCGCGAATATCCGACAGCATGCGATCGAGCCCAGCCGCCGACAGCAGACTCGGCGTGCCCCCGCCGATGAACACCGTATGCACCTGGCGGCCCCAGATTTGTGGCAACGCCATTTCCAGGTCGGCGCGCAAAGCGTCGAGGTAGTCGTTCTCGGGGAATGTTTCGCCTTTCCACTCGTGCGAATTGAAATCGCAATACGGGCATTTGCGCACACACCAGGGAAAATGCACGTATAGCGCAAGCGGCGGCAGCGAGGTCAAACGGATGCTGCCCGGCGACGTGAACGCCTTGACGACACCCGTGCCGATGTCCGCCGGCGTCGGTCGGATCGGAATCACGCTTCCTCCGAAAGACGCGCGAGCAGTTGTCGCAGCGCGATCGCGCGGTGGCTGCTCGCGTTCTTGACCGCCGGTTCGAGTTCGGCGGCGCTCGCGTTCAGCGACGGCAGATAGAAGTACGGGTCGTAGCCGAAACCATGCTCGCCGCGCGGCGCGTCGAGGATTTCGCCATGCCAGCGGCCTTCGGCGATCAGCGGTTCGGGATCGTCCGCGTGACGCACGAGCGCGAGCACGCAGCAGTAATAGCCGCGGCGATCGCTCGCGCCATGCAGTTCGGCGACAAGGCGCGCGTTGTTCGCCGCGTCGCTTTTCTCGCCGCCGGCGAGTTGCGCGAAGCGCGCCGAATAGACGCCCGGCGCGCCGCGCAGCGCGCGCACGCAAAGGCCCGAATCGTCGGCGAGCGCGGGCAGGCCGGTGAGCTTTGCCGCGTGACGCGCCTTGGTCAGCGCGTTTTCGACGAAGGTGGGATGCGGCTCTTCCGCTTCCGGCACATTGAGCTCGCCTTGTGCGATCAACTCGATACCGGCCGAGCCGAGCAGCGCCGCAAATTCGCGCAGCTTGCCCGCGTTGTTCGACGCGAGCACGACTTTTTTCAACGGCATGCCCGACGTCGCACCGTGCGCGTCGCCCACACCGCCGTACTGACGAACCTCATTCACTGCTGCACTCCCAGCGCCGCTTTCTGCTTCGCGATCAGCGTGCTGATGCCGTCGCTCGCGAGATCGAGCAGCGCACTCATTTCGCCGCGCGAGAACGGCACGCCTTCCGCGGTGCCCTGAATCTCGACGAAGCCGCCCGCGCCCGTCATCACGACGTTCATGTCGGTGTCGCACTGCGAGTCTTCGTCGTAATCGAGGTCAAGCACCGGCACACCGTCGTACACGCCAACCGAAATCGCGGCGACGTAGTCGTTGATTGGCGAGCTTTCGATGCGGCCCGTCGCGAGCAATCTGGCGACCGCATCGTGCGCGGCGACGAACGCGCCGGTGATGCTCGCGGTGCGCGTGCCGCCGTCGGCCTGGATCACGTCGCAGTCGAGATTGAGCGTGCGCGCGCCGAGCTTCTCGAGATCGAACACCGAGCGTAGCGCGCGGCCGATGAGTCGCTGGATTTCCTGCGTGCGGCCGGTCTGCTTGCCGCGCGCGGCTTCGCGGTCGCTGCGCGTATGCGTGGCGCGCGGCAGCATGCCGTATTCCGCGGTGAGCCAGCCCTGCCCCCGGTCGCGCAGAAAAGGCGGCACGCTCTCGCTGATGCTCGCGGTGCAGATGACCTTGGTGTCGCCGAACTCGACCAGCACCGAGCCCTCCGCATGCTTCGTGTAGTGACGCGTGATGCGCACGTCGCGCAACTGGTTGGGCTGGCGGCCGCTGGGGCGTTGGGTGTCGTTGCTCATGTCGGAATGGGTCGGGATGGGCCGGAAGACGGCGGAGGAAAAACTGTAATTTTACCGCCGATCGGATGGGGCGGTTGCCCATAGGGGTGACCCGCAAAGTTGCGGGCGACGAGTGCGGCATCAATACGTGAAGCGTATCGCAGCGGCGAGCGGCATCAGAAGGCGAGCATGCAACTGCGAGCCGGGCCGCATCCCTGCTCGCTCGCGAGCGGATGGCTCCGCCAAAAATGGGATAATGCCGGTTCTCCGCCCCGCGTCTCGTACACGCCGGGCGACCCGCTTCTTAGGCCATCGTCGAACGCATGGCCGCAATCGCGAGAAATACGATGATCTACAGCATGACTGGCTATGCGAGCGCCACGCGCGAACTCGTGGCGGCCTCGGGCACTGGCGGCGTGAGCGTGTCGGTCGAATTGCGCACGGTGAATTCGCGCTTTCTCGACCTGAATTTCCGCATGCCGGAAGACGTGCGCGTGGTCGAACCGACGCTGCGCGAGATGCTGATGAACAAGCTGTCGCGCGGCAAGGTCGACATTCGCGTGAATCTGCAGCGCAGCGAGCAGTCGGCGAACGCGGGCGCGATCAATCGCGACGCGCTCTCGCAACTCGCGCAGCTCGAACGTACGGTGCTCGCCGCGTTCCCTGAAGCAGGCCGTCTGCGCACCGGCGAAATCCTGCGTTGGCCGGGCGTGCTCGCCGAAAGCGGGATCGCGCCAGAGACGCTGCGCGACGCGGTGCTCGGATGCGGCAAGCAGGCGATCGCGGACCTGATCGACGTGCGCGCACGCGAAGGCGCGCAACTCGCGACGATGCTGCTCGCCAACGTCACCGAAATGGAAGCCATCGTCACGAAGATCACGCCGCTCGTGCCCGAGCTGATCGCGCGGCATCAGCAGAAGATCGTCGAGCGTTTGCAGGAAGCGCTCGGCATCGCCGCGCCGGATGCGGCCGCGACGATCGTGTCGCGCGAAGAAATCAACGAGCGGATCCGCCAGGAAGTGACGATGTACGGCATTCGCATCGACATCGCCGAAGAGCTGTCGCGCCTCACCGCGCATCTGAATGAAACGCGTCACGTGATCGAGAAGGGCGGCAAGGTCGGCAAGCGACTCGACTTCATGATGCAGGAGCTGAACCGCGAAGCGAACACGCTCGGTTCGAAGGCGGCGGCGAAGGAACTCGCGGATTCGTCGATGACGCTGAAGCTGCTGATCGAACAGATGCGCGAGCAGGTACAGAATCTCGAATAAGGCTGGAGCACTACACATCATGACCGACCACCATCCACGCGAAACCGGCGCGCCGCGCAATCCCTACGCCGGCGCTTATCCCGGCAATCTGTTCATGGTCGTCGCGCCGTCGGGCGCGGGCAAGTCGACGCTAGTGAACGCGCTGCTCGCGGGCGACGACGCGATCCGTCTGTCGATTTCGTACACGACGCGCCCGCCGCGTCCGAAGGAGCAGGACGGCGAGCACTATCACTTCACGACCGTCGAAGATTTCATGCGCCGCCACGACGAGGGCGAGTTCCTCGAAAGCGCGGAAGTGCACGGCAACTACTACGGCACGTCGCGCGTGTGGATCGAAGAGCAGATGAAAAGCGGCCATGACGTGCTGCTCGAAATCGACTGGCAGGGTGCGCAGCAGGTGAAAAAGCAGTTCCACAATGCGGTGGAAATTTTTATTTTGCCGCCGTCGCTCGAAGCGCTCGAAGAGCGTCTGAAAAAGCGCGGCCAGGACGAGCCGAACGTGATCACGCGACGCCTGCTCGCGGCGGGTGGCGAGATGGCGCACGCGGCCGAAGCGGAGTACGTCGTGATCAACGAAAACTTCGATCGCGCGCTCGCAGAACTGCAGTGCCTCGTCGGCGCGACGCGTTCGCGCTTCGCGTCGCAGTACGCGCGTCACACGCAGCTTTTCATGCAGCTCGGCATCCACCTGCCGCACGCTTGAGCGCGGTGTGCCGTCAGGCACATAAGGTAGAATAAGCAACATACTGAGAAGGAACCCAACATGGCCCGCATTACCGTCGAAGACTGCCTCAAACAGATCCCGAACCGTTTCGAACTCGCGCTTGCCGCAACCTATCGCGCGCGTCAGCTCGCTCAAGGCCACACGCCGAAGATCGAAAGCCGCGACAAGCCCACCGTCCTCGCACTGCGTGAAATCGCGTCGGGTCAGGTCGGCGTCGAAATGCTGAAGAAGGTGCCGGTCTAAGGCGCACGTTTTTTCGTTTTCGACTTACCCGGTATTCGCCACACCGGTTTGCTCAACGTGCAGAACCGCGTCCAACCCTGACCGCTACCGGAGGCGACCATGAGTGCTACCCCGCCCACCGCCACGGAAGTGGACCACGACGCCGACTTGCCCTCGTCTGCACGCAGGTACATCGACGCGGTCCTCGAGCAATCGTTTCGCCATCTGTTCGGGCCGACTGCCACGCCGGTGCAGCCGCGCCGGCATGATGTCGTCTCCATCGCCAACCTGACGTCCGCGCTGTCCGGCTATCTGCCGCCGGAAGAGATCAAGGACATCAAGGCGGCGTTCCACTTCAGCGACGAAGCCCACCTCGGCCAGTATCGCCAGAGCGGCGAACCCTACATCACGCATCCGGTCGCCGTCGCGGAAATCTGCGCGGGCTGGAATCTTGACGCCCAGGCGATCATGGCGGCGCTCCTGCACGACGTGATGGAAGACCAGGGCGTGACCAAGGCGGAGCTCGCCGAGCGCTTCGGCGCGAAGGTCGCGGAACTGGTCGACGGGTTGTCCAAGCTGGACAAGATGGAGTTTCGCAATCGCGAGGAAGCGCAGGCGGAGAACTTCCGCAAGATGCTGCTCGCGATGGCGCGCGACGTGCGCGTGATTCTCGTGAAGCTCGCCGACCGGCTGCACAACATGCGCACGCTCGGCGCGGTGCCACCGGAAAAACGTCGCCGCGTCGCGCGCGAAACGCTCGACATTTACGCACCCATCGCTCACCGGCTCGGCCTGAACAATACCTATCGCGAGCTGCAGGACCTGAGCTTCGCGAACTTCAACCCGCACCGTTACGCGACGCTCGAAAAAGCCGTCAAGGCCGCGCGCGGCAATCGTCGCGAGGTGGTCGGCAAGATTCTCGAATCGGTGCAGCGCGCAATCGCAGACGCGAAGATCGACGCCGAAGTCACCGGACGCGAGAAAACCATCTTCAGCATCTACAAGAAGATGCGCGACAAGCAGCTGTCGTTCTCGCAGGTGCTCGACGTGTACGGGTTTCGCGTAGTCGTCGAGAGTGCGCTCGAGTGCTATACCTGCATCGGCGCGCTACATGCGCTCTTCAAACCGGTGCCGGGCAAGTTCAAGGACTACATCGCGATCCCGAAGGTGAACGGCTATCAGTCGCTGCACACCACGCTCGTCGGCCCGTTCGGCGCGCCGATCGAGTTTCAGGTGCGCACGCGCAAGATGCATGAGATCGCCGAGGCGGGCGTCGCCGCGCACTGGCTGTACAAGAACGGCAGCGCGGATCTGAACGACGTGCAGAAGCGTGCGCACCAGTGGCTGAAGTCGCTGCTCGACATTCAGAGCGAAGCGGGCGACTCGAGCGAATTCCTCGAACACGTGAAGATCGATCTGTTCCCGGACGCGGTCTACGTGTTCACGCCAAAGTCGAAGATCATGGCGCTGCCGCGCGGCGCCACCGCGC
This sequence comes from Paraburkholderia sp. HP33-1, assembly GCF_021390595.1. Taxonomy (NCBI): domain Bacteria; kingdom Pseudomonadati; phylum Pseudomonadota; class Betaproteobacteria; order Burkholderiales; family Burkholderiaceae; genus Paraburkholderia; species Paraburkholderia sp. HP33-1. The sequence goes on along the minus strand of NZ_JAJEJR010000001.1, from coordinate 2,611,941 downwards.
TCGACTTCGCCTATTCGATCCACAGCGACCTTGGCAACCAGTGCGTCGCGGTGAAGATCAACAATGAGCTGTTGCCGTTGCGTACCGAGCTGAAGAGCGGGGACATCGTCGAGGTCATCACGGCGCCGTATTCGAAGCCGAACCCCGCATGGCTCGGGTTCGTGCGCAGCGGCAAGGCACGCTCGGCGATCCGTCATTATCTGAAGACGATGCGCCTGAACGAGTCGGTGCAGCTCGGCGAGCGTCTCGTCGATCAGGCCTTGAAGGGCTACGGCCTCGCGCTGGCGGACGTGACGCCGGAAGCGTGGGAAAAGCTCGTGCAGTGGACGGGCAACAAGAACCGTCAGGAGATTTTTGCGGACATCGGCCTCGGCCGGCGCGTCGCCGCGGTGATGGCCAAGCGCATCGAGGTGCTGATGAGCGGGCGCGCCGACGACGACGACGGTTCGCGCTCCGAGCACGGTTCGACGCCGCATGCGCCGCCGGTCGTCATCACTGGCACCGAAGGCATGTCGGTGCAGCTGTCCGCATGCTGCCGTCCGATTCCGGGCGACGACATCATGGGCTATATCGGCATCGGCCTCGGCATGGCGATCCACACTACCGACTGCCGGGTCGCGCAGCGTATTCACCGGCGCGATCCGGGCCGCTGGATCGACGTCGCATGGGCGCCGCAGCCGGGGCGTCTGTTCGATGTCGCGGTAAAGGTGCTGGTCAAGAACACCAAGGGCGTGTTTGCTCGCGTGGCGGCCGACATCACGTCGGCGGACGCGAACATCGTCCATATCGCGATGGACGAAGATCTGTCGCAGGAATCCACGATTCTGCGCTTCGTGATTCAGGTTAGCGACCGCGTGCATCTGGCCAACGTGATGCGCCGCGTGCGCACGAACCTCGATGTGATGCGCATCGCGCGTGAGCGGCCGAGCGAAGAGGGGCATCACCGCCACGAAGGCGGCATGCGCATCGATCGCGAGCGGGCGGATTACTGAGCGCTTCCGACTGGGCGCTGGCGCGGCTTTGACCGGCGCGTCGCGCGCCAGTCAGGCATCTTACGTGCGGCTCAGGATACAACTGAAGGCAAGTCTCGCCTGAACCCCGGGGAGAAAGCAGATGAACGTATCCGACCTCGCTGGAGTGGCGCTCGATTACTGGGTGGCGCGCAGCCTGCACGACTTCGTGCGCGAAATCTACTTTACCGATAGCGGCGAGACCGTTGCGATCCGCGGCAATGATCGCGGCCGCCCGTGGGACGGCCGTTTTACGCCGTCGATGTCGTGGGAGACGGCTGCGGTCGTGCTTGAGCGTGCGCGGCGGCTCGACGTGCGTGAGCAGAGCGAGCGGGACGCGGTATGCGTCGCGGAGTTCGTCGGTGGGCATGGTGCCGTGGAGGGGCGGGGCGAGTCGCTGCGGACCGCCGTGCTGCGAGCATTCGTCGCGAGTCATTTCGGCGATAGCGTCGATGACGTACTGCGCGAGCGCCAGGCACTGACCGGCATGCGGGCGGAGACGATCAGCGAGCAAACGGTGGGCGGCGTTGTCGAGGACTTGCCGCACCCGGATGGGCAGATTGGGGATATTCAGTCGCCGCCGCGCTGAGTGGTTCGCGCGCGGGCAGGGCATAGTGCGCCCGAAAAGACAAAGGGCCTTCCGATTGGAAGGCCCTTCATGGGTGGTGCGGCTGGCAGGATTCGAACCCACGACCCCTTGGTTCGTAGCCAAGTACTCTATCCAACTGAGCTACAGCCGCACGCAAAACGGTGATGCCTACTGCAAAAACCGGTGAAACCTGAGAATTCCCGCTAGGGAAGCCCTCGAATAAGATGGCGCGGCTGGCAGGATTCGAACCCACGACCCCTTGGTTCGTAGCCAAGTACTCTATCCAACTGAGCTACAGCCGCACACAGAAACGAGATTATAGCCAACAGATTTCAAAAATGGAAGCCCGTCACGGCGATTTGTGTCGCGGTCCCGATCGTGTAACCTTTTAAGAGGTTGTTGCTAGCTGCTGTTACTGGATCATTATGAACAAGGCCTTTGTCAAAGAGTCGAGCGAAGAAAGCGATGACGATCTCGACGTCGCCCAACCCGAAGTGCCCGCGGGCACCAAAAACTACATGACTCCCGCCGGTCATCGGCGTATGCGCGATGAGTTGCTGCATCTGATCGATGTCGAGCGGCCTGAGGTGGTCAAGCTCGTCTCGTGGGCGGCGTCGAACGGCGACCGCTCGGAGAATGGCGACTACATCTACGGCAAACGCCGTCTGCGCGAAATCGACCGGCGTATCCGCTTTCTGACCAAGCGGCTCGATCTGGCTGAGGTCGTCGATAGCAGCCGGCAGGAGCGCATCGATCAGGTGTTCTTCGGTGCGACCGTCGACTATGCGACCGAGGATGGCGAAGAGCACAAGGTGACGATCGTCGGTATCGACGAGGTTGATCTGGACGTTGGGCACGTCAGCTGGATCTCGCCGATTGCGCGCGCGCTGCTGAAGGCTAAGGTCGGCGATACGGTCACGCTATTCACGCCGGCCGGTCCGCAGCCGATCGATATTCTCGACGTCAGGTATCCGCCTCCCGACAGCGGCCGCTAGGCCATAGGCGAGGGCGTAGGCGGACGCACACAAAGTCGCGCAAGGCGAGGCAAACACCCCCTTCGGCACGAACATAAAAAAAGGCGCCGCGAACGGCGCCTTCTCTACCGCCAGTCCTTGCGCAGTGCTTAGAAGCGGTGACGCAGACCAGCCGTCACGGCGACTTGCTTGTTGTTGCCCGAAGCGTTGCCCACGCCATTGATGTAGGCGTTGACGAGCGAGTCTTCGTTTGCTGCCTGATAGACGCCTTGCAGGTACACGTCGGTACGCTTGGACAATGCGTACGCGGTTTGCAGGTTGACCTGGTTCCAGTGCACGTGCGAGCTGGACAGGTTAGCGCGGGTGTACGTGTACGCGCCGGCAATGCTGATCGCCGGCGTCAGAGCGTAACGAGCGTTGGCCTCGAAGTTCTGGAACTGAGCGCTGTTGGACGGGAAGCTGAGGCCGCCCGAGACACCCGATCCGGCTGCACTGATGCCGGCGAGGCCATGCAGGTTCGTCTGCGAGTACACGAGGCCAACCGTTGCCGGGCCGAACGCGTAGTTGGCGCCTGCGCCCCACGTTTGCTGACGCTGCGCGAAGAACGTGGCGTCGCCCGATACTGCACCACCCGTATTAGACGTTAAGGCCGCGCTGGTTGAGCCGCTTGCGTTCAGTTGCATGTAAGCGGCGGCGACGTTCAGGCCGCCCCAGTCGTACGATGCGCCCGCGCTGTATGCACGGTTGTTCGCGAAGCCGCTAGCCTGGTTCGAAAAGCCGTACAACGCGCCGAACTTGAAGCCGCCGAAGTTCGCGCTCTGGTACTTGGCCGAGTTGTCGATACGGAACGAGTTGTTCAGGTTGTCGTTGTCGAACGGGTGCGCGAACTGCGTTCCGCCGTATTGCGTGCCGGTCAGCGCCAGCGGGGCGACGTAGTCGACCATGCTGTCATATTGACGTCCGAGCGTGACAGCGCCGAACTGGTCGCTCGACAGACCGACGAACGCCTGCCGGCCGAACAGACGGCTGTTCTGCTTGAGCGTGCCGTCGTTGATGCCAAAGCCGTTTTCCAACGTGAAGATGGCCTTCAGACCTCCGCCGAGATCTTCAGCTCCACGCAGGCCCCAGCGGCTGCCGTTCACCGAGCCGCTCGTCATCGCCACGTTGGCGCCGTGCTGGGTGGCACTCACGCGCTGGTTATTCGTATAGGTGATGCCGGCGTCGATCAGGCCATACAGGGTAACGCTGCTTTGCGCGTGCGCTGCCGTGACGAAAACGCCCGACAGGGCAGCGACCATGAGTGTCTTCTTCATTGATATAACTCCGAGAGCGAGAGAGGTATAAAACCCTGGCTTAGGAGACCTTCACGCGAGCGCTGCGAGAAACGGAATTCGCGTGAGAAGCGCGCTGACCAGATTCGCGCCGGTTTCCGATTAGGCAGAGTGTAGAGAGACACTTCCAGGAGTTGATGTTCCGATTCGCGCAATAAAGTATTACCCAACGAGAAACGATCGGCGATTGCCATTCGAGCCTTATGTATAAAGGCTTTGCGTCCGACTCGACGGATCAGGCGGCGGAATTTTCCTAAAGCGCGTTGCTGATTCGCGACACCGAACGATGCGGAAAAACAACGGAGAAAAATGCGAAAAAGCGATTGTTGTTATTGCTGCAATAGACGATTGTTAATAGTGTTAATAATAGAAATTGCATACGACCGCTATACTGTAATTTCTGCTTTTCGAAGCAGACTTTTTCTTGACGAAAAAGATCTCCAAACCTTTGCCAGCGCGACCCTCCAGTCGCGCTTTTTTTTATCTGCGGGTGACCTTCGGAGATCCGTTCAGTGAGCGGGCGCGGCGCCTTCCGCCTCGTTCCAGTCCGCCGGTGCGGACACGCACCAGTCTTCCATCACATAGCGGCGCGCATCCATCGGCGAGGAGAGCAGGTTTTGCCAGTGGTCTCCGTGCCACATCGGGTCGAAATTGAAAATGATGGATGAATCCAAGGTTCGTGTGGGCTGATCGGGTATGACCTTTGCATGCGAATTGGTGAGCAAGGCGAAGAGACGGCGAATTTCACTGAACAGCATGGCAACCTCCGAAAGCGCATCGCTACTACCGATTTCCATCATGCGAGTGGGGCTGCGCCGCAACAACTCGGACAAACACTTACGCAAAGAGCGATTTTGTTACATTTATATTGCATTTCGTCGGAAAATTTTCCACTGATTGAGCTGAATTAAGTTCATTCAGGTAAATTTGACGGGCCAGCCCGTATCCGATGCGATTTGAAGCCTTTTCTTTTTATACGCTAAATGCATATGAAAAGTTTACTTGACGGCCATTCTCTCTTCCCCGTATAACGGCAAAGCCGTATTTTATTTGCTGATTCTGGTTTTCTTCGCTATCAGATATAGGCGACTGAATTCGGGGTTAGATCGATTCAAGGGCAGCGCCCGGTTTTTTTGTAAATCACTGAGGGAAACAGGAAATGGAAACTGGTATCGTCAAATGGTTCAACGATGCTAAGGGTTTTGGCTTCATCACGTCGGACGCGGGCGGCGAGGATCTGTTCGCGCACTTTTCGGAAATCCGCAGCGACGGCTTCAAGTCGCTGAAGGAAAACCAGCGCGTGTCATTTGAAGTCAAGACCAGCCCGAAGGGCAAGCAAGCGGCCAACATTCAGCCGCTGTAAAAGCGCTTGCCGGGCATGCCGCCCGCACACGCTGGAAGGCAAAACCCCCCTCGCCTTGCGCGAGGGTTTTTTATTTCTGTGTGATATTCGCTGTCAGATTAAATTTGGGTAACCGCGTGGTTCAAAAACACGCACTATTGTCAGAAGATAATGCATCCAGAGCGCATTGACTGGCCTCTGAATTAATCGTCTGCTTTAAGCGTTGGCGGGATGTCGGCATAAAAACCAGAGCCTACGGCGGCAAGATTCCCGCCTGCGCACGCGGCGCATCCTGGATGCGCAACGGCCAACTGGTGCATACTTGCCGAAAATTCACGCGTCCGTCTCCCTTGTCCCATGTCTGAACTGCTTTCGCCGGAACTGCCCCTCGATGCACCGATCGTTTTCGTCGACCTTGAAACGACCGGTGGCACCACGAGCGAGCACCGCATTACCGAGGTTGGTGTCGTCGAAGTTGGGCCGAACGGCGTCACGCGCTGGAGCAGTCTGATCGACCCGCAGCAGCCGATTCCCTCGTTCATCCAGCAGCTGACGGGCATCACGAACGACATGGTGCGCGGCGCGCCGACGTTCGAGTCGATTGCGCCCGAGCTGTTCGAGCGCCTGAACGGCAAGCTGTTCATCGCGCACAATGCAAGTTTCGATCGCGGATTTCTGCGCAGCGAATTCCGCCGCGCCGGTCTCGCGTTCGATCCGGACGTGCTGTGCACGGTGCGGCTGTCGCGCGCGCTGTTTCACGGCGAAAAGCGTCACGGTCTCGACGCGCTTGTCGAACGCCATGCGCTGGTGCCGTCCGACCGCCACCGCGCGCTCGCCGACGCCGATCTGATCTGGCAGTTCTGGCAGCGCCTGCCGACACTCGTGCCGCTGGACGCGCTGCGCGCGCACATCGAGCGCACGACGCGGCGCTACCGGCTCGCAGGCGACATCACCGAGGATCTGCTCGACACCGCGCCGGCGGGGTGTGGCGTGTACGCGTTCTATGGCGAAGGCGATGCTCCGCTGTATGTCGGACGAAGCGTGCGTGTGCGTCAGCGGTTGCGCTCGCATCTGACCGGCGAGCGGCGTTCGTCGAAGGATATGCGGCTTGCGCAGCTGGTGCGGCGCGTTGAATGGCGCGCGACTGGTGGCGAACTCGGCGCGATGCTCGCGGAGGCACAGTGGATCGCAACGCTGCGGCCGGGCCAAAACCGGCTGCCCCGCGTGACGAAGAGTGATCCCGCGGACGCGCCGTGGCCATTCCAGGGGCCCATCGTTTTCGAGGAGCGCGAGGAAGCGCAGCGCATCTTCCACGTCGTCGACCGCTGGCGCTACCTCGGGCACGCGCCGTCGCTCGAGCAGGCGGCGCAGCTGCATGCATCGACGATGGCGGGACCGTTCGAGCTTTCGACGTACCGTATCCTGCAAACCCATCTGGCGCGTGGTCTGCGCGTGATGCCGTTGAGCGTATCGAGCGACACGTCCAGGTCGAGCATTGTCGTGTGACCCTTGTGGAGGCGTGCATGCGCCGTGGCGCTGCGGAAATCAGCCGGTCGCGCCGACGCCACCCGTCTCGCACACGTGACCGAGCGCGCGCGTCAACGCGCTCGAATGCGCAGAGTCATAGCGCGTCAGCGCCTTCCAGTTAGCCAGCGATTGCGCGACGCGCGACGGACAATCGTCCGCCGCGCGCAGCGGCTGCACGCGCGCGAGACCCGTCACCAGCGATTGCGTCAGCCTGTCGAGCTGCGGTCGCGTGCTTGTCGCGAGATCGGGTGCGGGTCCCTGCGGTGGCTGGGTGCGGCGCCAGTTCTCGAAGAGTGCGTTCTGCACGTCCTTGCTTGCATCGATCTGATCCCGGAAGAACGCACGGGCGAAAGCCGGGTCGACGTTTGCCGCCGCGGCGCGCTTTTCCACGTCGGCAAGCAGCGCGTTTTCTCGCGGCGTATCGGTGATCGCCTGGTGGTTCGCCCACTTCCAGCGCGCGACTGGCTCCGCGAGCGCAAGGCGCTGGGAAACCAGGGCGATCAGGTTGGTGAGCGCGGTGTCGTCGCCATCGGCGAGCGCTGGTGCGGGCGCGAGGGCGAACGCGGCGGCTATGGTGAGTGCGCATGACGCGCCAAAGCGATGCAAACGATTCATGAGGCGAACATGGCCGGGCGGCCGCTGATGGAAAAACCAGAAGAATAAATGATGCCCGGCAAACGGCGCGTATTGGGCCGATTAACGCGGGTTGTCAGGAGGGGGAAGGTCGGAGCGAGAGAGGTGCGCGCATTCGCACGTTCGAGCCGCATGGCCCAGCGTTGCTGCCTTGATCAGGCGAACTGATCCGCCATCAAGACGAAAGCGTCCGGCGTGTAATGTGGGCGCGAGCATGCGCTGCGCGTGAACTTAACGAGCGCGAATGCTGCGCCGCGCCAGTGCCCCGTTATTTCGGATCGCACGACTTGCGTTGTTCGTCGAAGAAAGCGCGAACATGCTCGGGCAGCTCGGCTCCCAGAAACTCGACGGCCACAGGTTCCGGATCCGGGTAAAAAACCTTGTCCGGGGTCGGAATCTTCGGTGGTTTGGCGTCCATGATCTTTCTCCTTTGCGAACCAATTATCGACCTCGTTCCCCGCATCGCACCAGTGTCCGATGAGAGTCATACACACTCTGTTGCTTTAACGGCACAAGCCGACACATCAGCAGAGGGATTGAATAAAATTTATCGTCTGACTATCGCCTCGGCTTCGTGATCCGCCTTGATCCTCTTAATTGCCGGCGCGAAATCATCTCTGTCCCGCTCCTTCCACCGTTGCCTCCGCGCCTTGCCCCGACTGGGTTTGAGCACGATCGGTCGTTGTTGTCGTTGCGTCGCACTTAACGCCTTTACATGAATAAAGCGTGACAATCTTGTGCGTCGCCGCATCGGCACGATTTTCTATTTTTTGAACTGAACGTTCGTAATTTGCTGATTGCATTAGCTCGGGCCTGATTCTTTGTAAACGGCGTATTTCGCGTCGCGTTGACCGCGATAAACACTATTTAAAGAATTTGGTCGTTAATTAACGGACTGACCGTTGTCTGGCAAACTCATTGCGGCATTGCTATGACAGGACGACGTCGTTCTGTGCCAGAAACAGGTGCCGCGCGCCGGACCACCTATGATTGAAGCGGTTATCGATCGCCCGGCGTGCGCTGGCAGACGGACGTGCAGTGGACGGCGCGGATGATGGCAGTCTTCGTGTTCAGGGGAGGTCGCGATGGAAAACGCTGTCTACTGGGGTGGACGTCAGGTTGGCATCGAATGCGCCGGCAGGATCTTGTGGTTCGCGTCGGCGCCTGCGCAAGCGATCGCCGCCTTCGGCGTGCCGCACCAACAGCCGACCGCGCAGGCCGATGATGTCATCGCACGCAATCTCGCAACGCCACGGCCGTACGACCCGCTTCGCTTTCCCGACTAGGCTGGACATGCATTGAATTTCGACGTCGCGCCGGTTCGGGTGCGACGTTGGTCGCAAACGGCTCTTACTGGCGCGAAGCAACCGCGCGGCCGAACCTGTTTTTCATGGCGCCGCGTCGTGCTCACGTCGATGAACGCCTCGGGGAATTCAATGAGAACGATCGACAGCCTGACTGGACTACGTGCGTTCGCGGCGTTGCTCGCGATCGTTCATCACTTAGCCGACAACGACGGGGTGCTCCCACTCATGGCAACGTGATCGATAAAGCGCTGTTCGGCAATCGTGTCGCGGTGTTTCTCGGCGAGATTTCGTTTTCGATCTGTCTGATTCCCCCGATTCTGCAGATCGCCTGCAATCAGTTCGTCAGAAAGCTGCATGTTCCGCAGAGCCCAATCGTCGCGAAGGCACAGACATGGTGCGACAGGGCGGCGGAGGCGCAGGCGACACCTGCGGCGCCGCACTTCCGGATCGGCGCTGCAAAGCAAAAAGCCCAGTCACGAGGACTGGGCTTTTTGCTTGAAACTTGTTGGTGCCGGAAAGAGGAATCGAACCCCCGACCTTCGCATTACGAATGCGCTGCTCTACCGTCTGAGCTATTCCGGCATCAGGAGAAACGAGATTATAGGGATTACTTCAGTGGCTTGGCAAGTCCCTCGGTGCATTTTTTTATTTCGAGATCACTTTTTCGCTTCGAGGTGATAGCGGGTCACGCGATCGACCTCGTTCTTCGAGCCGAGGAACACCGCGACGCGCTCGTGCAGACTCTTCGGCTGGATGTCGAGAATGCGCTTCTCGCCGTTGGTCGCGGCGCCGCCCGCCTGCTCGACGATGAACGCCATCGGATTGGCTTCGTACATCAAACGCAGTTTGCCCGGCTTGTCCGGCGTGCGTTTGTCGGCCGGGTACATGAAGACGCCGCCGCGATTCAGGATGCGATGCACGTCGGCGACCATCGACGCGATCCAGCGCATGTTGAAGTCGGCCTGACGCGAACCTTCCTTGCCCGCCTTCAGTTCGCCAATGTATTGCTGAACCGGCGGATACCAGTGGCGCTCGTTCGAGGCGTTGATTGCGTACTCGCGCGTTTCGACGGGAATGCGCATGTCGCTTTGCGTAAGCACCCACGAGCCGAGCTCGCGGTCGAGCGTGAAGCAGTTCACGCCGTTACCGGTGGTCAGCACGAGCACCGTTTGCGGGCCGTACACCGCATAGCCCGCCGCGACCTGCTGCGTGCCCGGCTGCAGGAACGACTGCTCGGTGGCCTGGTGGCCGTCCGGGCAACGCAGCACCGAGAAGATCGTGCCGATCGACACGTTGACGTCGATGTTCGACGAGCCGTCGAGCGGATCGAACACGAGCAGGTATTCGCCCTTCGGATAGTTGGCCGGAATCGGGAAGAACTGTTCCATTTCCTCGGAGGCCATGCCCGCGAGGTTGCCGCCCCATTCGTTCGCTTCGAGCAGGATTTCGTTCGACAGGATGTCGAGCTTCTTCTGCACTTCGCCCTGGACGTTTTCGCTGCCCGCCGAGCCGAGCGCATCGCCGAGCGCGCCCTTGCTGACGTGGTAGCTGATCGCCTTGCACGCGCGCGCGACGACTTCGATCAACAGGCGCAGGTCGGCGGGCAGGTTGTTCGTTTCGCGCTGCTGCTCGATCAGGTACTTCGTGAGAGTGGTACGACGTTGCAAAGACATTGTTGTACTCCGGGAAGGCTAGAAGAATGCCGAGATTTTACCCGCTCGTTGTGTCGGCTCCGTGCTTTTGGTGGTGCGGCCGCGTTCAGGTCTTGCGGCTCGCCTTGGCCGAGACGGTGCCGCTGACACTGGCTGCGAGCGCCGCGGCCCGAGCGTGCCCGGCGGGCACGCTCGGCAGTTTCGGGCGCTCGGCGCGAGGCATCGGCTCGATTTCCCGTTCGATCTGCTCGCCGGCGGCGGCAACCGCGACGCGCAGGTCGTAGGCAATTTGCAGGTTGAGCCAGAACTGCGCACTGGCGCCGAAGTAGCGCTCGAGCCGCAGCGCAGTGTCGGCGGAGATCGCGCGGCGGCCGCGCACGACGTCGTTGATGCGCGGCGCCGGCACCCGCAGCGCAAGCGCGAGTGCGTTGACGGACATGCCGAGCGGCTCGAGAAACTCGCTGCGCAGAACTTCGCCCGGATGGATCTCGGCAATGGCCTCGCCGGTGTCGATGTCCGAGTAATCGACGCTCTTCAGCGCGGAGCGTTTGATGACCATGTCGGTCTCCCAATAGTCAGTGATAGTCGACGATCTCGACATTCAACGCGTCCTCGCCGACGAAATGAAAACAGATGCGCCACTGCGCATTGATGCGGATACTCCATTGCCCGCTGCGCTGGCCCTGCAAGGCTTCGAGCCGGTTGCCGGCCGGCGCGTGCAAATTCGCAATGGAGCGTGCGGCGTCGATCATCAGAAACTTGCGATGCGCAATCGCCTGGATTGCGTGCGGTAACGTATGCACGAACCTGCCCTGGAAAATTCTTGCGGTGGCCTTGTCTGCGAATGTCGTGATCACCGAATAGTATAACGTGATGCGTTAAATGTAAACCGTTAAGCATGTGCGTATACTTTCTTCCCGGCGACGTCCGATGAACAGTCGGCCAAATGGCTAACGGCACGACGCGACCACGCGAACGCAGCCTGTAAACGAAAAAAAGCCGGCAACGCGTGCCGGCTTTCCGATGCGACTCGAGAACTCAGCGAGGCATCACGCCAACGCCTTCTCGACGATTTCGCGCACGTCGCGAGACTTGACCTGTGCGGCCACTTTCTCGAGCGCCGCGCGCATGCTGTCGCGCAGCGCCGGCGTAAAGCGGCGCCACAGTTCGAGCGAGCGCGCGAGGCGCGCCGCGACCTGCGGATTGAGCGCGTCGAGCGCGATCACCTGTTCGGCCCAGAACGCGTAACCGGAGCCGTCTTCCGCGTGGAACTGCGCGGGGTTCGCCGCGCAGAAGCTGAAAATCAGCGAACGCGCGCGGTTCGGGTTCTTCAGGTTGAAGGCCGGATGCCTCATCAGCATGCGTACCGTGTCGATCACCGGATGCTGCGCGCTGCCGCGCTGCATCGCCTGCAACGCGAACCACTTGTCGATGACGAGCGGCTCCTTCTCGAAGCGCCGATAGAAGTCGTCGAGCGCGTGCTGCGCCTCGGGGCTGCCGCCTTGCGGCGCGGCCGCGCTGAGCAGCGCCGACAGCGCGGCCGCACGGTCGGTCATGTTGTCCGCGGCTTCATATTGCGCGGCCGCGAGACGCACGGCGTCCGCGGCATCGTCGAGCTCGGTCAGATACGACAGCGCGAGATTCTTCAACGCGCGATGACCGGCGGCCTCGGGCGTCGCCTCATAGGCGCCCGGTGTGCGATGCTGCTCGTAGACCCTGAGCCAGTCGTCACGCAGCGCATTGGCGAGGCGCTTGCGCACGAACTGCCGTGCCGTGTGGACCGCCGCCGGATTCGACTCGGCCATCTGCTCGGCCAGATAGGCCTCGGACGGCAGCATCAGCGCGAGTTCGCGGAATGCCGGCGACAGCGTCTCGTCGGTCAGTACGCGCGCGAACGCGGCGACCACCGAGTCGTCGAACTGCAGCGCCGCGCCCGTGGCCGCGCGCGCGGCGAGCGCGAGCAGTTCGCGCGTCGCCAGCCGCTGGCCGGCTTCCCAGCGGTTGAACGGATCGCTGTCGTGCGCGAGCAGGAACGCAAGCTGTTCGGCCGTGTAGTCGTACTCGACGATCACCGGCGCCGAGAAATTGCGCAGCAGCGACGGCAGGGGTTCCTGCGCGACATTGACGAACGTGAAGGTCTGCTCGGTCTGCGTGAACTCGAGCACGCGCGTGGTCGACTCCGACGCCTTCGCCTCGCCATCGAGTTGCAGCGGCAGATCTCGGCCGTCCTTGCCGATCAGGCCGATCGCGAACGGAATCAGCAGCGGTCCCTTCTGCGTTTCGCGCGCCGCTGGCGCGGTCTCGCCGTAGCCCTGGCGCAGCGTCACGCTGTAGCGCCGCTGCGCGGCGTCGTAGCGGGTGCGCACCGACACGCGCGGCGTGCCGGCCTGGCTGTACCAGCGCTCGAACTGCGCGAGGTCGCGGCCGTTCGCGTCGGCGAGCGCGTGACGGAAGTCGTCGCAGGTCACTGCCTGGCCGTCGTGACGCTTGAAGTACAGGTCCATGCCCTTGCGGAAGCCGTCGCGGCCGAACAGCGTCTGGTACATCCGCACGACTTCCGAGCCTTTCTCGTAGACGGTCATCGTGTAAAAGTTGTTGATCTCGACGTAACTCTCAGGGCGCACCGGATGCGCCATCGGACCGGCGTCCTCGGCGAACTGCATCTGGCGCAGCACGCGCACGTCCTCGATGCGCTTGGTGGCGCGCGCGGCTTCGTCGGTGGCGCCCCCCGTCATGTCGGCCGAAAACTCCTGGTCGCGGAACACCGTCAGGCCTTCCTTCAGGCTCAGCTGGAACCAGTCGCGGCAGGTCACGCGGTTGCCGGTCCAGTTGTGGAAGTACTCGTGGCCGACCACTGCCTCGATGTTCGCGAAGTCCGTGTCGGTGGCCGTTTCGGGGTTCGCGAGCACGTACTTCGTGTTGAAGATGTTGAGCCCCTTGTTCTCCATCGCGCCCATGTTGAAGTCGCTGACCGCGACGATCATGAAGCGGTCCAGATCGAGCTCGAGCCCGAAGCGCTCTTCGTCCCAGCGGATCGAGTGGATCAGCGAATCCATCGCGTGACGGGTCTTGTCGAGATCGTGCGGCTCGACCCATACTTGCAGCAGTTTCTCCTTGCCCGAGCCGGTCTTCACGCGTTCTTCGAGCGCGACGAGCTTGCCCGCGACGAGCGCGAACAGATAGCTCGGCTTCCTGAACGGATCTTCCCAGCGCGCGAAATGGCGCCCGTCGGGCAAGTCGCCTTCTTCGAGCAGATTGCCATTCGACAGCAGCACGGGATAGTCGGCCTTGCTCGCGCGCAGCGTGACCGTGAAGCTCGCCATCACGTCGGGGCGGTCGAGGAAGTAGGTGATGCGGCGAAAGCCCTCGGCCTCGCACTGCGTGAAGAAGTTGCCGCTCGATACATACAGCCCGGACAGCGTGGTGTTTTCCGCGGGATTGCAGATGCTCGTGAGCGTGAGCTCGAAGCTGTCCGGCACGTCGTCGAGCAGCAGGCCGTGCTCGTGAGGGTGCGCGTTCGGAAACGGCTTGCCGTCGATGCCGGCGCTGACGAACTCGAGCTGCTCGCCCATCAGTTCGAGATGCGCGGCGTGCGACGCATCCGGGTTGCGGCGCACACGCATCGTATTCCTGACGACCGTGCGTTCGGGGACCAGATCGAACTCCAAAGCGACGGTGTCGATCAGGAAGGCGGGCGGCGCGTAATCGGCGCGGCGGATCACATTGGGCGTTGCGGTATCGGCCATGGCGTTCTGTGGTGGTGTATTCGAGCGGTCAGGCGCGCAAATGGCGCATGAGCCGGGCTTGGTCGACTCATTGTACAAAGCCTCGGGCAATCGTGCGGCAGGAAGCCGGGGCGAGTTTCGGCCAAAAGCACGGAATAGTCGCGCCCCATCCACGGTTTTAACTACAGTACTAGAGAGGCAACACGAGGCAGACCATGAACATCGATCGATGGACCCGCCGCGTCGCGCTGTTGTTCGCCGCGCTGAGCGTGCTGCTGTCCGGCTGCACGACCTACGTGACGACCCAGGTCACGGCGTTCTCGGACTGGACCGGCAGCGACGCCACCCGCACCTACGCGTTCACGCGGCACGAAGATCAGAAGAACAATCTCGAACTGAGCGCGTACGAGCGGATCGTCGCGAACGAGCTCGCCGTGCACTCGTTCCGCGAAGTTGCTCACTATGACGCGCGCTATCTGATCGAGCTCGCGTACGGCATCAGCTCGGACATTGTGACCGTCGCGCAGCCGGTCTATTACAACCCGTGGCCCGGTCCTTACTGGGGGCGGCCGTTCGATCCGTGGGGACCGTGGGGGCCGTACCCGGCGACCTATGTGAACGAGAGTTACCCGGTGTTCACGCATCTGCTCGGCATCCGGATCACCGAGCGTGCGAGCGGCCGGGAGGTCTACAACGTGACGGCGCGCAATTTTGGCGAAGAGTCGTCGCTGGTGCGGGCGATGCCTTATCTGGCGCGTAGCGCGCTCGCTGACTTCCCGCTTGCCAACGGCGCCGTGCATACCGTCAAGATCCCGGCGGGCGGTGGTGCGGCCGTGAACGAAGTGTCGTTGCCGGCGGCTGTGCCGCCCGCGGCCGCGGCGTCGGCGCCGAAAGCCGCGCAGTAGGTCAGACCCCGGCCCCGAACAACGCCATCGCGCCGAGCACGACGAACATCACCGCGGCAATGCCGTGCACGAGCTTCGTCGGCAGACGATGCGCGAAGCGGTCGCCGAGCAGGATCGCCGGCACGTTCGCGATCATCATGCCGAGCGTCGTGCCGGCCACCACGCCGAAGAAATCGTGAAAGCGCGCGGCGAGGGCGACCGTCGCGATCTGCGTCTTGTCGCCCATCTCCGCGAGGAAGAACGTCACGACCGTCGTGCCGAACACGCCGAAGTGCGTGCGGTTCGTGTTGGCTTCCTCGTCGTCGAGCTTGTCGGGCACGAGAATCCACAGACCCATGCCGATGAAGGACACCGGCAGAGCCCAGCGCATGATGGTCGGCGTCAGCATCGAGCCGAGCCACGCGCCGAGCGCGCCGGCGCCCGCGTGATTGACCAGCGTCGCGACGAGCACGCCGAGAATGATCGGCACGGGCTTGCGATAGCGCGCGGCCAACACGAGCGACAGCAGTTGCGTCTTGTCGCCGATCTCGGCGAGCGCGACCGCGCCGGTCGAAATGAGAAAAGCTTGATTCACGTTGAATGGATTCCTCGGGCCGAAGATGAACGAGCGACGACCCACGACGCGCCGGGCCCTGTTGCGGCGCGTGTGGATCATCGGTCTCGCCAGGCCAGAGGCTGCGGCTGCCATGGCCGTGACGGCCAAGTCTGTTGACAGGCGCCCCCGCGAGCCACACGTGCGACGCACCGGCGAAGCGGTGCGGACGTGCCGCGGGGCGGCTACTCCCCAATGAGGGCCGGAGTATAACAGGCGCGGGCGACGCGGTGTCGGCCGTATCGCTCTGTATCTTTTTCGGAGAAAGAAAAATGAAAGCGTGTCTGGCCGATTATGGCGATGCGATGCCGCGCGATTCCGACGCTCGGAACCGCCTTCCAGCGCCTCGGCGCGGCAGGCCTGGTCGAATTGGCGGGTCTTCCGTTCCTGAGCAAGCGCGGATACAGATGGATACGTCTTTTCTGGCCGATTTGATTCAGAATACGCAGCACTATTTTGGCCACGAAAGGAGCCCGAGCCGCAGTCCGCTATACCGATTGTCAGGTATTGTCAGTGGCACCTGAATAATCGGGGCCGAATGCCAATAATGCTGCATTCCCAAACCGAAGACTGGTCGATCCCGGCTGGAACTTCCCGATCCGCGCGGCGCTGCACGCTGTCACGGCTGTGTACTGCGTCGGGCGTTTGAGCTTTTCCTCGTTTCTACGCGCGAACACCGATATGTCCGATCTGCACTGGACCATTCCGGTCGGTCGCTGGTCTAGCTGGCCGGCTACCGCATCTGCCGCGCCCGACATCGGCTTTATCGAGCCGATCGTGCGGCGGCGTCTCAGCACGCTGTCCAAGGTCGCGCTCAAGGTCGCGCACGACTGTGTCGCGCAGAATCCCGCGCGCGTGGTGTTCGCCTCGCGGCATGGGGAATTGCGGCGTACCACCGACATCCTGCGCAGCATCAGCGCGGGCGAGCCGGTGTCGCCTACCGCCTTCAGCCTGTCGGTGTTGAACGCGATGACGGGCGTGTTCGGGATCGCGCGCGGCGACCGCTCGGCTGCGAGCGCGGTATCGGCGGGCGCACAAACGCTCGGCTATGCGCTGCTCGAGGCGTACGCGCAATACGCGACGCAACCGGATGCGCCGGTGCTGCTCGTGTATGCCGACGAACCGGCCGATCTCGCCTACGGCACGATCGAAGACGAAGTGCAGGGCGGGGCGATCGCGGTACTGCTCGATAGCGAGGCGTCGGCCGGGCACATCGTCTGCTCGCTGACCCGCGCGGACGGTGTGGCGGACGGCACCCGGGACGGCCCGCGGCCCGCCTCGAGCGACGCCGCCCGCTTCCCGACCCAGAGCCAGGCGCTGCTGCACTGCCTCGAAACCGGCGCGCCGGCGCGCTGGGAGTGCGCCGGCGCGGTCTGGCATTGGAGGTGGGATGACCGCGCGGCTTGATTACGCATGGCGTTTTTGCGCGACCGGCTTCGCCTTTGTCGTGTTCGGCGTGTGCGGCGTGCTGTTTTCGGTGCTCGTGTTTCCGTTCGCGTGGCTGTGGCCGCATCGCGCGTCGCGGCAGCGAGTGGTGACCGTGGTGATCCACCGGTTTTTCCGCACGCTCGTCGCGGTGCTGCGCGGTCTCGGCGTGATGGAGCTCGAGGTGTCCGGTGCGCAGGCGTTGCGCGCGGGGGAGCCCGCGATCGTCGTCGCGAATCACCCGACTTACCTCGACGTGATGGTTCTGCTGTCGCTGACGCCGCGCGCGTGCTGCGTCGTGAAGAACGCGCACTGGCGCAACCCGTGTTTCTGGGGGATCGTGCGCGCGGCCGAATACGTGAGCAACGCGGACGCGACCGCCCTCATCGACGCAGGCGCGAAGCACCTCGCGGCCGGCTATTCGATGATTATTTTTCCGGAGGGCACGCGCAGCCCCGCGCCGAACCGGCTGCACGCGTTTTCGCGCGGTTTCGCGCATATGGCGCTGAAGGCCGGTGCGCCGATCGTGCCGGTGTTGATGGATTGCGATCCGCCCGCGTTCACGCGGCAGATGCGCTGGTACAACGTGCCGTCGCGCGCTTTCCGGATGCGCGTGAACGTGCTCGCACCGCTTGGCGTCGCCGAACTGGCCGCGCACGACACCACCGCGGCCATTGCGGCGCGCAGCGTGACGAATGCCGTCGAAGCCCACATTACCCAGCACCTGTTTGACTATGGATTCTTTAAAACTGGAAATTAAAAAGCTTCTGATCGAAGCCCTCGATCTCGAAGACCTGAGCCCCGCCGATATCGATGACGACGCCCCGTTGTTCGGTTCCGACGGCATCGGTCTCGATTCAATCGACGCGCTCGAGATCGGCATCGTGCTGCGCAAACAATACCAACTGACCATCGCGGCGAACGACGAACGCACGCGCGAGCACTTTCGCTCGATCAACACGCTCGCCGCGTTGGTCGGGAGTCAGCGCGAAGTGCCGCACGCAACCACGAGGAAGGGGGATTGACCGTGTCTGAGGCTGAGATTCTCGAGCGCATCCGCGCGATCTTCAAGGACAACTTCGCGATCGAGCCGGAGCGCGTGACGCCCGATGCCAACCTGTTTGAAGACCTCGATCTCGACAGCATCGACGCAGTCGATCTCGCGATCAAGCTGCAGGAAATGACCGGCCGTCGCATCAAGCCGGACGACTTCAAGTCCGTACGCACGGTCGGTGACGTGATCGGCGCGGTCGAATCGCTGCTCGCGGCGCAAGGCTGATGCCGGCCGCGCGCCCGTGCCCCGGGATGTCAGAGCCAGGTTCCGTCGCAAACGAATCCGGCACGCGGCCTCACCCGGGCAGGACCGTCGTGCAGGTGCTGCTGAAACTCGCTTACCCCGCGCTGATTCTGTGTGCATGGCACTGGGACGCGCCGCGTCTCGTCGGCTGCCTGCTGTTCGCAAATTTGTGGCTGCAGCGCTGGGCCGGCGGCGGTCCGGCCGCGATCTCGTTGGGACAGCTGTCCGCGCTCGACTGGGGCGTGGCGATCCTGCTGAGTTGCGCTTCGGCGGCGATCGTCGTCACCGATAGCGAGCTGCTGCTGCGCTTCTATCCGTCGCTCGTCAATCTCGGTTTGCTGATCGCGTTCGGTGCGACGCTCGCGCGCGGGCCGTCGATGATCGAAAAATTCGCGCGCCTCGGCAGCCCCGATTTGCCGCCGGGCGCGGTGCGCTATACGCGGCGCGTGACTCAGGTCTGGTGCGGGTTCTTTGTGCTGAACGGCGCGTTTTCCGCCTATACCGCGCTCTCTTGGAGTCGCGCGAGCTGGTCGCTGTACAACGGCCTCATTGCGTATGGGCTGATCGGCGTGCTGCTTGCTGGCGAGTACGTGTGGCGGCGCCTCGTCGTGCGGCCGCGCGCCGCACGGGCGGGGTCGGAGGCGGTCCAATGATCGCGTTGCATGATCTGTTGTCGGCCGAAGCGGCGCTCGCCACGGCTTCTGCGCCGGTGTGCCGCGACGGCGCCGTGTTGCTCGATCGCGCGGCGTTTCGCGCACGTGTCGCGGGCTTGATCGAACTCGTGCGAACGCACGGCGCGCCGCGTTGCGCGCTTTGTATCGACGATCCGTTCGAGTTCGCCTGCGCGTTGTTCGCGCTGTTTGCGTGCGGCAAGGAGCCGGTGATCCCGGCCAATGCAACGCCGGGCTATCTCGCCGATCTCGCGGGCGCTTACGACTTCATGATGACGGATGCGGATCTGCCGCCATTCGCCGCATCGGCACAGGCGCATGCCGCCGCTCACACCGCGCACCCGATCGATCCGCACGCGCCGCTCACGCTCTATACGTCCGGCAGCAGCGGCACGCCGAAGCCGATCCGCAAGACGCTCGCGCAATTCAACGCCGAAGTTCACACGCTGGAACAGCAGTGGGGCGCGTTGATCGGCGACGCGACGATGCTCTCGAGCGTGCCGCATCACCACATCTACGGTCTGCTGTTTCGCGTGCTGTGGCCGCTCGCGGCTGGCCGCGCGTTCGATCGCGCGATCGGCATGGAGCCGCTGCAGCTACAGGCGCGCATCGCGCAATGCGGCGCGACGGCGATTGTGTCGACGCCCGCGCAACTATCGCGCTGGCCCGCGTTGCCGGGCTTCGCCGCGCTCACGCCCGCGCCGCGCGCGTTCTTTTCGTCGGGCGGTCCGCTCGCGGCCGACGCCGCGCAGCCCTATGCGGCGACCTACGGCGCGGCGCCGTTCGAAATCTACGGCAGCACGGAGACCGGCGGCATCGCGTGGCGGCGCCATGACGAGGGCGACGCGTGGCAGCCGGTCGCCGGCGTCGAGGTGCGCGGCGACGACGACGGCGCGCTGTGCGTGCGCTCGCCGCATCTCGATCACGACGGCTGGCATCGCACGGGCGACCGCATTGCCTTCGATGCTGACGGGCGCTTCCGTTTGCAGGGGCGCCTTGACCGCGTGCTGAAGCTCGGCGGCAAGCGCGTATCGCTGCCGGAACTCGAGGCGCGTCTCGCGCTGCATCCGTATGTCGCGCAGGCGGCGCTGGTGCCGCTCGAAGGCGCGTCGCGCGAACGGGTCGGCGCGGTGGTCGCGCTGACCGAAGCGGGCGGTGCGGTGTTGCGCGACGAAGGCCGCGTCGCGCTCGCGAAAACGCTGCGCCGGCATCTGGCTGATTACTTCGATGCAGTCGTGCTGCCGCGCCACTGGCGTTTTCGCGTGAGCCTGCCGTTCGATGTGCGCGGCAAGCTGCCCGCGAGCGCGGTCGCGGCCGCGTTCGCGCCGCGCGCCGAGGGCATGGAAGTGCTCGCCGAAACGCGCGGAGGCCACACGCTGCACTACGTGCTGCGCGTGCCGCCGACGCTCGTGCATTTCGCCGGCCACTTTCCGGGCCTGCCGATTCTGCCGGGCGTCGTGCAGGTCGACTGGGCGGCGCGGCTCGCGGCTGGGCATTGGCCGCGGGTGCGTGAAGTGGCTTCGGTCGAGCGGTTGAAGTTCATGGCGCCGGTGCCGCCCGGTGCGGTGCTCGAACTCACGCTCGCCTGCGACGTCGCGCGCCGTCGCGTGCAGTTCACGTACCGGCTCGACGGACGCGAATGCGCGTCGGGCCTCCTCGTGCATCGGGAGGACGCGTGATGAAGTTCGCGCCTTGCATCGTCATCCCGATCTACAACCACAAGGACGCGATCGGCGCGACCGTCGCGGATCTCGCGGTGCACGGCCTGCCGATTTTCGTTGTCGACGACGGCAGCGACGAGCCTACTCAGCAGGTACTCGCCGCGCTCGCACGGCAGTACGCGCAGCAGATGACGCTGCTGCGTCTGCCCGAAAACGGCGGCAAGGGCGCGGCGGTGATGGCGGGCCTGCGGGCGGCGCGCGCCGCAGGCTACACGCACGCGCTGCAGATCGACGCCGACGGCCAGCACGACGCGACCGACGTGCCGCGCTTCATCGATGCCGCGCGCGCCGAACTGGGCGCGGTGATTCTCGGCCGCCCGGTCTATGACGACAGCGTGCCGAAGGCGCGTCTCTATGGCCGCTATCTGACCCACGTATGGGTATGGATCGAGACGCTCTCGCTGACGATCCGCGACTCGATGTGCGGCTTCCGTCTGTATCCGCTCGCGCTCGCGTGCGAGCTGATCGACAGCGTGCAGCTGCCGACGCGCATGGACTTCGACATCGAGATCCTCGTGCGTCTGTACTGGCGGCGCGCCGCGTTTCGCTCGATCCCGACGCGCGTGACCTACGCGGCCGACGGCGTGTCGCATTTCGACGTGCTGTGGGACAACGTGCGCATCAGCCGAAGCCATACGCGGCTCGTGTTCGGGATGCTGTGGCGCCTGCCGGTGCTGCTCGCCCACAAGTTCATGCCGCGCCGTGGCGTGGCGCCCGACGACACGCTCACCGATGAACCGCAGTCCGAAGCCTGGTGGCGCATCGCCGAACGCGGCAGCCACCTCGGCATGAGCCTGCTCGCGCTGAGCTGCAAACTGTTCGGCCGCCGCTTCACCGCGTTGTGGCTGCATCCGGTCGTGGCGTATTTTCTGCTGACGGGCCGCGCCGCGCGCGCCGCGTCGGACAACTACTTTACGCATCTGAACGCGGTCGCGGCGTCGGCGAATACGCCGCGTCCGGGCTGGCTGTCCGCGTATCGCCATATGCTCGCGTTCGCGCAGTCGGGCTTCGACAAGCTCGCCGCGTGGAGTGGCCGCGTGGACGAAACCGACGTCACGTTCGACGATCCTTCGGCCTTCGAAGCATTGATCGCGAGCGGAAAGGGCGCGCTCGTGATCGGCGCGCACCTCGGCAATCTGGAGATGATGCGCGCGCTCGCCGTGCGCGGCGAGCACGCGAAGGTCACGGCGGTCGTCTACACCGAGCACGCGCGCCGCTTCAATCAGGTGCTCGCGTCGTCGAACCGCGACTTCGCGCGGGATCTGCTCGAAGTCGGCGACTTCGGTCCCGAGACCGCGGTGCTGATGCAGCAGCGCATCGATGCGGGCGAACTGCTGGTGATCGTCGGCGATCGGGTGCCGGCGGCCGAGGCGGGGCGCACCACCGACGCGCAATTTCTCGGTGCGAGCGCGCCGTTCGCGCAAGGGCCGTACGTGCTCGCGCATGCGCTCGGTTGTCCGGTCTATCTGTTCTTCTGCCTGAAGGAACGTGACGGCTATCGGATGTACTTCGAACCGTTCGCCGAGCGCATCGAGCTGCCGCGCCGCGAACGCGCGCAGCATCTGGCCGCGTGGGCGCAACGCTACGCGCTGCGCCTCGAACACTATTGCCGCAAGGCCCCTTATCAATGGTTCAACTTCTTCGATTTCTGGGCCAGCCCCAGGCGAGGCGCGAATGGCCGAACATGATCTGAGCGAGGCGCGGCGCGCGCACGCCGTGGCGAGTACCCCCGCGAATGCCGATACCGGTTGCGCACCGGTTGTCGTTGGGGCACGCCGGCTGACGATTGAAGAGGTCGTCGCGATCGCGCGCCAGCGTGCGTGGGTCGCGCTGAGCGACGATCCCGCATGGCGCGCGCGCATCGAGCGCGGCGCAGCGTTCCTGCGCCGGCAGTTGGCTGCCGGCGCGACCGTGTACGGCGTCAACACCGGTTACGGCGACGCCTGCGTGGTCGACGTGCCGATGGCGCTCGTCGAGGCGTTGCCGATGCAACTGACGCGTTATCACGGCTGCGGCATGGGCGCGTACCTCGACGACGCGCAAACCCTCGCGGTGATCGCCGCGCGTCTCAATTCGCTCGCGTATGGCTTTTCGGGCGTGCGTACGGTGCTGCTCGAACGCCTCGCGGCCTTGATCAATCATCGCGTGTTGCCGCGCATTCCGTCGGAGGGTTCGGTCGGCGCGAGCGGCGATCTGACGCCGCTGTCGTACGTGGCGGCCGCGCTCGCGGGCGAGCGCGACGTGCAGTACGCCGGTGCGTTGCGCGCGGCGCGCGACGTGTGGATCGAGCTGGGGGTCGAGCCGCTGACGCTCGCGCCGAAGGAAGGCCTCGCGCTGATGAACGGCACGGCCGTGATGACCGGCCTCGCGTGTCTCGCAGTGGCGCGCGCGGAGCACCTGACCCGGCTTGCCGCGCGGTTGACCGCGCTGTCGACCGTCGCGCTCGATGGCCGCGCCGCGCACTTCGACGCGACGCTGTTCGACGTGAAGCCGCACGCGGGTCAGGCTGAGGCAGCCGCGTGGATCCGCGCCGATCTCGCCGGGCGGGCCGACACGCCGGGGCATCGCTTGCAGGATCGCTATTCGATCCGTTGCGCACCGCACGTGATCGGCGTTGCGCGCGATGCGCTTGGCTGGGTGCGCCGCGACGTCGAAAACGAGCTGAACAGCGCGAACGACAATCCGCTCGTCGATCCCGAGAACGAACGCATTTTGCACGGCGGTAACTTTTACGGCGGCCATATCGCGTTCGCGATGGATGCGCTGAAGGTCGCCGTCGCCAATCTGGCGGATCTGATGGACCGGCAGCTCGCGTTGCTCGTCGATGTCAACTTCAACAACGGCTTGCCGCGCAATCTGTCGGGTGCGGTCCCCGAACGCGCCGCGATCAACCATGGATTCAAGGCCGTGCAGATTTCATCGTCCGCATGGACCGCCGAGGCGCTGAAGAACACGATGCCCGCGAGCGTGTTTTCGCGCTCGACCGAGTCGCACAATCAGGACAAGGTCAGCATGGGCACGATCGCCGCGCGCGACTGCCTGCGCGTGCTCGAATTGACGGAGCAGGTCGCCGCCGCGCACACGCTCGCGACGGTGCAGGCCGTGCATCTGCGGTTGCGCATCGACAGCGCGACGCCAGTGCCCGCGCCGCTGCGCGCGTTCGTCGATGACGTGGGCGCGCACTCGCCCTTCGTCGCCGAGGACCGCGCGCTCGAAGGCGAGCTGCGCGCGTTGAGCGCACGGATTGCCGCGTGCGAACTGCTGGACATGGACGACGATCGCCAGGGAGCCGACGCATGAGCGAGCCCGCGAAAACGCAGCACGTGCTCGCCGCGAGCGCGACCGTCGAAGTGCCGTTTCACGACGTCGACGCAATGAACGTGTGTTGGCACGGCAATTATCTGAAGTACTTCGAGATGGGCCGCGCGGCGCTCCTGCGCGCGTTCGACTACGACTATCGCGAGATGCGTGCGTCGGGCTATCTGTGGCCGATCGTCGAGGCGCATCTGAAGTACGTGCGGCCCGCCGTGTACGGACAGACGCTCGAAGTGCGCGCGCAACTGCTCGAATACGAAAACCGCCTGAAAATAGGCTATGAAATCGTCGATGCCGCGTCGGGGACGCGGCTCACCAAGGGCTATACGATTCAGGTCGCCGTCGATGCCGCCACCGAGGAATTGCAGTTCGTGTCGCCGCCGGTCGTATTCGAAAAGCTGGAGCGCGTATGGGGACGATGACCCGGCGTGCAGCCGTGTCGCGGGTAGCGGGCGCGATCGGCGTGACGTGCATGCTCGCGTGGTCCGCGGCGCCGGCGCATGCGGCAACAGCCAACCCGGCGAATGCCGCCGCGCCCGCCAACCCTGCACTGGTCTCGCAGATCGCCGCGCACCTCGCGCAGGCGAGAGGCGTGCGCGCGCAATTCACGCAGACGCAGACGCTCGCCGCGATGAAACAGCCGCTCGTCAGCAACGGCAGCTTGCTGTTCTTTCGTGAGCGCGGCGTGATCTGGCGGGTCGACGCGCCGTACAAGGCCACCTACGTGATCGCCGATGCCGGCGTCGCACAGGTCGATGCAAGCGGCCATCGCGTGAGCACACATGGCGCGCAAGGCACCCGCGGTGTCGCGCAGGTGTCGAAGATGATGCGCGCGATGTTGGGCGGCGACCTGTCCGCGCTCTACTCGCAGTTCGACGTGAGCGCCGAAGGCAGCACCGCGCAATGGCGCATGCGGCTCACGCCGAACCAGCCGCAGCTCGCGCAATCGATCAAGGGCCTCGACATGAGCGGCGGCGATTATCTGCAAAGCCTGCGCATCACGCTCGCGAACGGCGACGTAACAAAACTCGAGTTCGCGAACAGCACGATCGTCGCCGAGCCGACGCCGGACGAGCGCGGCCTGTTCGGAGCGCCGTGATGGACATGCTGCAGCAGCGATCCGCGAAACACGCATGGGGCGTGCGCGCCGCATGGCTCGTGCTTGCGCTGCTGGCGGCGCTCTATTGCGGCTGGCGCTTCGCGGGAGCGTCGCCGCTCGAAACCAATCTGCTCGCGCTGCTGCCCGCGACCGAAGCGGACCCGGTCGCCGAAACAGCGGTCGACACGCTCGCGAGCGCGCTCGGCGATCGCACCGTGCTGCTCGTCACGAGCCACGACGATGCGCACGCGAAAGCGGCGGCGAAGCAACTGGGCGCGTCGTTGCAAAAGAGCGGGGCGTTCGCTTCGGTGACAGCCGAGTTGCCGCCGTTCGACCTGTCGCAGATCGCGGCGCTGTATGTGCCGTATCGCTTCGGTCTGCTCACGCCGGACGATCGCACCGCACTCGCGAACGCAAGCACGACGACGCTGCACGACCTGCTCGCGCAACGCATCTACAGTCCGCTGCAAGGCGGTCTCAGCACACCACTCGCCGACGATCCGTTCGGTTGGCTCGAACGCTGGCTCGGCGATCTGCCGCTCGCGACGGCGAATCTCGAAGTCGAGGACAACCTGCTGGTGTCGCATCGTCACGACGCGCAGGGTGACACGACCAGCGTGCTGATCGTCGCGACGCTGCCGGGCTCCGCCTACGAAACGAGCACGCAGCGCGCGGTGCACTTAGCGTTAGCCGACGCGCAAAGCACGTTGCGTCAGGCGTTCCCCGACGTATCGATTGCACGGACCGGCGCCGTGTTCTACGCGGAGGCCGCGCGCAGCGCGTCCGAACGCGAGGTGCATGTGATCGGCATCGCGTCGCTGTGCGGCATCGCTCTGCTGATGATGTGGGTGTTCCGCTCGCCGCATCTTTTGCTGCTCGGCTTCGTATCGACCGCGCTCGGCATCGTCTGCGCGCTCGCGGCGACGCTGCTGGTGTTCGGCAAGCTGCATCTGCTGACGCTCGTGTTCGGTGCGAGCCTGATTGGCGAGGCGGTCGACTATTCGATCCAGTATTTCGTCGTCTATCTCGGCGCGGGCCGCGACTGGGATGCGCGGCGCGGCGCGCGCATGGTGCGGCCCGCGCTGGGCGTTGCACTCGCCACGAGTCTGCTCGGTTACGCGATCCTGATGTGGGTGCCGTTCCCCGCGTTGAAGCAGATCGCGTGTTTCGCGATGGTGGGCATCACGACTGCGTTTGCGTCGGTGCTGTCGCTGCTGCCCGCGCTGCTCACGCGGCCGCCGAAGCGCAGCCCGCAACGCGTGTTCGCGGGCGCGGCGTGGCTGCTCGTGCGCTGGCACCGTGCGCTCGGCGGCCAGCGCGCGTGGCTGATCGCGACGCTGCTGGTGATCGCCGCGGTGCCCGGCTGGCTGCGTCTGACCAGCGACGACGACATCCATCTGCTGATCCAGCGCGACGCGTCGCTGGTCGCGCAGGAAGACGCGGTGCGCGCGGCGGTCGGCGTCGATAACAGCGCGCAGTTTTTTGTCGTGCGCGGCGCGACGCAAGAGGCGGTGCTGCAACGCGCCGAAGCGCTCGGCGCGAAGCTCGATGCGCTGAACGGCACCGCGGATAGCGTCGGCGGCTATCAGTCGGTCGCGCAGTTCGTGCCGTCCGCGCAGCGTCAGAACGACGATCGCGCGTTGCTCGCGCGTCATGTGTTCATCGATTCCGCCGCCTTGCGCGCGACGCTGCTGCAAGCGGGCTTCAAGGACGAAGTCGCCGATGCGTGGCTCGCCGCTTTCGCGAAGCAAGCAGCGCCGCTCACCGTCGAGCGCTGGCTCGCGGCGCCTTGGTCGCAGCCGTACCGGTATCTGTGGCTCGGCGCGGAGGCATCAAATGGCGCGAACGAAGCGCGTGCAACTGGCTACGCGGCCGTCGTGATCCCTCAAGGCGTGACCCCGCGCAACGAGCCCGCGCTGATCGCGCTCGCGCACGGTCTGCCCGGCGTCGTGTTCGTCGACAAGGCCGCGAGCGTGTCGAAGCTGTTCGGCGCGTATCGCGTGAATACCGGCTGGTGGTTGGGCGGCGCGCTCGCGCTCGTGTGCGTGCTGCTGATGCTGCGCTACGGAGCGCGCGGAGGTATCGCCACGACCTTGCCCGTGCTGCTCGCGGTCGGGCTCGCGCTGTCGGTATTCGGCTATGCGGACGTGCCGCTCAATCTGTTCAACTGGCTCGCGCTGATGCTCGTGCTCGGCGTCGGCGCCAACTATGCGGTGTTTCTGCGTGAAGGCTGTTCGCGCGCGGAGGCGAATTCTGGCGCGGTGTGGACCGGCGTGCTGCTGTCGGCGGCCACCGCGTTGTTGTCGTTCGGCATGCTCGGCATCAGCGCGATGCCCGCGCTGAAAAGCTTCGGCACGACGCTCGCGCTCGGCATCGCGGTCGCGGTGCTGCTCGCGCCTATCGGGATGCCCTCGGGCAAGTCATCGGAATCACGGAGGGCGGCATGAAAGCGCCATCAGTTTATTTGCACGCGCTCGGCATGATCAACGCGCTCGGCGGCGACGTCGACGAGATCGTGCCGGCGCTCGCCGCCGCGCGCTCGCCCGGGATGCGCAACGTGCATACCGGCATCGGCGAGGCGTTCGTCGGCAGCGTGCTGACGCCGCTCGATCTCGCGCCGCGCGCCGATCTCGCGCGCTACGACTGTCGCAACAACCGGCTGCTGCTCGCCGCGCTCGCGCAGATCGCGCCCGCGATCGAAGCCGCGCGCGAGCGCTACGGTTCACAGCGCATCGGCGTCGTGCTCGGTACCAGCACGTCGGGCATCGAGGCGGCCGAAACCGCGTTCGTCTATCACGCACAAGCGGGCGAGTTGCCGACGAGCTTCAACTACCGGCAGATGGAAATCGGCACCGCCGCACCATTCGCTGCCGCCGCGCTCGGCGTGCATGGCCCGGCGTTCACGATTTCGACCGCCTGCACGTCGAGCGCGAAGGCGTTCGCGTCGGCGCGTCGGCTGCTGCAATTGCACCTGTGCGATGCGGTCGTCGTCGGTGGCGTCGATTCGCTGTGCGAATTGACGGTGCAGGGCTTCGCGTCGCTCGAATCGACCAGCCGCGTACGCACCAATCCGATGAGCCGCAATCGCTGCGGTATCAACGTCGGGGAGGGTGCGGCCGTGTTCCTGATGAGCCGCGACGAAGCGGCGCTGCGGCTAGCGGGTCTCGGCGAATCGAGCGACGCGCACCATATTTCGGCGCCGGACCCGCGCGGCGTCGGCGGCGAAATGGCTTTGCGCGAGGCGCTCGCGGACGCAGGCATCGCGGCGTCGGCGGTTGGCTATGTGAATCTGCACGCGACCGCCACGCAGAAG
Source organism: Paraburkholderia sp. HP33-1 (assembly GCF_021390595.1). NCBI lineage: Bacteria > Pseudomonadati > Pseudomonadota > Betaproteobacteria > Burkholderiales > Burkholderiaceae > Paraburkholderia > Paraburkholderia sp. HP33-1. The sequence continues at coordinate 2,583,513 of NZ_JAJEJR010000001.1, read as the reverse complement.
AACGACGAAATGGAAGCGCATCTGATGGCGCGCGTGTTCCCCGGCGGCGTCGCCGCGAGCGGCACCAAGCCGCTGACCGGCCATCAGCTCGGCGCGGCCGGCGCGACTGAACTCGGCTTCGCGTGGCTCACGCTCGCGCGCGACGATGCGACGCTGCCGCCGCACCTGTGGGACGGCGAGGCCGACCCCGCGCTGCCCGCGCTCGACCTCGTCGACGGCGCGCGCCATCTGCCGCGCGGCACCGGCACGCAGTACGCGATGAGCAATTCGTTCGCATTCGGCGGCAGCAATGTCAGTCTGATTCTCGCCCGGTGATGCGCATGACGACTCCGCTACTCTCGGTCGAGCAACTCGTGCGGCAGCCGATCGAGGCGATCATCCCGCATCGCGGCACCATGCTGCTGATCGATGCGATCGATGCGTTCGCCGACACCACGTTGAGCGCCTTTGCCAACGTCGACCCGCACGCCTGGTACGCCGACGCCGCCGGCGCGATGCCCGCGTGGATCGGCATCGAGCTGATGGCGCAGGCGATCGCCGCGCACATCGCGCTCGTCGCGATGCGCGGCGGCGGCCACGCGCGTCCCGGCGTGCTGCTCGGCTCGCGCAGCTGTCAGGCGCTGCAGCCGGCGTTCCGAAGCGGCGCGCGTTTGCACGTTCAGGTGAGCGAGCTGCTGCGCAGCGACGCAGGCCACGCCGCCTACGAATGCACGATCGACGATGGCGCCATGCGTTGCGCCGAAGCCGTGATCAAGGTGTTTCAACCGCCCGATTTCCAGTCATTCATCGAAGGGAGTGTCAGTTCATGAGCCGGCGAGTTCTTGTTACCGGCGCAAGCCGGGGCATCGGCCGCGCGATTGCGTACAGGTTGGCCGCCGACGGTTTTGCCGTGACCGTGCATTGCCGCACAGGACGCAGCGAAGCCGACGCGGTCGCGACGGGAATCGCCGCGCAGGGCGGCACGGCGCGGGTGCTGCAATTCGACGTGCGTGAGCGCGCAGCGTGCCGCGAGGCGCTCGAAGCGGACGTCGCCGCGCACGGTCCGTACTACGGCATCGTCTGCAGCGCAGGTGTCACGCGCGACGCCGCTTTTCCCGCGCTGACGGAAGAAGACTGGGACGTCGTGATCGAAACCGGCCTCGACGCGTTCTACAACGTCGTGCATCCGTTGACGATGCCGATGGTGCGCGCGCGTGAGGGCGGCCGCATCGTCACGATCGCATCGGTGTCGGGCGTGGTGGGCAATCGCGGCCAGGTCAACTACAGCGCGGCGAAGGCGGGACTCATCGGCGCGACCAAGGCGCTCGCGGTCGAGCTCGCGTCGCGCAACATCACCGTCAATTGCGTCGCGCCGGGGCTGATCGAAACCGGCATGCTCGAACAGATGACGATCGATCACGCACTGAAGACCGTGCCGATGAACCGCGTCGGCCAGCCGGCCGAGGTCGCGGCGGTGGTGAGCTTTCTGATGTCGGATTGCGCGTCGTACGTGACGCGTCAGGTGATCGGCGTCAACGGCGGGATGGTCTGATGAAGCGCGTCGTCATTACCGGCATGGGCGGCGTGAGCGCGTTCGGCGACAGCTGGGAAGCGGTTCAGGCGCGCCTCGAACGCGCTGAGAACGCGGTGCGGCGCATGCCCGAGTGGGACTTCTTCGAGTCGTTGCATACGCGGCTCGCGTGTCCGTTGCCCGGGTTCGCGACCCCAGCGCATTACCCGCGCAAGAAGGTGCGCTCGATGGGACCGGTGTCGCTGTATGCGGTGCGCGCGAGCGAACTCGCGCTCGCCGATGCGGGGCTCGCTGACGACACGAGCATCGGCGACGGCCGCATGGGCGTCGCGTACGGTTCGTCGTCGGGCTCGGTGCAGCCCATCCGTGCGTTCGGCACGATGCTTGAAACCGGCTCGATGAGCAACGTCACGTCGAACAGCTACGTGCAGATGATGCCGCACACGACGGCGGTCAACGTGAGCCTGTTCTGGGATCTCAAAGGCCGCATCATCCCGACCTCGTGCGCGTGCGCGTCGGGTAGCCAGGCGATCGGCTACGCGTACGAGGCGATCCAGTCGGGCAAGCAGACGCTGATGCTCGCGGGTGGCGCTGAAGAGTTGTCGGGCCCGGCGGTCGCCGTGTTCGACACGCTCTACGCGACCAGCACGCGCAACGACGAGCCGCATCTGACGCCGCGTCCGTTCGATGCCGCGCGCGATGGCCTCGTGGTCGGCGAGGGCGCGGCAACGCTGGTGCTCGAAGAATACGGGCACGCATTGGCGCGCGGTGCGCGGATTCATGCGGAGGTGGTCGGTTTCGGCTGTAACTCGGACGGCGCGCACATGACGCAACCGACCGCCGACACCATGACGCTCGCGATGCAACTCGCCCTGCGCGACGCGCAATTGCCGCCCGAAGCGATTGCCTACGTGAACGCGCACGGCACGTCGACAGATCGCGGTGACATCGCCGAAAGCCATGCGACCGCGCGGAGCTTCGGCGCGCGCATGCCGATCAGCTCGCTGAAGAGTTATGTCGGCCACACGCTCGGCGCGTGCGGCGCGATCGAGGCGTGGTGGACGATCGAGATGATGAAGCGCAACTGGTACGTGCCGACGCTGAATCTCGACACCGTCGATCCGGCCTGCGCGGCGCTCGATTACATCGTCGGCGGCGCGCGCGAGATCGACGCCGAGTACGTGATGAGCAACAACTTCGCGTTCGGCGGCATCAACACGTCGCTGATTTTCCGGCGGGTTCGATGAGCGTGAGCCTGCAACGCGTGGTCGTGACCGGGATGGGGATCGTGTCGTGTCTCGGCAATACGCTCGACGAAGTCTCCTCTGCGTTGCGCGCGGGGCGCTCGCGCGTCGAGCGTATCGATGCGTGGCGCGAGCGAGGGTTTGCGTCGCAGGTCGCCGGCGTCGCGTCGGTCGCGCACGAGGCGCCATTCGAGCGCAAGCACGAACGCTTCATGGGCGACACCGCGCGCTTCGCGTGCCACGCGGCGCAATGCGCGATCGACGATGCGGGGCTTGCCCGCACGGACTTGCAATCGCCGCGCACGGGCGTCGTGATCGGCTCGGGCGTTGGCACGCTGGCGAGCTACGACGCGGCGCTCGCGATTGCGCAAACGCGCGGCGTCGACAAGGTGCCGCCGTACACGGTGCCGCAAGCGATGAGCAGCACCGCGTCGGCGAACGTCGCGCAAATGTTCGGGCTCGAAGGCGTCAGCTATTCGCCGTCGTCGGCCTGCACGACGTCGGCGCTCGCGATCGGTCAGGCGATGCAGCTGATTCAAACCGGCCGACAGCAGGTCGTGCTGGCGGGCGGCAGCGAAGCGCTGCACGACAACACCACGCTGTTGTTCGACGCGATGGGCGCGCTGTCGCGCCGCTTCAACGACACGCCGCAGAGCGCATCACGGCCGTACGACACGCAGCGCGGCGGTTTCGTGATCGCATCGGGTGGCGGTGTGCTCGTGCTCGAAGCGCTCGATCATGCGCTCGAGCGCGGCGCGCGCATCTACGCGGAGCTGACGGGCTTCGGCGATTGCACGGATCACGCGGGCATGGTCGCGCCGAGTGCGGCCGGCATCGCGCGCGCGATGCGCGGTGCGCTGGAGCAGGCGGGCCGCCGTCCCGACTACGTGAACACCCACGCGCCGTCGACGCCGCTTGGCGATCTCGAAGAGCTGCACGCGTTGCGCGACGTGTTCGGCGGATCGGCTCAAGGTGTGCCCGCGTTTTCGTCGACCAAGGGGATGACCGGGCATTCGCTCGGCGCGTGCGGCGTGCACGAAGCGATCTATACGCTGTTGATGATGCGCGACGCTTTTATCGCGGGGACGGCGCTGGTCGATACGCCGGAGCCGCAACTGCGGGACATGCCGCTCGTGTGCGTGACGCGCGAGGCGCGCATCGACACGGCGATGTCAGTTTCGTTCGGGTTCGGCGGTAGCTGCGCGAGCCTGATGTTCGAAGCGTGGCGAGGCCGGTAGACGGCGCAGCAACGCATGCAAACCGTTGGAGCAATGAATTGAATAGCGATTCTTCAAAGCGGACCGTGGCCGACGTCGCGATCATCGGCGCGGGTCCGGCCGGCGCGGTGGCCGCCGCGCTGTTGCGCCGGGCGGGCCACTCGGTACTGGTGCTGGAGCGTCAGCACTTTCCGCGTTTCTCGATCGGCGAGAGCCTGCTGCCGCAAAGCATGGCCTACCTCGAAGAGGCCGGCATGTTGCAGGCCGTCGTCGAGGCGGGTTTCCAGTACAAGAACGGCGCGTATTTCGTGTATCGCGACCAGCGCTCGTCGTTCGACTTCCGCGACAAGCATTCGCCCGGCTGGGGCACCACGTACCAGGTCGAGCGTGCGCTGTTCGACGACGTGCTGATTCGCTGCGCGGCCGGGCAGGGCGCCGACGTGCGGTTCGGTCACACGGTCAACGCGGTGCAGACGGGCGCGGCGCCGGTGCTCGACGTCGCCGATGAAGCGGGGCACGCGTATCAGGTCGAAGCGCGCTTCGTGCTCGATGCGAGCGGCTTCGGGCGCGTGCTGCCGCGCCTGCTGAACCTGGAAGCGCCGACTCGCATGCCGACGCGCGCCGCGCTCTTCACGCACGTGCGCGACGGCCTCGCGCTCGACGACATCGATCGCAACAAGATCTGCATCGCGACCCATCCCGAGCGTCGCGACGTGTGGTTCTGGATGATTCCGCTCGCGGGCGGCCGTTCGTCGGTGGGGTGTGTCGCCGAAGCGAGCTTTCTCGACGCGCCGGAGGCGCAGCGCGAGGCGACGCTGCGTGCACTGATCCAGCAGGAGCCGACGCTGAACCGGCTGATCGGGCAGGAGTCGTTCCTGATGCCGGTGCGGCAGATCGGCGGTTACGCGGCGAACGTCGCGAGTCTGCATGGGCCGGGCTACGCGCTGCTCGGCAACGCGGGCGAGTTTCTCGATCCGGTGTTTTCGTCGGGCGTGACCATTGCGCTGCGCTCCGCGCATCTGGCGGCGCCCGCGCTGAACCGGCAGCTCGACGGCGAGATGGTCGACTGGTCAGCCGATTACGACGTGCCGCTGCGCAAGGGGATCGATACGTTCCGTGCGTTCGTCGAACGCTGGTACACGGGCGAGCTCCAGGACATCATCTACTACCCGGGGCAGACACCCACGATCCGTCGCATGATCTGCGCGGTCCTCGCCGGTTACGCGTGGGACGAGTCGAATCCGTATGTCGCGGACCCAGTACGGCGGCTGAACGCATTGCACGAGGTGTGCAAGCCGAGCTGAGGCGCCGTTAGACAGCGCTGGACAGTACTCGCACCACCTTTAACGTCAGAATCATCCGCCGCCCATTTCCTATCCCGTCGCCGGCTGCTAGCTTGGCGGTTGGTCTAACAGTGGATAGTGGGGAATCGGGATGCGGTTCAGCCGGAATTTCATGGACATCAAGGAGGCGTGGGGTTTCCACATTGCCTCATGGTGGCGCGGAGTGGGCGGGCAGCTTTCGCGCGAGGAGCACAACGAACTAAAGGAGGCCTTTCAGGCCGCTCGCGATGACTTCCTGAGGTGGGCGAGACCGGAGTCGTGGGTCTCAGACGTCGTGGAAATGGATAACCTGCGCAGACTCCTTGGGCACACGACAGGCCATCCCCCCATCAACAGGATGAACGATCTGCAGGTCGCACAGGCAATCTGCCGCGCGATCGAACGGGGTAGTCTGCTTTTCGTGCCGTCGCGCAAGGAGGTTGAGCGATACATCGAGGAAGAGCGGAAACGGCGCAGGTACACTGCGGCGGCGGATGACGCTCCTACGCTGGACACACTGGGAAGCGCGGCGAAGTCTACTCAATCCACGTCGTCAGTGCCTGTTTCCCCTGCAACGCCGTTGAGCAATGCGCAGCCGTTCGTCTATCAACCTGATATACCGGATAGCAACGCGGAAGAACTGGCGGCGAGTACCAACAACCCCGACTACGCCGCCAAAATGCTTGGCTATGACCGCGACACGTTCGGAAAGATGATCCACGTCATGAAGGCTGCTAACGACCTACGAGGGAATCACAACGTTGTCTGGCACGACAACGGGGACGTTTTCTTCCGCGGGAACTGGCTCGACAACATGCACAACTATTGAGAGGGGCTGTCCCGTGATACAGCGTCAATTGGCATTCGCTTCATTCACAATATCGGGCGACAAGGTTCAGCCTGCTTTCTGGACGAAATACTTCGGTGTCTCGCCCGATATCGCCATTACCAAAGGCGACCCAGTTAGGGATCCCACGGGTCAGAACCGCGCACTGACGCGTCGAACTGGTGTATGGGGCATCGATAGCACACAACATATTCAAAGCGATTTCCTTGAGCCTCACCTTCGCCATCTGGTCGAGCGCTTGGCCTTACCTCGTGCGGATCTTCGCGAGCTTGTAGAACAAGCCGGCGCAGGTATGCGCTTCTTTTGTTATTGGGACAATGAGAAGGGCGATCGCGTGCCCGATGTTCCCGACGATATTCGTGCCATGATGGAGGCGATGGGCGGCACGGTCGAGATTGATGAGTACCGCTAGGACTGCGCGCTAAACGGAAAAGCCGACCGTCGCGAGTCGGCTACCGGGGCGTCTCAACCGAAGCTAGTGTCAAGCCGCGATCTTCGCGCGGCCCGGCACGTGCTGGCGCGCGTCGTCGCGCCGATGCACACGCTTGCCGGCCGCATACGTTTCGTACACTGCACGATCGTCGCCGAGCAGCGCAAACGCGAACAGCAATTCCTCGAGCGATTCGCGCCGCGCGGTGCGGCGCGCGAGCAGCGGCGTCGCCTGCGGATCGAGCACGACGAAGTCCGCTTCCGAGCCGTCCCTCAGCGTTCCGACCTTGTCGGCGAGATCGAGCGCTTCGGCCGCGCCCGCGGTCGCGAGATAAAACATCCGCGTCGCCGTCAGATGATGACCGCCGAGGCGCGCGACCTTGTGCGCCTCGTTCATCGTCTGCAGCATCGAGAACGACGTGCCGCCGCCGACGTCGGTCGCGAGCGCGATCGGCATGCCGGCCGAGTCGGCCTTCTCGAAGTCGAACAGGCCGCTGCCGAGGAACAGGTTCGAAGTCGGGCAGTGCGACGCGAGCGCGCCGGTTTGTGCCATGCGCTTGCGGTCCTCATCGTCGAGGTAGATGCAATGGCCGTACACCGCGCGACGCCGCAGCAAGCCATAGTGATCGTAGATGTCGAGATAGCTGCGGTGGCCGGGGAACAGATCGGCGACCCATTTCACTTCGTCGGTGTTCTCTGCGACGTGACTCTGGATGAACACGTCCGGATGCAGTTGCGCGAGCGCACCGCACGCTTCGAGCTGCGCCTCGGTCGAGGTCGGCGCGAAGCGCGGCGTCAGCGCGTACATCTGCCGGCCGCGATTGTGCCAGCGGCCGATCAGCTCGGCGCTGTCGTCGTAGCCCGATTGCGCGGTGTCGCGCAGGAATTCGGGACAGTGGCGATCCATCAGCACCTTGCCCGCGACCATGCGCAGATTGCGCGCTTCGCTCTCGGCGAAGAGCGCATCGGCTGATTCCTTGTGCACCGTGCAGTACACGAGCGCGGTCGTGGTGCCGCACGCGAGCAGTTCGTCGACGAAGAAGCTCGCGGTGTCGCGCGCGTGCGCGGGATCGGCGAAGCGGCGCTCGGTCGGGAATGTGTAGGTATCGAGCCACGGCAGCAGACCCGGCGCCGGCGACGCGATCATGTCGGTCTGCGGATAGTGGATGTGCGTATCGATGAAGCCCGGCACGATCAGCTTGTCGCGCCGCTCCACGACCTGCGTGCTGGGCGCGAGCCGCGACGCGAGCGCCGCATACCCGTCCGCCGCGACGACGCGCCCATCTTCGACGATCAGCAGACCGTCCTCGTGGAAGACCGCGGCGTTCGGCGCGTGCGCCGGATCGCCGTTGAAGGTCAGCAAAGGCGCGCGGAATGCCGATTGAGCGGCTGGCGCGTGATGAGCCGGTTCAGTCATGGAAAAGCGGTCTCCGAATGTTGAAGGCTGGGCGACGACGGCAGCGGCCACCGACGTCAGTCGAGGCCCGTCAGTTGAAATCCGTCAGCGCGCGGCTTACTGCCGCCAATGCGCGTCGAGCTTGCCGATCAGCATCGCGCGCTCCTCGGGCGTCACGAACGACGCCTCGAAGCCGTTGCGGATGATCGTGTAGACCTCGGCGTCGTCGAGCTTCAGCGCGTCGATCGTCGCCAGATAGTTCGCGTTCACGTAGCCGCCGAAATAGGCCGGATCGTCGGAATTGACGGTCACCGCGACGCCGCCATCGAGCAGGTCTTTCAGTGTGTGTTTGGTCAGGTCGTCGAACACGCACAGCTTCAGGTTCGATAGGGGGCACACGGTCAGCGCGACGCGCGTGTCGGCGAGGCGCGTGACGAGCGCCGGGTCCTCGATGCTGCGCACGCCATGATCGACGCGGTCGACCTTTAGCACGTCGAGCGCTTCATAGATATACGACGGCGGGCCTTCCTCGCCTGCATGCGCGACGAGTTTCAGACCGAGCGCGCGCGCCTTCGCGAACACGCGCTCGAACTTCGACGGCGGATGGCCGCGCTCCGACGAATCGAGACCGACACCGATCAGCCGATGCTTGTACTGCTCGAACAGCGGCAGCGCTTCGTCGAACGTGGCGAGCGCATCGTCCTCGGACAGATGGCGCAGGAAGCACAGGATCAGCTTGCTCGACATGCCACGCTTTTCGGCGTCGGCGAGCGCGCGTTCGATGCCGGCCACCACGGTCGCGATCCGCACGCCACGCTCGGTGTGCGTCTGCGGATCGAAGAAGATTTCGCTATGCACGACGTTGTCGGCGAGACAGCGCTCGACGTACGCCATCGTCATGTCGTAGAAGTCCTGCTCGTGCAGCAGCACGCTCGCGCCGGCGTAGTAGATGTCGAGAAACGATTGCAGGTCGGTGAACGCATAGGCGGCGCGCAATGCTTCCACGGAGTCGTAGGCGAGCTTGACGCCGTTGCGCTGCGCGAGCGCGAAAATCAGCTCGGGTTCGAGCGAGCCCTCGATGTGGATATGCAGCTCTGCCTTCGGGGCGCGCGCGGTTTTGTCTGCGAGTGATAGCGGGGTAGCGGTTGTCGTATTCATGATGATTTGGAATTGTGTGTTGTGGTAATGAGCGGCGCGGGTCGCGGATCAAACCGCCTGCGTCGCGTGGCGCTTGCCCGCGTGTGCCTCCACGGCCTGCAGCACTTGCGCGGCCGCTGAAATCGCGATGACTTCGGGCGATTTGTCGACGATGCCGTCGACGCCGAGCGGACACTTCATCCGCGCGATCCGCGCCGGATCGATGCCGCGCGCCGCGAGCCGGTGCTCGAACTGCTTGCGCTTGGTGTGCGAGCCGATCATGCCGAAGAACGCGAAGTCGCCGCGCCGCAAGATGCGCTCGGCCAGTTCGAGATCGCGCGCGTGGTTGTGCGTCATCACGATGAAGTACGTTTTCGGCGCGGCCTGATCGATCGCTTCGTCGGGCGCGTCGTTCGCGTCGATCGTGACGTTCGGCGCGTGCAGCGTATCGAGCGGGGGAAACTGCGCGTCGCGCTCATCGACCCAGCGCACCGTGCACGTCAGCGTCGCGAGCACGCGCACGAGCGCCGCGCCAACGTGGCCGGCGCCGAACAGCACGACGGCGAACTCGCCCGGTGCGATGGTTTCGGTCAGGAGCGCGCTGCTGTCGTCGAAACCGGCGCCGTCCCACAGCAGGCAATCGGCGGCGTCGATGCCGGGCTCGGGCTCCGACAGCATCACCGCATCCGGCGCGGGTCCGAATGATACGCTACGCACCGTCGATTGACCCGCCGCAAGGCGCTTCGTGAGCGAGGTGACCCAGCCGAGGTCGCCGACGTCGAGCCGCTCGAACGCGAGAATCACGGCACCGCCGCAGCACTGACCCAAGCTCGGTCCCAACGCGAAGCGTTCGAGCCGCCGCATGTGCGGCGCGCGCATGCCGTCGCGCAGCACCTGGCGCGCCGTCTCGATCGCCTTCCATTCGAGGTGGCCGCCGCCAATCGTATGTTTGGCCGCCTCGCGCGTGACGATCATCTTCGTGCCGGCTTCGCGCGGCGCCGAACCTTCGACGCGCGCAACCGTCACCAGCACGGCGGCATCGCCATGCGCGAGCAGCTGTTGCAGGTCAGTGAGCCAGGCTTGCATCCGGCGATTCTCCTTGTGGGGCCGCGTGCGGTGCTTGCGCGGCGGGTTCGGCCCGGTTTGCGTCGTGCAGCGCGCTCAACGCATCGAGCGCATCGAGTATCGCTTCGGGCGTCGCCGGCGCGCGCAATGGCGGAGCATGTTGCGCGCCCGGCACCACGGCCGCGATCGCATCGCGAATCGCGAGAAACACCGAGAACGACAGCAACAACGGTGGCTCACCGACTGCTTTCGAGCGAAACACGGTCGGCTCGACGTTGCTGTTGTCGTAGATCCGTACGTGGAACGCGGCGGGTGTGTCGCTGACCGCGGGAATCTTGTACGTCGACGGCGCGTGTGTCATCAGGCGGCCGTCGCGGTTCCACCACAGCTCTTCGCTGGTGAGCCAGCCCATTCCTTGAATGAAGCCGCCTTCGATCTGACCGAGATCGATCGCCGGATTGATCGACTGGCCCGCGTCGTGCAGCACGTCCGCGCGCACGAGCTTCCACTCGCCGGTCAGCGTATCGACGACGACCTCCGACACCGCCGCGCCATACGCAAAGTAATAGAACGGATGACCGGTCAGCGTCTTCGCATCCCAATGCACTTTCGGCGTCGCGTAGAAGCCGTCCGACCATAGCTGCACGCGCGCGAGATACGCGGCGTTGACGAGCTGTTCGAACGGCAGCGCGCCGCCGTTCACAGTTACGCTGCCGTGCGCGAACTGCACGTCGTTCGCGTCGCCGCCGAGCTGGCGTGCCGCGACCTCGGCGAGCCGCGCGCGGATCGTCCGCGCGGCGTCTTCGGCGGCCATGCCGTTCAGATCGCTGCCGGTCGAAGCCGCGGTCGCCGACGTGTTGGCGACTTTCGACGTATCGGCGGCCGTCACCCGCACGCGCGATAGCGGCAAGCCGAACTGGTTCGCGACCACCTGCGCGACCTTCGTGTTGAGGCCCTGGCCCATCTCGGTGCCGCCGTGATTGACGAGCACGGAGCCGTCCTTGTACACGTGCACGAGCGCGCCGGCCTGATTCAGGAACGGCACGTTGAACGAGATGCCGAACTTGACCGGCGAAAACGCGAGGCCGCGTTTGAGCACCGGACTTTTTGCGTTGAATTCAGCGAGCGCCGCGCGACGCGCACGGTAGCCGCTCGAATCGAGCAACGCGTCGGTCAGCGCCGCGATGATGTTGTCTTCGACGCGCTGTCCATACGGTGTCGTATCGCGCTCGCCGATGCCGTAGTAGTTCGCGAGCCGCACGTCGAGCGGATCGAGCTGCAACTCGCGCGCGATGCTGTCGAGCAGCACCTCCATCACGAGCGCGCCCTGCGGTCCGCCGAAGCCGCGAAACGCGGTGTTCGACTGCGTATTGGTCTTGCAGCACAGCGCGACGATATCGACGTCGGACAGGTAGTACGCGTTGTCGAAGTGGCACACCGCGCGCGTCGCGACCGCCCCGGACAGATCGGCCGAATAGCCGGCGCGCAAGGCGATTTCGACGCGCACGCCAAGCAGCCGGCCTTGAGCGTCGAAGCCCGCTTCGTATTCGTAGACCGCGTCGTGGCGCTTGCCGGTGATCAGGAAGTCGTCGTCGCGATCGGCGCGCAGCTTGACCGGCCGGCGCAAGCGTTGCGCCGCGAGCGCGGCCACGCACGCGAACAGCGCCGATTGCGATTCCTTGCCGCCGAAGCCGCCACCCATGCGCCGGCATTCGCACACGACGTTATGCGCGGGCCAGTCGAGCATATGCGCGACGACCTGCTGCATCTCGCTCGGATGCTGCGTCGAGCTGTAGACGAGCATGCCGTCCATCTCCTTCGGCACCGCATACGCGATCTGGCCTTCGAGATAGAACTGCTCCTGGCCGCCGACCTCGAACGTGCCGGCGAGCCGATGCGGCGCGGCGGCGATCTTTGCATCGGGGTCCCCACGCCGCAGATGCAGCGGGGGCAGCACGAACTGCTTCGCGGCTTTGGCGTCGGCGGCGGTGAGGATCGCGTCGAGCGCCTCATAACGGATCACGTCGTCGCTTTTCGCGAGCGCGGCCGCGCGGCGCGCGAGTTCATGACTCTCGGCGATTACCGCAAAGACCGGCTGGCCGAGGTACAGCACTTTGCCGTCGGCGAGAATCGGATCGTCGTGCAGCACCGGGCCGCAATTGTTCTCGCCGGGGATATCGTCGGCGCTCAGCACCGCGATCACGCCGGGCGCGTTTCTAACCGAGTCGAGATCCATCGACACGATGCGCGCATGCGCATGGCGCGACAGGCCGAGCGCTGCATGCAGCGTGCCGTGCAGTTCGGCGATGTCGTCGGTGTAGGTGGCTTCGCCGCTCACGTGCAGCGCGGCGGATTCGTGCGGCAGCGGCACAGCGATGGCCGCGTCGCGTGGTGCGGCGTGCTCACCCGCGCGTTCGATAAAGGCATCGGTCCGGTTCATCACGGCGACTCCTTCGCGACGATTGCGTCCGCTTCGAACGCGAATGCGTTCACGTCGCAAAGCGCGAGCGGCGCGTCGTCGCGCGTTTCGAGGTAGAAGCGCCACAACAGGTTGCGCGCGACCTTCAGCCGATACGCGCTCGACGCGCGCATGTCGGTGAGCGGCTGGTAGTCGGCGGCGAGCGCGTCCATCGCGCGTCGGGCGGTCGCTTCGTTCCACGCCGCGTCGTTAAGCATGGCTTCGGCGTGCGCGGCGCGCTTCGGCGTCGCCGCCATGCCGCCGAACGCGACGCGCGCCGCGCGGATCGCGCCATCTTCCGCGACGTGCAGCGCGAACGCCGCGCATACCGCCGAGATGTCCTGGTCGTAGCGCTTGGCCACCTTGTAGGTGCGAAACCGCAGCGCGCCGGTCGGGCGCGGCACGCGCAGCGCGCTCACGAATTCGCCTGCCGCTAGTGCGGTCTTCTGATAGCCGAGGTAGAACGCATCGAGCGGCAGCGTGCGTGTCGTGCGATCGTGGCGCAGCACGACCTCGGCGCCGAGCGCGAGCAGTGCCGGCATCGAATCGCCGATCGGCGAGCCGTTCGCAACGTTGCCGCCGAGCGTGCCCGCATTGCGGATCGGCAGCGAGGCGAAGCGCGTCCACATCTCGGCGAGCTCCGGGTAGTCGGCGGTGAGCGCCGCGTACGCGTCTTCGAGCGTGACCGCTGCGCCGATGGTCAGCGTTTGCGCGTCGCGCGCGATTGTTTTCAACTCCGCGACGTTGCCGGTGTACAGCAGTTCGCCGAGATCGCGGAACTGCTTGGTGACCCAAAGCCCGACGTCGGTGCTGCCCGCGACGATGCGCGCGCCCGGATGCCGCGCGCGCAGCGTCGCGAACGCGTCGAGCGTGAGCGGGGCGTGGTAGGTGGATGAGCCGAACGCGGCGCCGCGTGTGTCGGGCGCGCTGTATTCGAATGTGTCCTTGCGTTGCAGCGTGCGCAGCGTGGCCGCGATCGCGTCGCGGTCGAGCGCGACACGCGGATATCGCGCGTAGTCGAACATCTTCTGCGCGGCCTCGATGATCGGTCGGTAGCCCGTGCAGCGGCACAGATTGCCGGACAGCGCGGCGTCGATTTCGTTACGGCTCGGCGGGCCGGCGTTCGCGGGCTGGTTCTCGTAGAGCGCCCACATCGACATCACGAAGCCGGGCGTGCAGAAGCCGCATTGCGAACCGTGACAGTCGACCAAAGCCTGTTGCACCGGATGCAGCGCGCTGTTCGCGGCGCGCAGGTCTTCGACGGTGAAGAGGGCGCGGCCGTCGAGCGTCGGCAGGAACTGGATGCAGGCGTTGACCGCCTTCAACGCGAGGTCGCCGCGCGCATCGAGTTCGCCAACCACGACCGTGCACGCGCCGCAGTCGCCTTCCGCGCAGCCTTCCTTGGTGCCGGTGCAGCGCAGATCCTCGCGCAGGTGCTGCAGCACGGTGCGCGTCGCCGGGACGCCCGCGACCTCGCGGACAGACCCCTGGTGATAGAAGCGGATGGTTTGCGGTGTCATGGCGATTCGGAAGACAGTGCGGACCGGGCGCGCGTTACGCAGGGGGTCGCAAAAGCCGGCCTCGCGCACGTAGATCGCCATCCATACCCGAAGATAGCACTACCCCGTTCCGAGAATATTTTCCGCGTCACATGAAGCTTATGCGGCAGGGGGCATGACAGAAAAAACGCCGGACTACGGTCGCCCGGCATGGGCAACACGAAGTCCGGCGTGATTGGCAACGCGGATCGGCCAGCAGTCTGGTGGCGGGTTCGGGGCGTCGAACGCGTTCAGAACTCGCTCAGGCCGGCGCAACCGCCGTCAGGACACCCGATGGCGATTGCGCACGAGGCTCAGCACCAGCGCGACGAACGCGACGATAAACGCGACGCCTGCCCACATCGGAATGGTCAGCCCGAGAATCGGCGGATAGGCGGTTTCGCACAGGCCAGCGACCTTGAACACGCTCGGCAGCCATTGTGCGGGGGGCAGGCTGTCGACTACCGGCTGCAGCGTGTCGAAGCCGCAGCTGAAGCCCGGATTCGCCTGGATGTACACGTGGCGCGCCGCGGTCGCGATGCCGGCGAGCGCCGACAGCGCTGCCATCACTTCGAGCAGGCGGACGCCGCGCCAGCTCCTGAAGCGCGCACCGAAGAACGCGAAGATCGCGATCAGCAGGAAGAAATAGCGCTGGATGATGCACAGCGGGCATGGGTCTTCGCGCAACCCAAACTGCAGGTACAACGCGCCGCCCACCAGGGCGACGCAGATCAGGCCCAGCAGAACCAGCAGGGTGCGCTCGCGGCGCAGCATGGCGGAGTCGTTGTTCATGGATCTTCGATTTGTCTGGAGACGAAAGGGCGGGTGCCCGCGATTCTAGCGTGAACCCCCGCCGCGCATTAGCGGATTGCGTTCAGCACCGCCTCGGCTGCGCGGCCGATCGCGAGCAGCGCGTCGTCGGCGTGCGGGGCGCCTGCCAGCATCAGGCCGACCGGCGCGTCTCCGCGCAGATGGCACGGCAGCGACAGCGCGCAGCTATCGAGGAAGTTGAACGCACTCGGGTTGCGCAGGATCAGCGCATTAGTGTGGCCAAACGTGTCGTCGTCGTGCAGCAGGCCGGCGAGGCGCGGCGGCACGACCGGCACCGTCGGCGCGACGACCGCGTCGAAACGCTGCCACAGTGTGCGTGCGGCCTGGTCGAGCATCGCGTCGCGCTCGGCGAGCAGGTCCAGATAGTCGACCGCGCTGGCTGGCTGCCCCTTCATGATGCGCGCGAGTACGCGCGGATCGTACTGCTCGCGGTGCTTGTCGAGGAGCGGCCGATGCCACGCGTACGCCTCGATCGACGCAAAGCCGAAGCGGTTGATCTGCGGCAGGCGGTCGAGCGGCGCGAAGCGCACCTCGCTGACGACTGCGCCGGCCGCCTCCAGATGCTTGAGCGCGGTATCGATCGCGCGCGCGACTTCGGGCTCGACGCTATCGGTCACGAAATTGGTCAGCACGCCGAGGCGCACGCCTTCGAGCGGCCGCGCGGCCGGGATGCGCGGCTCCAGCCCGGCGAGCATCCGGTCGACCAGCGCGCAGCAGGCGACCGACACGCCGATCGGCCCGAACGAATCGAGCGTCGGCGACAGCGGCACGCCACCCTGTTTCGGGATGCGCGCGGCGGTCGGCTTGAAGCCGGTCAGCCCGCACAAGGCGGCCGGAATGCGGATCGAGCCGCCGGTGTCGGTGCCGAGCGCGACCGCGGCCATGCCGTCGGCGACCGAAGCCGCCGCGCCCGACGACGAGCCGCCCGAAATCCGCTCGTCGCCCTTCACCCCTCGCCGGTACGGCGACAGCGGATGACCGTAATGCGGATTGAGGCCGAGCCCGGAAAACGCGAACTCGCTCATGTTGGTACGCCCGACGATCACGGCGCCGGCCCGCTTCAGACGCGCGACCGCGACCGCATCTGCCTTCGCGGCGGGTGCGTCGGCAAGCACGACGGAGCCCGCGCGGGTCGGCTGGCCTTCGATGTCGAACAGATCCTTGACCGACACCGGAATCCCGGCGAGCGGCGACAGCACGGTGCCGGCCGCGCGCAGGCGGTCGTGCGCGTCGGCGGTGGCGCGCGCAGCGTCGGCGTCGACGTGCATGAAGACGGTGGCGCCCTGGCCGGATGGATCGGCGATCCGGTCGAGCGCGGTTTCGACGAGCGCGCGGCTGGTGGTGCGGCCGGTGGCGAGATCGGCGGCAAGCTGGGCCAGCGGCGGGAAGGGGGCGAATTCAGTGGCCATGATGTCGGTAGAAATCCGGTTGAGCGCCGCTCGGGCGCATGAGCGGGGCAGTGTCGAGCCAACGGGCAAGGTCCGTCCGCATTGTAGAGCAAGGTTTTGCGGGCGAGTGGCGTCTGGCGGAGGGCGCCAATCGGTGCGCAAAAGCGGCGTAAATTGCACCAGTTCGTTTGTTACACTTTGCTTTCAACGATTACTCTTTCGCAAGGAAAGCGCTCATGCACCACGGCATTGGCTTCATCCAGGATCTGGCCGTGGTAATGGCGTTGGCCGGCGTCGTCGCCGTGCTGTTCCATCGCCTGAAGCAGCCGGTGGTGCTCGGCTATATCGCGGCCGGCGTGATCATCGGTCCGTACACGCCGCCGTTCCAGCTGATCCGCGACGAACAGACGATCCAGACGCTCGGCGAGCTCGGCGTCGTGTTCCTGATGTTTTCGCTCGGCCTCGAATTCAGCCTGCGCAAGCTGTTCAAGGTCGGCGCAACGGCGATCGTCGCAGCGCTGTCCGAGATCGTGCTGATGCTGTGGATCGGCTACCAGATCGGCAGCGCGTTCGGCTGGAGCCCGATGGACTCGTTGTTCCTCGGCGCGATCCTCGCGATCTCGTCGACGACGATCATCGTCAAGGCGCTGTCCGACCTCGGACTCAAGCGCGAAAGCTTCGCGCAGCTCGTGTTCGGCATTCTGATCGTCGAGGACATTCTCGGCATCGCGATGCTCGTGCTGCTGACCGGCATCGCGCAGACCGGGCAGCTATCCGCCGGGCTCGCCGCCGTCACGCTTGGCAAGCTGCTGCTGTTCATGACGGTGTCGCTGCTGGTTGGCGTACTGCTCGTGCCGCGCGCGCTGAACTACGTCGCGCGCACGGGCAGCGACGAGATGCTGCTCGTCGCCGTGCTCGGCTTCTGCTTCGGCTTCTGTCTGCTGGTCGTCAAGCTCGACTACAGCATCGCGCTCGGCGCGTTTTTGATCGGCGCGATCATGGCCGAGTCGCGCCATCTGCATCGGATCGAGCATCTGATCGCGCCGCTGCGCGACGCGTTTTCCGCAATCTTCTTCGTGACGATCGGCCTGATGCTGGACCCGGCCGTGATACTCGACTACGCGTGGCCGGTCACGGTGATCACGGTGGCGGTGATCGTCGGCAAGATCGTGTCGTGCGGGCTCGGCACGTTTCTGTCCGGGCAGGATGCCCGCACGTCGATGCGCCTCGGCATGACCGTGTCGCAGATCGGCGAGTTCTCGTTCATCATCGCGACGCTTGGCCTGACGCTGAAGGTGACGAGCGGGTTTCTGTATCCGATCGCGGTCGCCGTGTCGGCATTGACCACGCTGACGACGCCGTATCTGATCCGCGTTGCCGATCCGCTCACGCGCCGCATCGCGCACGCGATGCCCGCCACGTTTTCCAACGCGTTCGGCATGTACGGGCAATGGCTGCGCAGCTTGGTCACGGCGCGCGGCGAGCCGACGCTGTTCGGGATGACGCGGCGCATCGTCGTGCAGATCGCGGTGAATCTCGCGCTCGTCGCCGCGATTTTCATTGCGGTGTCGTACAGCGCGCCGCATAGCGGCCGGCTGCTCGCGCACTGGCTCGCCGACGAGCCGCTGCAACGCGTCGTGCAGTGGAGTGTCGCGCTCGTCGTATCGCTGCCGTTCCTCGTGGCCGTGTACCGCAAGACCAGGTCGCTCGCGCTGCTGCTCGCCGAAGTCAGCGTGCAGCCGAGCGTCGCCGGGCGCTTCACGAGCGCGCTGCGTTATGCGATCGCCGACCTCGTGCCGATCGTGTCGATGTTCGGCGTGTTTCTGCTCGTGGCGGCGCTCTCGGGCAGCATCCTGCCGCCGACGGGCCTGCTCATCGCGGTGCTAGTGTGCGCCGCGCTGCTGCTCGCGCTCGTATGGCGCTGGTGCGTGAAGATCCACGCGTCGATGCAGATCGCCTTGCGGGAAACTTTCGAAGAACAGCCGGACCCCTAAGTCATAGGGATTGGTGTGGCGCTTCGCAACAATGTGAGCAATTGTGTGCGGGTTTGCCGGGCCTGCTGCGCTGGCGGATAATCAGGGCATATTCATTCGTTCGCGGGGAAGGCGCCTGTCTGACAGTCATGAGCGAAAACAAACCAGGAAACGCCGGCACGACCGGCAGTCCGCAACCGACCACGCCTTCGTCGGGCAGCGCGCCAGTCGAACCGGCCGAGGCGCTTGCTCCGTCGCATGAAGGTGCCACCCAGTCGGCCGCCAGGGACACGAGCCCGGCCGACAAGGAGGCGACCGTGAGATCGTCGACCGACGATCCGCTCAGCGCGTCGGCGCTCACCTCCGAAGATCCGCGAGCAGCGTGGATGCGCGACGCGGCCGAGGCACGCAGCGCCGCCGCCGCATCGACTGCGCGCCAGGAAGCCGCGGTGCACGAGCGCGAAGCACGGCGTGCCGGTGTGCACACCGCCGGCGCGACGACGGTGAAACCCGATCCGCTCATGAAACCGACGGCGGGCGCCGGCCAGCCGCGCGCGGGCAGCGTCGGCATCGCGGACCTTGCCACCGACGCAGAAATCACCACCGAGGAAGCCGCCGCGCCCGCTTCGCGTGCGCCCGGCTCGCCGCCGCCCGGTTTCGGCGCGGCGCCCGATTTCAGCGCCACCAACCCCCCACCGCCCAACGCGCTGCCGCCGTCGCCGCCGCGCTATTTGCGTCAGAGCGATTCGGCATGGAGCGTGTTCGGCCGCATCATTGCGGCGCGCGCGCGGCAGCTGTTCGATCGCGCGGGGCAGCGGATCACGCAGCGCACACTGCGCATCGGCGTGTCGGCGCGCATCTTCCACCCGGAGCCGGGCGCGAAGGGCTTGCGCGGCAAGACGCTGCAATATCTGGAGGAGTCGGTCGCGCACTGGGTGATGTCGCGCGACGTGCTGGTGTTCATGATCCCGACCGTCGGTCATCAGGGCATGCTGCACCCGAGCAACATCCGTCTGCGCGACTACGCGAAGCATCTCGATGGCCTGCTGTTGCAAGGCGGCGCCGACCTGTCGCCGCAGTCGTACGCGGAAGTCGCGTCGAGTCCCGAGTGGCCCGGCGATCGCGTGCGCGACATGTACGAGCTCGAACTGCTGCACGAGTTCATCGAGTCGGGCAAGCCGGTGCTCGGCGTGTGCCGTGGCTGCCAGCTGATCAATGTCGCGTTCGGCGGGACGCTGTACCAGGACATCGCGACCGATGTGCCAACCGCGAACGCGCACGTCAACGAGAACTACGATCAGCATCGGCACGGCGTGCACTTTCCGGATGGCTCGACGCTGCTGAACATGTTCCCCGGGCGGCGCGACGCGATCGTCAATTCGATCCATCACCAGGCGGTGAAGACGCTGGGCCGTGATCTGAATATCGAGGCGGTGTCGGCGTCGGACGGCATCATCGAGGCCGTGCGCTACCGGCGCGCGCCGTTCGTGATGGGCGTGCAGTGGCATCCGGAGTTTCATCGCGCGGGCGGGCCGGAACTGCTCGATTGCACGCCGCTGCTCGATACGTTCCTGCGGGTCGCGCGGGAGACGCGGTTCTAGGCGTAGGCTATTGCACCGAACTCATGCACTGCCGCGTAATGCGGCAGTGCGTTGTGTTTGCATGGATCGACTCGGTCATCCGGCGTTTATCGCGCGAATTGCTCCGGGATTTCGGTGACGCGACGCTGCGACATGTGGTTCATCCACTCGGAGCTGTTTGCCGGCAGATTGTTCGACACGACGAGGCGCGGCAGCGGGGTGGCGTCTCGCGACGGCATCATGACCGACGTCGTGGGTTCAGCGTATTCGTCTGCGCCGAACCGTACTTCATCCAAAGACTCATTCGCGGCATAGCGATTCGCCCCCGGCGGATGCGTTTGCGCGCGAAGCACACGACGCGGAGGATAGGAGTGAATCTCCTCGCTCGGCGCGGGCTTACGTCGCGTGGCGGTATGCTGAGGTAAAGCCGCCACAGGTGCGGCAGCGGCCATGTCGGCAGGTAATGGCGGGAGCACCGCAGGCGGGGGCACCGAAGCCGGTGTGAAGGCCTCGGCAATCACTGGCGCTTCGGGCCGCGCAATCTGATGCTGCGAACGACGCTTTTCCACCGGCACGTCACGATGCGCCATCAAAGCTTGCCCGGATTTCAGCATCTCGGAAGCCATACGCCGAGGCGCGAGAGGCTGATCGATCATCCACCACGCCAGCACCGCGACGCAGCCGATCGCGCCGGCACTCGCCGCGACCGTACGCCGATTCCACACCGTGCGCCGCTGCGCGATGCGCGGCGTCCGGGTCTTGAGCGCAATTCGCATTGGACCCTGAGGCACCCGCCGTTGCGCAGCGGGACGCGCCCTCGCGGCTGTATTCGCAGGTTCCCCGGCAGGCTGCGCGGCAGTCTCAACGAGTTGCGCCGCCTTATGCCGCACGCCGATCAGTACGTGGTCGATCGACACCCACTGCGCATATGACAACAGATGCTGATCGGTCATGCAGACGGTGCGCAGCAGCGCGGCATATAGCGAATCGAGTCCGGCCCGCCAGCGTTCACCGAGGGGCAGCAACGCCCAGTCGCGGCCGAACGGTTCGGGCAGGTGGTCTAGCGGACGGGGAAGCGCGAATGCGCCTTCGATCAAGGTGAGCGGCGTGCTGATCATCGGTTTCTTCCGGTGTCTCGTGACAGAACCACCGGGGAGGCAGTCACGGAATCTGTAGGGGTCCGATGAACCAACCCATCGGCAACAGAAAATGTTGCCTCGAAACTACTTGGACCAACCTTCAGATGACTCCGAAAAACGGGGACACCACACGTGCGTGGCGTCGCCGCGTCGCTCAAGGCTTCAGCCGGTACACGTAACGCAAGGCGGTGATATCCATGCCGCCGATATGATCGGGCTCCGCGCCGACGAACTGCCAGCCGTGCCGCTCGTAAAAGCCGATGGCCGGCGTATTGCCCTCGAGCACGTACAGATACAGCTGCGCCTCGCCCTGCGCACGCGCCCATTCAATGGCCGCGCGCATCAGCGTTTTGCCGACGCCGATGCCCTGATAGGCGGGCAGCGCATGCAGGTTGTCGAGCAGCACGCCCCACGCGGACTCGGGCTGACGCTCGACACACACGAAGCCGGTCGGCTTGCCGGCCAGCTCGGCGATCAGCACGATGCGGCGCTCGCCGCCCGGCGCCGCAAGACGCGCTGCCCAATAGGCGGCGCGTTCGCGTGTGACTTCGCCATCGAGAAACGCATCGGGCAACAGACCGCGGTAGGCGGCTTGCCAGCTGACGCTGTGAATCGACGCAATCAGCTCGGCGTCCTCGAGCGTGGCGGGGCGCAGGGAAAGAGCAGGGGTGGTTTGCATCGGAGTGATCAACTGAATGGCCTCGCGCGGACAGTCTACCGCGCTGCCCGCCGGTGTCGCGCGTAAGCATACTGTATGCGTTTTGCGGCGACGTTATCAGCAGTAACATTACGTGGCATCGGCTCCGCATCAAGCACAGCGTTTACCCTGGTACCGCGCGAACGATGCGGGCATCAGAATGCGGCGCCCCCGGCGCGCTTCGCCTATACCTGCGAGTGCAGCCGCGGCATCCGCTTGCCAAACGTAGTGGATCGTTTCAACTGCCCGCTCCTCACCGTCCGCGTCGATCCGTCCGACGGGGCGAAGGGCTTATCCGAGAGTGTCATGTCTACTGCGACCCACGCCGCTTCCGCCAAGGAAGAATCCAAGTTCAAGACAGTGTTCCGCGTCGTCAGCGGCAACTTTCTTGAGATGTACGACTTCATGGTCTATGGCTACTACGCCTCGGCGATTGCCAAGACCTATTTCCCGAGCGGCAGCGATTTCGCATCGCTGATGCTGTCGCTGTCGGTGTTCGGCGCGGGCTTCCTGATGCGTCCGCTTGGCGCGATCGTGCTTGGCGCTTACATCGATCATCACGGCCGCCGCAAAGGCCTAATCCTCACGCTGAGCCTGATGGCGCTCGGTACGCTGACGGTCGCGGGGATACCGGGCTACGCGACCATCGGGCTCGTAGCGCCCGTGCTCGTGCTGCTCGGCCGGCTGCTGCAAGGCTTCTCGGCCGGCGCCGAGCTCGGCGGCGTGTCGGTGTATCTGTCGGAGATCGCGACGAAGGGCAACAAGGGCTTCTATTGCTCGTGGCAGTCGGGCAGCCAGCAGGTCGCGGTGGTGTTCGCCGCGCTGATCGGCGTGGTGCTCAACAAGATTCTGCCCGCCGACCAGATGTTCGCCTGGGGCTGGCGCGTGCCGTTCCTGATCGGCTGTCTGATCGTGCCGTTCCTGTTCTTCATCCGCCGCTCGCTGCAGGAAACCGAGGAGTTCACGGCGCGCAAGCATCGTCCGGGCATGGGCGAGATCCTGAAGTCGATGCTCGCGAACTATCCGATCGTGCTGGGCGGCATGGGCATGGTCATCATGACGACCGTGTCGTTCTACATGATCACCGCGTATACGCCGACCTTCGGCAAGGAAGTGCTGAAGCTGTCGGCGATCGACACGCTCGTCGTCACCGTGTGCGTCGGTATCTCGAACCTGATCTGGCTGCCGCTCTCGGGCGCGCTGTCGGACCGCATCGGCCGTCGTCCGGTGCTGCTCGCGTTCACGATCCTGACGATCCTCACCGCGTATCCGGCGCTGCAATGGCTCGTCGCCGATCCGTCCTTCGCGCGTCTGCTCGCCGTGCAGCTGTGGCTGTCGTTCCTTTACGGCAGCTATAACGGCGCGATGGTCGTCGCGCTGACCGAAGTGATGCCGGTCGAGGTGCGCACCGCTGGTTTCTCGCTCGCGTACAGTCTCGCGACGACGATTGGCGGCTTTACCCCGGCTATCGCCACGCTGCTGATCCACGTGACGAGCAACAAGGCAGCGCCGGGTCTGGTCCTTGGCGTGGCGGCGATCTGCGGTCTGCTCGCGACGCTGTTCCTGTACCGCACGCCGGAGTCGCGCAATCAGTATCGGGCGGCCTGACAGGTCTGCCAGGTCTTCTGAAAAAAAACCCCGCTGATGCGGGGTTTTTTGTTGATGACGCCTGTCGCTAAGCGTGCCGCAACTCGTTGGCGACCACCTCGACGACTTCATCCCACGCGTTCGGTCGCGGCTGACGCACGAGCGTCGCACCGGGATACCACGGGCTGCGCGTGTCGCGGTCGAACCAGCGCCAGTCGGCGGCGAACGGCAGCATCAGCCATAGCGGTTTGCGCAGCGCGCCCGCGAGGTGGGCGATCGACGTGTCGATCGACACGACCGCGTCGAGCCGCTCGACGATCGCCGCGGTATCCGCGAAGTCGCCGATGCGTGTGTCGAAGCGATGGATCGCCGCGGCGCGCGGATGCGCGTCGAGCGTCGCGCGTTCGTCATCGGACAGATCAGGCTGCAGCACGATCCAGTCGATGCCGTCGAGCGCGAACAGCGGCTCGAGTGCGGCGAGCGGCATCGTCCGTGTTTCGTTGCGCTGGATGCGCCCCGACCACGCGAGCCCGATCTTGCGCTTCGCCTGACCGCCGAGCGAGCCGCGCCATTTCCGGCCATAGGCCGGCGGCACGGTCAGATACGGCGTGCGTGCGGGAATCGTGTCGTAGTGTGTGCCGAGCGCGAGCGGCAGGCTCAGCAGCGGAATCTGCAGATCGGCGGCGGGGCGCGGCTCGCCTTGCGCGATCAGCGTCACGCGCCATGCCTGCGCGACGGGCGCGAGCAGCGGTAACAATTGTGGCTGCACTTCGAGCACGACGCGCGCGGCGCGAAGCGCTGCGAACGGTACGAAGCGCACGAACTGCAGCGTGTCGCCGAAACCCTGTTCGGCATGGATCAGCAGCGTGTGCGCTTCGATCGATTCGCCGTGCCAGCGCGGCAACGTCTGGATTGCCGCTTGCGCGACGGTCTGCAAGCGCCATTCGTATTCGGGCAGCCCGCGCTCGAAGTCGCGCATCGCGAGCCATGCGAGCGCACGGTTCATATGCGCGGACGCGAGATCGGGACGCAGCCGCAACGCCTGATCGAGCGCGCGCACGGCAGCCGCATGCGCGCCGAGCGCCTGGTGCGCGGTGCCGAGAGCGAGCCACGCGAGCGCGAATTGCGGGTCAAGGCCGACCGAGCGCTCCAGATACGGCAGGGCCTGTTCGGCACGGCCGAGCGCTGCGAGCGCGTTGCCGATGCCGTAGATCGCGGGCGGCAGGTTCGGCTGCAAACGCAGCGCCGCTTCAAAGGCCGCGACGGCTTGCGCATGGCGGCCGGTCGCGTCGAACGTATTCGCGAGATTGAAGTGCGCGGCGACGAAGCGCGGCTCGGCGGCGAGCGCGGCCTCGAAGCAGGGCACCGCCTCGTCCGGCCGATCGAGCGCGTTCAGCGACATGCCCATGTTGTTCAGCGCGCCCGCGTGACCGGGGCGCAATTCGAGCGCGCGCCGGAACGACGCGATCGCGGCCGCGTGGCGGCCGAGCGCGTGCAGCGCGTTGCCAAGGTTGTTGTGCGACGACGCGTCGTCCGGCTGCAGGCGCAGCGAGCGTTCGAACGCATCAGCGGCGTCTTCGTGACGGCCCTGCGACGCATAGGCATTGCCGAGGTTGTAATGCGCCATCGGGAACGTCGGCGCGAGCGTCAGCGCGTTGCGGAACTGCTCGATGGCGGCGTCGATCTGGCCGAGCGCCCTCAGCGCATTGCCGAGGTTCAGTTGCAGCGCCGCGTCTTCGGGGCGCAGGTCGACCGCGCGCCGCACGAGCGCCGCGGCTTCGGCGTGCTGTCCCTGCTGGTGGCGCAGCACGCCGAGCAGATGCAGCGCGTCGACGTGGCTAGGGTTGTGCTCGAGCGTGGCGCGGTAGTCGCGGTCGGCGTCGTCGAGGCGGCCGTCACGATGTGCCGCGAACGCGCGGTCAAATACAGGTTGCATGACGGGGCGGGCATTCGGATCAATCGGATTGAGGCCGCATTTTCCCACACTTGCGCCAGGGGCCCGGTTTTGTGCGGTTCGTGGGTGCATGGCGAGCGGCGGCGTACACTAGAAGCCATTGTTGCCTCCGGAGTTCCGCATGGACGCTGCCGCCTATGACGCGTCGCCGGTGCTGATCGTCGGGGCCGGTCCCACCGGACTTGCCGCAGCGATGAGTCTCGCGCGCGCCCATATCCCCGTGCGTCTGATCGACAAGGCCCCGCGGCCGAATCCGTACTCGCGCGCAATCGGCATACAGGCGCGCACGCTCGAACTGCTCGAGCAGCATCGGCTGATCGAACCTTTTCTCGAGCTCGGCCATCGCGCGCGCGTCGTGAATCTGTTTTCGAACGGCATGCGCCTTGCGCAACTCGATTTCGATCCGCTACACACGCGCTATCCCTATCTGCTGTTTCTCGACCAGTCGGTGACGGAGCGGCTCCTGACCGAGCATCTGGCGACGCTCGGCGTGACGGTCGAGCGCGGCGTCGAGCTGATCGCGTTCATGCAAGGCTCCGCGAGCGTTCAGACGACCCTGCGCCGCGCGGACGGCCGCACGGAAGCCATGCGCCCGTCGTATCTGATCGCGGCCGACGGCGCACACAGTTCGATTCGCCATCGCCTCGGCCTGAACTTCGAGGGCAAGACCTTCGAGCAGTCCTTCCTGCTCGCCGACCTGCACGCCGAAACCGACTGGCCCGACGACGAGTTTCATATCTTCGCGTCGGGCGACGGTCTCGTGGCGCTGTTTCCGCTGGGCCACGGCCGCCATCGTCTGATCGCCGATCACGCGGTCGAGACGTCCGGCAACGCCGCGCCATCGACGCCCGCGGGGTCCGGCGAAGCGCCACTCGACGCGGCGCCGGCGCCTTCGCTCGAGCAATGCCAGGCACTGATCGCGCAACGCGTGCGCGAGCGCGTCGACGTGTCGGATCTCGCGTGGTCGGCCTATTTCCACGTGAATAGCCGAATGGTCGATCGGCTGCGCGTGGGCCGCATCTTCCTCGCCGGCGATGCCGCGCACGTGCACAGTCCTGCGGGCGCGCAGGGCATGAACACCGGCATCCAGGAAGCGCTCAACCTTGGATGGAAGCTCGCGCGCGTGATCGGCGGCGCGGCGCCGGATCGCCTGCTCGACACCTATCATGCCGAACGGCATCCGATCGAGCGCGACGTGTTGCGGCAAACCGGCTTCATCATGCAGATGGCGGAGGCCGATCACGGTCCGCTGAAGCTGCTGCGCGAGCGCGTGATGCCGGTGCTGGCCGCGCTCGGTCCGCTACGCGATGCCGCGCGCGCGACGATCAGTGAGCTGTCCATTCAATACCGGCGCAGTCCGCTGACGCTCGAACGCGTGCTCGACGGCGGCCCACGCGCGGGCGAGCGCGCGCCGGACGCGCTCGTGCATGTGGTCGACGGTCCGCTCGGGCGCGCGCCCGGCGTCGGCTGCATTTTCGATCTGCACGATCCGGCGTTCTTCTCGCTGTTTCTGCTGGTGCCGCCGCTGCCCGTCGACGACGCGCCGCTCGATCCCGCCGCGAAACATGAGCCGCCACCGGACCCCGAAGTTGAAAAGCTGGTTGCAGAGGTCGAGCGGCTGCTGCCGAACGCGGTGCGCATCTGGCGCATCACCGATACGAGCGGCGACGGCGGTCCGGCGCTGGCCGAATCGTATGGGCGTACGCGGCCGTCGTTTTATCTGGTGCGGCCGGATGGCTATATCAGCGCACGCGGACGCACGGGCTCGGACCTCTACGGTCTGGTGCGGCACTGCGAGGCGTGGTTTGCGGTGGGGGGAGAGATACCGGAGCAGGCGACGTTGTGATCAGGGTCGCCCGTTTTGCGGCACGCGCGCGGCAGCGGATCGCGCCGCCGCGCCCGGTGATTGAGCCAACGACTCAGGCCGCCGGCACCTCCGCCGGCGTCAACTTCTGGCGATACCTGACGATCGCCTCGCGCGTGAAGTTCGATAGCGCAATGCCATATGTGTCCGGAGCTTCGTCGAGCGTCGCGAGCAGCGCGCGCCGCATGCGCGGCTCCCAGGTACGACGGATATGCTCGGCGACGCCGGTCAGCGCTTCCTCGTGATCGGGCATCGACTCGAAGAAGTCGCCGATCCGGTTCGCCATGTCGATCAGATTCCGTTTGTCCATCGCTCGCCTCACTTGCCCGCGGTGACGACCGCGGCCGCGTTGGCCAGCTCGCGCCGCTTCAGCAGGTCGAGCTGTTCGCTATTGAAGCGCGAATAGTCCTTCTGCCATTGCGACGGCTGCTCCACCGGCATCACCTGCACCGCAGTCACCTTGTATTCCGGGCAGTTGGTCGCCCAGTCGGAGCTGTCGGTCGTGATGACGTTCGCGCCCGATTCGGGGAAGTGGAACGTCGTATAGACGACGCCCGGCTGCATCCGCTCCGTCACCTTCGCGCGCAACACGGTCTGTCCCGCGCGCGATTCGATGCCGACCCAGTCGCCGGTTTTGATGCCGCGTTCCTCCGCGTCGTGCGGATGCAGTTCGAGCCGGTCTTCGTCATGCCAGAGCGAGTTGTCGGTGCGGCGCGTCTGCGCGCCGACGTTGTACTGCGACAGGATGCGGCCGGTCGTCAGCAGCAGCGGATATTTGCGCGTGACCTTTTCCGGCGACGCGATGAACTTCGTGATCACGAACTTGCCCTTGCCGCGCACGAAGGTATCGACGTGCATCGTCGGCGTGCCGTCGGGCGCGTCTTCGTTGCATGGCCACTGGATGCTGCCCATTTCGTCGAGCTTCTGATACGACACGCCGTGGAAGGTCGGTGTGAGCCGCGCGATTTCGTCCATGATCTCGGACGGATGCGCATAGTCCATCTCGTAGCCGAGCGCGTGCGACAGCAGCACCGTGACTTCCCAGTCCGCGTAACCGCCAAGCGGCGGCATCACCTTGCGCACGCGCGAGATGCGGCGCTCGGCATTGGTGAACGTGCCGTCCTTTTCGAGGAACGACGAACCGGGCAGCAGCACGTGCGCGTACTTGGCGGTCTCGTTCAGGAAGATGTCCTGAACGACGATGCATTCCATCGACGACAGCGCCGCCGCCACATGATGCGTGTTCGGGTCCGACTGCACGATGTCCTCACCCTGGCAGTAGAGGCCCTTGAAGCTGCCGTGCAGCGCGGCATCGAACATGTTGGGAATGCGCAGGCCCGGTTCCGGTTGCAGCGTGACGTGCCATGCGTTTTCGAACTGCGTGCGCACGAGCGTATCGCCGATGTGGCGATAGCCCGGCAACTCGTGCGGGAACGAGCCCATGTCGCACGAGCCCTGCACGTTGTTCTGGCCGCGCAGCGGATTCACGCCGACACCCTCACGGCCGACGTTGCCGGTCGCCATCGCAAGGTTTGCGATGCCGATCACCATCGTCGAGCCTTGCGCGTGTTCGGTGACACCGAGACCGTAGTAGATCGCGGCATTGCCGCCGGTCGCATAGATGCGGGCCGCTTCGCGCACCTGTTGGGCGGGCACGCCGGTCGCGGCTTCGGTCGCTTCGGGCGAGTTCTCCGGCAGCGCGACGAAGTCGCGCCATTGCTCGAACGCGCGCGCTTCGCAGCGCGCGGCGATGAACGCTTCGTTGAGCAGGCCTTCCGTGACGATCACATGCGCGAGCGCGTTGACGACCGCGACGTTGGTGCCGGGCCGCAATTGCAGATGATGCGACGCCTTCACGTGCGGCGTATCGACGAGGTCGATCCGGCGCGGATCGACGACGATCAGTTTCGCGCCCTCGCGCACGCGCCGCTTCAGACGCGAGGCGAACACCGGGTGGCCGTCGGTCGGATTCGCGCCGATCACCATGATCACGTCGGCTTTCTCGACAGAGGCGAACGTCTGCGTGCCCGCCGATTCGCCGAGCGTCGTTTTCAGACCATAGCCGGTCGGCGAATGGCAGACGCGCGCGCAGGTGTCGACGTTGTTGTTGCCGAACGCGGCGCGCACGA
The DNA here is from genome assembly GCF_021390595.1 of Paraburkholderia sp. HP33-1. Taxonomy (NCBI): domain Bacteria; kingdom Pseudomonadati; phylum Pseudomonadota; class Betaproteobacteria; order Burkholderiales; family Burkholderiaceae; genus Paraburkholderia; species Paraburkholderia sp. HP33-1. Next base: position 2,554,208 of record NZ_JAJEJR010000001.1, on the reverse strand, counting down.
GCTTCTGCACGAGATAGGTTTCCTCGTTCGTGCAGCGCGACGACGTGATGCCGCCGATCGAATCGCGCCCATGCTTCGCCTGGATGCGGCGGAATTCCGACGCCGCATACGAGATCGCTTCGTCCCAGCTGACTTCGCGCCACGGGTCGGTGATCTTCGCGCGGATCATCGGCTTCTTGATACGGTCCTTGTGCGTCGCGTAGCCCCATGCGAAGCGCCCCTTCACGCACGCATGGCCTTCGTTGGCCTGGCCGTTCTTGTGCGGCACCATCCGCACGACCTGGTTGCCCTTCATCTCGGCCTTGAACGAGCAGCCGACGCCGCAATACGCACAGGTGGTGACGACCGAGTGCTCGGGCTGGCCGAGCATCACGACGGACTTTTCCTGCAAGGTCGCGGTCGGGCACGCGGCGACGCACGCGCCGCACGACACGCATTCCGAGTCCATGAACGGCTGGTTCTCGCTGGCCGCGACGCGCGATTCGAAGCCGCGTCCGGTGATCGTCAGCGCGAACGTGCCCTGGGTTTCCTCGCACGCGCGCACGCAGCGATTGCAGACGATGCACTTCGACGGGTCGTACGTGAAGTACGGATTCGATTCGTCCTTCTTGTCCTTCAGATGGTTCGCGCCGTCGAAGCCGTAGCGCACTTCACGCAGGCCGGTCACGCCCGCCATGTCCTGCAGTTCGCAGTCGCCATTGGCGGGGCAGGTCAGGCAGTCGAGCGGATGGTCGGAGATGTACAGCTCCATCACATTGCGGCGCAGCGTCTGCAGACGGTCGGTCTGGGTGCGCACCTTCATGCCGGCTTCGACCGGCGTCGTGCACGATGCGGGGTAGCCTTTGCGGCCTTCGATCTCGACGAGACACAGCCGGCACGAGCCGAACGGTTCGAGCGAATCGGTCGCGCACAGCTTCGGCACGTTGACGCCGGCTTCGGCCGCCGCGCGCATCACCGACGTGCCGGCGGGCACGGTCACCGCCTGGCCGTCGATTTCGAGCGTTACGTCGACGTCCGAGTGGCGGGCCGGGGTGCCGTAATCGGTGTCGTCGAAGAAGGGGTTGGCGGCGCGGTCCAGCGCTTGCGACTTGCACGCGCAGTTGCCTGAGCCGCAGCCGCCGGCGGGGGAGTTGAACTGATCGGACATGGTGAACTCCTCGTGTCAGGCCGCGGCCGCTTTGGTGGCGTGGTCGGCAGGGTGATCGGCGGCGAGACCGAAGTCTTCAGGGAAATGATCGAGCGCGGACAGCACCGGATACGGCGTCATGCCGCCCATCGCGCATAGCGAGCCCGACACCATCGTGTCGCACAGATCGCGCAGCAATTGCACCTGACGCGTCGACGTGTCGCCATCGCGAATCCGTGCGATCACCTCGACGCCGCGCGTCGAGCCAATTCGGCACGGTGTGCATTTGCCGCACGATTCGAGCGCGCAGAAGTGCATCGCGTATTGCGCGAGCTCGGCGAGATTCGACGTGTCGTCATGCACGACGAGACCACCGTGGCCGATTACGGCGCCGATCGCCGCATACGCTTCGTAGTCCATCGGAATGTCCCACTGGCTTTCGGGCAGATACGTGCCGAGCGGACCGCCGACCTGCACCGCGCGCGCCGGGCGGCCGCTCGCGGTGCCGCCGCCGAAGTCGTCGAGCAGTTCGCGCAGCGTCACGCCGAACGCGAGTTCGACGAGGCCGCCTCGCTTGATGTTGCCGGCCAGTTGGAACGGCAGCGTGCCGCGCGAGCGGCCCATGCCGAAGTCCTTATAGAACGCCGCGCCGCGCGCAAAGATGATCGGCACCGTGGCGAGCGTGATCGCGTTGTTGATGACGGTGGGCTGGCCGTAGAGACCTGCGAGCGCGGGCACCGGCGGCTTCGCACGGACGATGCCGCGCTTGCCTTCGAGCGATTCGAGCATCGCGGTTTCCTCGCCGCACACGTAAGAGCCCGCGCCTTTCGCGACGAACAGCTCGAAGCGCTGCGGGCTCGAGAGTACGCTGTCGCCGAGCCAGCCGGCTTGACGCGCCCGGGCGATGGCGGCTTCGAGCGTCGCGATCGAGTGCGGATATTCGCTGCGCACATAGATATAGCCGACGGTCGCGCCGGTCACGATGCCCGCGATGATCATGCCTTCGATCAGCACGTATGGATCGCTTTCCATCACGAGACGATCGGAGAAGGTTCCCGAGTCGCCTTCGTCGGCATTGCAGACGATGTACTTCTGTGCGGCCTTCGCGCCGCGCACCGTGCGCCACTTGATCCCGGCCGGGAAGGCCGCGCCGCCGCGGCCGCGCAGGCCGGATTCGATCAGGGCTTCGCAGGCGGCGTCGCCGTCGGTTTGCAGCGCGCGGCGTAACCCTTCGAGGCCGCCGTGTGCGACGTAGTCGTCGATGGAAAGCGGGTCGGTGATGCCGATCCGCGCAAAGGTCAGGCGCTGCTGCTTCTTCAGATACGGAATCTCGTTGACCACGCCGACGCGCCGCGGATGCTCGCCGCCGTCAACGAAGCCTGAGTCGAACAACGCGGCGACGTCTTCCACCTCGACATTCGCATAGCCGATGCGGCCTTCGGGCGTCGCGACTTCGACGAGCGGTTCGAGCCACAGCAAGCCGCGCGAACCGTTGCGGATCAGTTCGATCGCAATGCCGCGGCGCGCGGCTTCAGTCGTGATGGCGTCAACCAGCGCATCGGCGCCGAGCGCAAGTGCCGACGAATCACGCGGAACGTAGATGCGTGTCATGCCGGCACCTCCACACATTTGAGGGCCGCGGCGAACAGCGCGTCGAATTTTTGCGGCGACACGCGCGCGTGCAGGGTGCCGTTGAGCATCAGCGCCGGCGAGAGCGCGCATTGTCCAAGGCAGTACACCGATTCGAGTTCGACCTTTGCGCCGTCCTCATGTCCGGCGTCGAAGCGGCAACCGGTGTGCGCCTCGATATGCTGCGCGAGCGCCTCGGTGCCCATGCTGCGGCACGCTTCGGCGCGGCAAAGCTGCACGGTGACGGGCGCGGCCGGCGTGGTACGGAAATGGTGGTAGTACGTGATGACGCCGTGCACTTCCGCGCGCGACAGGTTCAGCGCGCGGGCGAGCGGTGCGACCGCCGCGGGTGGCACAAAGCCGAGTTCGTCCTGGATCGCGTGCAGGATCGTGATGAGCGAACGGCCCGGCTGCGCGTGACGCTGCACGAGCTGATCCGGTGCCGTGGCGAGGGAATCGTCCAAAGTGGGGCTCCTCCAAAGCGATATATGCACTTGTTATTCATAATGCGTGCACCTATGCTTCGCTTATTCGTTATGGTACAGCCGAACGATATGCGGGCCAACCGGCACATGCAATAGGAAAGAATCAAACATATATGGTCAAGGTCGAATGCCAGGTCGAGCTGGTGGTGAAGGGCGCCGACGGCCGCGAGGCCAGCCTGTCGGACGTGGTGCCGCTGCTCGCGCTCGTCGATGAATCCGGTAGCATCGCGCAGGCTGCGGCGCTTAAGGGTTTGTCCTACCGGCATGCGTGGGGTTTGCTGCGCAGCATCGAGGAGCGGCTTGGCGGTTCGTTGATCGCGAAAGAGCGTGGGCGCGGCTCGGTGCTGTCCGAGCTCGGTCACGCGGTCCTGCGCGGGCAACGGCTCTGCGGCGAGCGGCTCGACGGCAATCTGCAGGCGCTCGCGAGCGAAGTGGCGAGCGATCTGAACCGCTGGCTCGCACCGCCCGCCGATCACGTGCGCATCTACGCGTCGCACGGTTATGCGGTGGCTGCGCTCGTGACCACGCTGGTCGCCAACGATCTGCCGGTCGACATCAAGTACCGCGATGGCGCGGACGCGGTCAGCGCGCTTGCGCGCGGCGAGTGCGATCTGGCGGGTTTTCATCTGCCGCTCGGCGAGTTTCGCGCGGCGTGCGCGGATACCTACCGGCGCTGGCTCGATCCGCAGCGCCATCTGCTCGTGCATCTGACGAAGCGTAAGCAGGGGCTCTTCATCGGCAAGGGCAATCCGAAGCGGATCGGCGGACTCGGCGATCTTGCGCGCAATGACATCCGTTTCGTCAACCGCCAGCCGGGCTCGGGCACGCGGATGCTGATCGATCTTGCGCTGCGAAAGATCGGCGTGGACCCGGATCGGGTCAACGGCTATGCGTCGACCGAGCTGACGCACTCGGCGATCGCGGCGTTTGTCGCGAGCGGCATGGCGGACGTGGGCATCGGCGTGAAGCCGGCCGCGCATCATTTCGGGCTCGAATTCATCCCGATCGTCGACGAGGACTATTACTTCGCGTGCGATCGCGCGCACCTCTCGCGCGCGCCGCTCGCGACGGTGATCGGACTGTTGCGCAGCAGTGCGTTTCACCATAGCGTCGAGCAGCTCGACGGCTACGATCCGCGCGACTGCGGCAGGATCGTCGATCTGGAGGAGGGGCTCGGCGGCACGCTTGCGTAGCGCCGACGTAAGCGCCTGTAACCATTTAAACAGTAGTGCCCGACGCGCGCCGCTGCACGGCGCGCCGGTTTCGGCTACTCTCTTGCCTTCACTTCCGCTTGAACCGCGCGCCAAGCCGCGCTGAACCGACATGAAAGCTCTTCTCCATGCATGTGCCGCCGCTGCCGCGGCTGGTGTGCTCTGTGCCACCGTCTCCGTCGCTTTCGCGCAAAACTCGCCTGGCGTGCCAGGCGGCATCCTGAATGACGAATTCCGCATCAACGAGCATCCGCAGATGCCGTTCGCCGCGTCCGCGCCATCGGACAAGTATCAGCACGGCAATCGTTCGGAAGCGCGCAAACGCGGCGACATGGGCGATCCGAACGGCTGCAATCTGCAGTGCCCGAAAGACTAATGAGAGTCCGCTCGGGCTTTGCTCGAGCTTCGAGGTGTGACGCAACGCCGGCCTGTAGGTCGGCGTTGTGCTTTGTGACTGGCGAGATGCCGGTCCATCTGCCGGCCGGTCCCGTTCCTCAGGGTTTGGCGATGTGCCAGATTTCCTTGAAGCCGTCTCCCTTGGCATCGCCCGCCTGCTTGTCGGCCGCGTAGTGATACAGCGGATGGCCCTTGTACGCCCATTGTTGCTTGCCGTCGGCGCTCGGGATCAGCGTCCAGTCGCCCGACGGCTTGTCGGTCGGCGACGCCGTTGCCGCCGGCCAGTTGCTCATGCAGTCGCCGGTGCAGGCGCTGACGCCCGGTGTGGTGTCCTTGTCGAACGTGTAGAGCGTCATGCCGTCGGCGGCGACGATGCGGCCGCCGGACAGTTTGGGCGGATCGGCGAAGGCGCTGGCGTGCAGCGCGGCGAACACGAGCGGGGCCAGCAAGACGATGGTCTTACGCATGATGCGTGCTCCTGTTTTGACGACATGGTTGACGAGCGGCGACGCGCTTCGAGTATAGGTAGCGGACGCGGATAGGCTGGGTCGCGGAGTGTGTGCCGTCAGGTGAGGGGGGGCTGATTCGGCCGCGAAGCGTTGCGGGCGATGCCGCCAAAATAAAAGACCCCGGCAGCGCTCAGCCCTACCGGGGTCTTTCGAGGCCGTTCATTGCGAACGTTCCGATGTGTTTGGTGGAGGCGGCGGGAATCGAACCCGCGTCCAGAAGTCCTCTACGACCAGTTCTACATGTTTAGTTCTGTCTTTTGATTTAACCGCAGCGACGCGGACGAACACGCTGCGCTACGGCGATTCACTAAGTTTTCGACCCGGGCGTCGTGACGCCGCCAAGGCTTAACTGACGTATATGACCTCTGTCGGTATTGCTACCGGTCTTGCGACACTAGCCCGTCAGTGAACTAGGCAGAGGACGGCGGCCCTTAGGCTGCCAGTGCGAACGTATCGTCGTTTGCAGTTACGTTTTTCCCATTGATTAACGAGGTGACGGGTCCTCGACATGCCCTAGCCGCTTCGCAACCCCTGTCGAAACCAGGTCGCCCCCGCGGTTCGTTGCTCATATTTATGAGCCAAGCGACATTTTACAATAGATCGACGGCCACGTCGTGTGTCCTGGGTGGCCGCCGAATCATGTAACTTGGTTAGCGAGTGTGTCGCACGCGCCCTTCAGCCGATCTGTCAGCTGATATCGCGCAGCAGTGTCTGCAACTCAGCCGGCGATTGCACGACATGCTGCGCGTGCCACCGTGTCGGCGGAATGTCGTTGCCGCAATAGCCGTACGCCGCTGCGACGGTCTTCATGCCGGCGGCAAAACCCGCCTGCACGTCGCGCAGATCGTCGCCGATATAGACGACGCGCTCCGGCGCGACGTCCAGCTCACGCGCCGCGTGCAGCAGCGGCGCGGGGTGCGGCTTCGAATGCGGGGTCGTGTCGCCGCTCACCACGCAGCCTGCGCGCTCCTCGAGCCCGAGTTGCGCGACGAGCGGCTCGGTGAGACGCGCGACCTTGTTCGTGACGATGCCCCAGCGCACGCCGCGCGCGTCGAGTTCGTCGAGCACTTCCGCGATGCCCGGAAAGAGCGTCGTCTCGATGCACAGATCTGCTTCGTAGTTCGCGAGAAACTCCTCGCGCATCGACGCGAATTCATGATGGTCGGGTCCGATGCCGAACGCACCACAGATCAGTCCGCGCGCTCCGGCTGATGCCAGCGGTCGCAGCTTTTCGAGCGGCACCATCTCGAGTCCGCGGTCGTGGCGCATTTTGTTGACGGCAGCCGCAAGGTCGGGCGCTGTGTCGGCTAGCGTGCCGTCGAGGTCGAAAAGCACCGCGAGGCAAAAGCCGAGCAGGTTGTCGTTGTCTTCGCGTTGGGGCAGGGGAGTCGGGTCGCTCATTGTGCGTTTCGGATGCGGCGGATCGGGATGGTTCTGGCAATTCAGGCGTCGCGGCGGCAGGCGAGCAGATAGTTGACGCTCGTGTCGGACGACAGCGTGAAATGCTTGCTGAGCGGGTTGTAGACGATGCCCTTGATGTCATCCGTGCGCAGGCCGGCGACGCGCACGAAGCCCGCGAGCTCAGACGGGCGGATGAAGCGCGCGTAGTCGTGCGTACCCTTCGGCAGCATTCGCGCGATGTATTCGGCACCAATAACCGCGAACAGATACGACTTCACGTTGCGGTTCAGCGTGGAGAAGAACACCCAGCCGCCAGGCTTCACGAGATTCTTGCAGGCTTCGACGATTGCGGCGGGCTGGGGCACGTGCTCGAGCATTTCCATGCAGGTGATCACGTCATAAGTGCCCGGTTCGCGCGCGGCGAGCGCCTCGGCCGCGATTTCTTCGTAATCGACGGATACACCGCTTTCAAGACTGTGAAGATCGGCGACGCCGAGTGCCTGAGTCGACAGGTCGATGCCCTTCACGTGGGCACCCAAACCTGCCATGGATTCAGAGAGAATGCCCCCGCCGCAGCCGATATCGAGCACCTTTTTGCCCGCGAGATGCGCGTGCGCGTCGATCCAGCTCAGGCGAATCGGGTTCAGTTCGTGCAGCGGTTTGAACTCGGCGTTTGGGTCCCACCACCGATGAGCGAGGTCGCTGAATTTCTGTAGTTCGTGGGGATCGGCGTTGGTCATGGCGAAGGCTGCCTCGATGAAAGCGGTGAGCGGACGCTCGAGGATAAACCCTAAGTATATAGGGCAAGAGAAAGGGCGGCAAAAACGCGGCGGGCGGCGAGGCGCTGATGCAAACGGCGGGCCGCTAGCGATGGAGCGGGAGGCGTTTGCCGCCATCGCGCGTCACGCATCGACGCGGCAGCCGTGGATAAAAAAAGCCCCGCCGAAGCGGGGCTTTCGATACTGCGGTAATTTGCAGCTTACTGCTTCGGCGTACCGACAACTTCGACTTCCACGCGGCGGTCCGGTGCGAGGCAGGCGATGAGTTGCTTGCGGTTCTTCTGGTTGCAACCGGTGGTAACCGGGTTGCGACGGCCCTTGCCTTCCGTGTAGATACGGTTGGCTTCGACGCCCTGGCTGACCAGGAAGGCCTTCACAGCTTGAGCGCGACGCAGCGACAGACGGTCGTTGTAGGCGTCCGAACCGATGCGGTCGGTGTGGCCCGTAGCGACGACGACTTCGAGATTGATGCCCTGAATCTTCGATGCCAGTTCGCTCAGACGTTCCTTGCCAGCCGGCTTCAGGATTGCCTTGTCAAAGTCGAACAGCGCATCAGCTTGATACGTAATCTTTTGGCTGGTGATAGCCGGAGCCGGCGGGACCGGTGCCGGCGGGGTCGGAGCCTGAGCAACCAGAGCGCCGTCGCACTTGGCGTTAGCCGTTGCGGGCGTCCAGAATGCATCGCGCCAGCAAAGCTCGTTCGTGCCGTTCATCCACACGTATTCGCCAGTACCATTCACCCAGTTGTCGTTGGTAGCTTGTCGCGACGCCGGCACCGACTGCGCCATGGCGGATGCAGCCATAACTGCGGTAGCTGCAATGAACGCGAGCTTTGAAAGTTTATTCATATTTCTCCTCTCGAAATTGAGATTACCGCAGGTTTACTGCGAGCCTGTTGACGAAGACCAGTCATACATTGCTCGAAGTATAACATTGGTGCTGAACAAAAACTGTCTGTGTAGACTTCGAGCAGTGTCTGACTCTTTGTGCGTTGGCATTTTGCCATATCGTTCCCTTCCGACGAAAAAAAAATCTGCCCCCTATCAATTCCCCCTCCAATTGTGGTGCATGAGCAACAAATGTTTTCGCCTGGGCGGTCCGCCAGCTCTGCCTGAGCGGCGAATTGGCCCCACGCACGAATCGAGCCTGACGGGGCGGAAAATGCGTTTTCGGCGAGGTGTTGGCGGGTGCCCCTCTAATATGTATACGGTGTACGCGTAGCGTCGTCGGGGGCAGATGCGCGGCATGTTAGAATCGCGTGATGCGTTGCGCCTGCAATGCTTACGCGAAGATGCAGCGAACCCCTCGCCTTCGCACGTAAAAGATACGGATAATGGATCAATTCGCCAAAGAGACTTTGCCAATCTCCCTAGAGGAGGAAATGCGCCGTTCGTATCTCGATTACGCGATGAGCGTGATCGTAGGGCGAGCGCTTCCCGATGTCCGCGATGGCCTGAAGCCGGTGCACCGGCGCGTGCTGTACGCGATGCACGAGTTGAACAACGACTGGAACCGTGCTTACAAGAAGTCGGCGCGTATCGTCGGCGACGTCATCGGTAAATACCATCCGCACGGCGACACGGCTGTCTACGACACGATTGTCCGGATGGCGCAGGACTTCTCGTTGCGCTACATGCTCGTCGACGGCCAGGGCAACTTCGGTTCGGTCGACGGCGACAACGCCGCGGCGATGCGTTACACCGAAATCCGCATGGCGAAGATCGGCCACGAACTGCTGGCCGACATCGACAAGGAAACGGTCGACTTCGTACCGAACTACGACGGCAGCGAAAACGAACCGGCCATCCTGCCCGCGCGCATCCCGAACCTGCTGATCAACGGCTCGTCCGGCATTGCGGTCGGCATGGCGACCAACATCCCGCCACATAATCTCAATGAAGTCGTCGACGCCTGTCAGCATCTGCTGAAAAACCCCGAAGCAACGATCGACGAGCTGATCGAGATCATCCCGGCACCCGATTTCCCGACCGCCGGCATCATCTACGGCGTGGCCGGCGTGCGCGACGGCTATCGCACCGGTCGCGGCCGCGTCGTCATGCGCGCGCTCACGCACTTCGAGGAAATCGATCGCGGTCAGCGCATGGCGATCATCGTTGACGAGCTGCCGTATCAGGTGAACAAGCGCTCGTTGCTCGAGCGCATTGCCGAGCTCGTCAACGAGAAGAAGCTCGAAGGCATTTCCGACATCCGCGACGAATCCGACAAGAGCGGCATGCGCGTCGTGATCGAGCTGAAGCGCGGTGAAGTGCCCGAAGTCGTGCTGAACAATCTGTACAAGGCGACCCAGCTTCAGGACACCTTTGGCATGAACATGGTCGCGCTCGTCGACGGCCAGCCGAAGCTGTTGAATCTGAAGGAAATGCTGACGTGTTTCCTGTCGCATCGCCGGGAAGTGCTGACGCGGCGCACGGTCTTCGAACTGCGCAAGGCGCGCGAACGTGGCCACGTGCTCGAAGGTCTCGCGGTTGCGCTCGCGAACATCGACGAATTCATCGCGCTCATCAAGGCCGCGCCGACGCCGCCTATCGCCAAGCAGGAATTGATGGCGCGCGCGTGGGATTCGTCGCTCGTGCGCGAAATGCTGTCGCGCGCCGAGACGGAGAACGCGACTGCCGGCGGCCGCGAAGCTTACCGTCCAGAGGGGCTGAACCCGTCGTTTGGTATGCAGGCTGACGGGCTCTACCGTCTGTCCGATACCCAGGCCCAGGAAATCCTGCAGATGCGTCTGCAGCGCCTGACCGGTCTCGAGCAGGACAAGATCATCGGGGAATACCGCGACGTGATGGCGCAGATTGCCGACCTGCTCGACATTCTGGCTCGTCCGGAACGGATCTCGGCGATCATCGTCGACGAACTCACGTCGATCAAGGCCGAATTCGGTGATGCGCGCCGCTCGAAGATCGAGCTGAACGCGACCGAGCTGAACACCGAAGATCTGATCACGCCGCAGGAAATGGTCGTGACGATGTCGCACGCGGGCTACGTGAAATCGCAGCCGTTGTCCGAATATCGGGCCCAGAAGCGCGGTGGTCGTGGCAAGCAGGCCACTTCCATGAAGGAAGACGACTGGATCGACACGCTATTCATCGCCAATACGCACGACCACATCCTGTGCTTCTCGAACCGCGGCCGCGTGTACTGGGTCAAGGTCTACGAAGTGCCGCAGGGTTCGCGCAATTCGCGCGGCCGGCCGATCGTCAATATGTTCCCGCTGCAGGAAGGTGAAAAGATCACGGTTGTGCTGCCGGTCAAGGAATTCTCGGCCGACAAGTTCGTGTTCATGGCCACCGCGTTAGGAACGGTAAAAAAGACGCCGCTGGAAGCATTCAGCCGGCCGCTGCGCAAGGGTATTATTGCGGTCGGTCTCGATGAGGGCGATTACCTGATCGGCGCCGCGATCACCGACGGCCAGCACGACGTCATGCTGTTCTCGGATTCCGGCAAGGCGGTGCGCTTCGACGAAAACGACGTGCGTCCGATGGGCCGCGAGGCGCGCGGCGTGCGCGGCATGCAGCTTGAGGACAGTCAGAACGTCATCGCGTTGCTGGTGGCCGGCGACGAGCAGCAGTCGGTGCTCACTGCGACCGAGAACGGCTTCGGCAAGCGCACGCCGATCACTGAGTACACGCGTCACGGCCGCGGCACGAAGGGCATGATCGCGATCCAGACCTCGGAGCGCAATGGCAAGGTGGTTGCCGCGACGCTGGTGGATCCGGAAGCGCAGATCATGCTGATTACTACGACGGGCGTGCTGATTCGCACGCGCGTGTCGGAAATCCGCGAAATGGGACGCGCAACGCAAGGTGTTACACTCATCAGCCTTGACGAAGGGACCAAGCTGTCTGGTCTGCAACAGGTTGCTGAGGCCGAGGGCGAGTCGGAAAGCGATTCCGACGGCTCCGCTGAAGGTGACAACGGCGGCGAGAGTGGCGGTGCGGCTTGATCCGTGCCAGTGGCTTTCAGTCTCAGTTAATACGTTGAAGCTACGCTGCGGGTCACCGCGTATCGGGCCGGTACGCTTTCCCATGCAGCGTGCAGTTCAAGTTAATTTCTCTTAGGGAGTAATGATGCAAAAACGATTCAAACAACTGATGTTGCTGGCTGCCATCGTGCCGACCTTCGCCATGGCTCAAGCGCTGCAAAACCAGGCGCCCGCAGCTCCGGCTGCTGCAGCAGCACCGGTTGATCCGGCCAAGCAGGCTGCCATCAAGGATCTGCTCGACGCCATCGACGCGCAGAAGCTGGTTGGTGCAATCGGCAACAGCGCGCAGATGCAGGCCAAGCAGCTCGTGCCGGCAATCCTGTCGGACGCGCTGACCGAGAACAAGACGATGACGGACAAGCAGAAGCAGGCGGCCGTGCCGACGTTGCAGAAGAACTCGGTGCCGAAGCTGGTCGACAGCGCGGGCCAGGTCTTCGCAACCGACTCTTTCCGCCAGGACGCAATGCAGGCTCAGTACGACGCGTACGCGAAGTACTACAGCACGTCGGAAATCAAGGATCTGACCACGTTCTACAAGAGCCCGACCGGCCGCAAGTTCATCCAGGTGCAAGACCAGGTTGGCCGCGACGTCGTGAACAGCCTGATGCAGAAGTACATGCCGGAATCGATCAAGGCAACGCGTGACCAGGCCGACAAGGAAGTCGCATCGGTCAAGCCGGCTGCCAAGTAAGTTCCGCTCGCAAGGCTGCGTTGAGCAGGCAGCCTGACGCCGCGTCCGCCGGGTAAGTGCCCGGCAGGCGCACCCGCTGGACCATACGGCGTGGCGGGTTGGCGGCGACAATGCGATAATGGCCGTTTGCGCACTGGCGCAGACGGTCATTTTCTTTTTTCGGCGAGTAATTTCGCAGATCTTTTCGCCGCTTTTCGCGCGACTCCGCTTTATTCGCACCGCTTCCAGGACCTCACATGCGCGTCTTTAATTTCTCCGCCGGCCCGGCGGCCATGCCCGAAGAAGTGCTGCGCCAGGCAGCCGACGAGATGCTGAACTGGCAAGGCAGCGGTATGAGCGTGATGGAAATGAGCCATCGCGGCAAGGAATTCATGTCGATCCACGAGGAAGCGCTGACAGACCTGCGCGAGCTGCTGCGGGTACCGGCAAGTCACCGCATCCTGTTTTTGCAGGGTGGCGGGCTCGGCGAAAACGCGATCGTGCCCATGAATCTGCTCGGCTCGAAACCGCGCGCGGATTTCGTCGTGACCGGTTCGTGGTCGCAGAAGTCGTTCAAGGAAGCGGAAAAATACGGCAGCGTTCATCTGGCCGCGACCGGCAAGACGGCCGAGGGCTTCACCCGTGCGCCGGCGCGTTCGGAGTGGCAGCTCTCGGACGATCCGGCCTACGTGCACCTGTGCACGAACGAGACCATTCACGGCGTCGAAACGTTCGAGATTCCCGACCTCGGCGACATTCCGCTTGTCGCGGACGCGTCGTCGCATATCCTGTCTCGCCCGATGGACATCGCCAAATACGGCGTGCTATTCGGCGGTGCGCAGAAGAACATCGGCATGGCCGGCGTCACGGTCGTGATCGTGCGTGAGGACATGCTCGATCGCGCGATGCCGATCTGCCCGTCCGCGTTCGAATGGAAGACCGTCGCCGAGAACAATTCGATGTACAACACGCCGCCCACCTACGCGATCTACATCGCCGGGCTCGTGTTCAAGTGGTTGAAGAAGCAGGGCGGCCTCGTGGCGATGGAGGCGCGCAACCTCGAAAAAGCGAAGCTGCTGTACGACACGATCGACTCGAGCAGCTTCTATCTGAACAAGGTCGAGCGTGGCTCGCGCTCGCGGATGAACGTACCGTTCTTCCTCGCCGACGAGTCGCGCAACGAAGATTTCCTGTCCGGCGCGAAAGCGCGGGGATTGGTGCAGCTAAAGGGCCACAAGTCCGTCGGCGGCATGCGGGCGTCGATTTATAACGCCGTCCCGCTCGAAGGCGTCAAAGCGCTTGTCGAATACATGAAGGAATTCGAACAGCGGAGCGCCTGAGTCACACTGACCGGCAGGCGCGCGCACTTTTCCAGCAGTTACCCGGCAGGGCCGTTTTCACGCATGGACGACGAACTCAATACACGACTCAAACCTCTGCGCGATCGTATCGACGCGCTCGACGCGCAGCTGATCGCGCTCCTGAACCAGCGCGCCTCGGTCGCGCTCGAAGTGGGCGAGGTCAAGAAGCATTTCAACGCGCCGGTGTTCCGACCCGAGCGCGAGATGCAGGTGATCGCGCGCCTGCAGGAAATGAGCGCGGGGCCGCTCTCGGACGAACACATCGGCGCGATCTGGCGCGAGATCATGGCGGCGAGCCGCGCGCTCGAAAAGACCATCAAGGCCGCCTACCTCGGACCGGTCGGCACCTATACCGAGCAGGCGATGCACGAGTACTTCGGTCAGTCGATCGAAGGTCTGCCGTGCCCTTCGATCGACGAAGTATTCCGCTCGGTCGAGGCGGGCGCCGCCGACTACGGCGTCGTGCCAGTCGAGAATTCGACCGAAGGCGCGGTGTCGCGCACACTGGATCTGCTGCTGCAAACGCAACTGACCATCGGCGGCGAACTCGCTTTGCCGATTCATCACAATCTGCTCACGCAAAACGGGCTCGCCGGCGTTACGCGCGTGTGCGCGCACGCGCAGGCGCTCGCGCAGTGCCAGCGCTGGCTGTCGACCAACGCTCCGCACCTCGAGCGCCAGGCGGTGTCGAGCAATGCGGAAGCCGCACGGATGGCGGCCGAAGATCCGACTGTCGCGGCCATCGCGGGCGATCGCGCCGCGATCCACTACGGCCTGCAGGTCACCAACGCGCTGATCCAGGACGATCCGCACAACCGCACGCGCTTCGTGATGATCGGCAAGGAGCCGACCGGTCCGAGCGGCTACGACCAGACCTCGCTGATCGCGTCGGTCGCGAACGAACCGGGCGCGATGGTCAAGCTGCTCGAGCCGCTCGCGCGCCACGGCGTGTCGATGACACGTTTCGAATCGCGTCCGGCGCGCATCGGCACGTGGGAGTACTACTTCTATATCGACGTCGAGGGCCATCGCGACGATCCGGCCGTGGCCGCCGCACTCGCTGGGCTCGGTGAGAAGGCCGCGTTCCTGAAGATACTCGGCTCGTATCCGCGCGCCCGCTAGGGGCTGGCAGCGCAGTCTGGGCGGCGTCGCGTGCGCTGCCCGAAAGCAGATTCACTATCCATCGTCGTTCGGAGATTTTTCATGACAGCGTCTTTCGGCCCTTCCTATGTGCGTGCGATCGCGCCGTACATCGCCGGCAAGCCGATTTCGGAAGTGGCCCGCGAGTTCGGTCTCGAAGAGGCGAGCATCGTGAAGCTGGCATCGAACGAAAACCCGCTCGGCATGCCCGAGTCCGCGCAGCGCGCGATGGCGCAGGCGATCGCCGGTCTCGGCCGCTATCCGGACTCGAACGGCTTCGAGCTGAAGGCGGCGCTCGCCGCGCGCTACGGCGTGCCGGCCGAATGGATCACGCTCGGCAACGGCAGCAACGACATCCTCGAACTCGCTGCGCATGCGTTCGTCGAGAAGGGCCAGGCGGTCGTGTTCTCACAGTATTCGTTCGCGGTGTACGCACTCGCGACGCAAGGCGTCGGGGCGCGCGCGATCGTGGTGCCGGCCGTGCGCTACGGTCATGACCTCGCCGCGATGCTCGCTGCGATCGACGACGACACGCGTCTCGTGTTCGTCGCGAATCCGAACAATCCGACCGGCACGTTCGTCGACGGTCCGTCGCTCGAGGCGTTTCTCGACAAGGTGCCGGGTCACGTGGTCGTCGTGCTCGACGAGGCGTACACCGAGTATCTGTCGGCGGACAAGCGCTACGACTCGATCGACTGGGTGCGCCGCTATCCGAACCTGCTGGTGTCGCGCACGTTCTCGAAGGCGTTCGGCCTCGCGGGCCTGCGGATCGGCTTCGCAATCGCGCAGCCCGGGTTGACCGATCTGCTGAATCGTCTGCGACAGCCGTTCAACGTGAATACGCTTGCGCAAGCCGCGGCGATTGCGGCGCTGAGCGACAACGCATTTCTGGAAAAAAGCGCGGCGTTGAATGCGCAGGGCTATAAGCTTCTGACCGAGGCGTTCGACAAGCTCGGTCTCGAATACGTGCCGTCCGCAGGAAACTTTGTGCTCGTGCGCGTCGGCGGCGATGACAAAGCCGGCGCCCGCGTGAATCTTGCGCTGCTGAAGCAGGCCGTGATCGTGCGACCGGTCGGCAACTACGGTTTGCCGCAGTGGCTGCGCATCACGATCGGCCTGCCGGAGGAAAACGAAGCGTTCCTCGCGGCGCTCGAAAAGACGCTTGCCGAGCCTGCCGCAGCGTAAGCATTGATCCTTGACCCCGCGCGTCCGGCCGGCAGGAGCGGCGCGCTTATTGTGTGACCGACGTGGCCGCGTTTTCTTTTAACAAGCTGGTGATTTTTGGTGTCGGCCTGATCGGCGGATCGCTCGCGCGCGCGTTGCGTGAACGTGGCGAGGCCGGCGGGACGCGCGCGGTGATTGGCGTGGGACGGACTTCCGCGTCGAGCGAGCGCGCGTTGGCGCTCGGTGTGATCGACGGCGCCGCGGCACTCAACGACGACGCCGCGCTGCGCGACGCGCTCGCGGACGCGGACTTCGTGCTGCTCGCGGCGCCCGTCGCGCAGACACAGCCGCTGCTCGAACGCATCGCGCCGTATCTCGACGCCGACACGATCGTCACCGACGCAGGGAGCACCAAGTCTGACGTGGTCGCCGCCGCGCGCGCGGCGCTTGGTGAGCGGATCGGTCAGTTTGTGCCGGGCCATCCGATCGCGGGCCGCGAGTCGAGTGGCGTCGATGCCGCGTTGCCCGATCTGTACGTGAATCGCAACGTCGTGCTGTGCCCGCTGCCGGAGAACACGCCGGAAGCGGTCCAGCGCGTCGCGGCGATGTGGCGCGCCACCGGCGCGCTCGTGCGAGAGATGACGCCCCAGCAGCACGATCGGGTGTTCGCGTCGGTCAGTCATCTGCCGCACGTGCTGTCGTTCGCGCTCGTCGAGCAGATCCTCAATTCGCCCGATGCCGCGTTGAAGTTCTCGTTCGCGGCGGGCGGCTTTCGCGACTTTACGCGCATCGCGGCGTCGAGTCCGGAGATGTGGCGCGACGTATGCGTTGCCAATCGCGCGGCGCTTCTCGACGAGCTCGATGCGTACACCGCGGTGCTCGCGCGCCTGCGAACGGCGATCGAAGCCGGTGACGGCGCCGCGCTCGAAGCCGTGTTCGCCCGTTCGCGCGTCGCGCGCAGTCAGTGGCAGGAGCAGCGCGCGGCTGGCGTGGCCGGCAGCGACGCGTCGAAATAACCGGAAACTGGACTCATCATGGAATTCCTCGATCTCGGACCTTTTTCCCGTGCGGTCGGCACGGTTCGTCTGCCTGGCTCGAAGAGCATCTCGAACCGCGTGCTGCTGCTCGCTGCGCTCGCCGAAGGCGACACGACGATCACGAACCTGCTCGATTCCGACGACACCCGCGTGATGCTCGACGCGCTCGAAAAGCTCGGCGTGCGTCTGAAGCGTGACGGCGATACCTGCGTCGTGACCGGCACACGTGGCGCGTTCACCGCGCGCACGGCCGACCTGTTCCTCGGCAACGCGGGCACGGCGGTCCGCCCGCTGACCGCGGCGCTTGCCGTGAACGGCGGCGACTACCGGATCCACGGCGTGCCGCGTATGCACGAGCGGCCGATCGGCGATCTCGTCGACGGCCTGCGCCAGATCGGCGCGAAGATCGATTACGAGCAGAACGAAGGTTATCCGCCGCTGCGCATCCGCCCCGCGCAGATCGCGGCCGATGCGCCGATCCGCGTGCGCGGCGACGTGTCGAGCCAGTTCCTGACATCGCTGATGATGACGCTGCCGCTGCTACGCACGGCGAGCGGCGTCACCACCGTGCAGGTCGACGGCGAACTGATCTCGAAGCCGTATATCGAGATCACGATCAAGCTGATGGAGCGCTTCGGCATCAAGGTCGAGCGTCACGGCTGGCATCAGTTCGTCGTGCCGGCAGGACAGCGGTATCAGTCGCCGGGCACGATCATGGTCGAAGGCGATGCCTCTTCGGCGTCGTATTTCCTGGCCGCGGGCGCGCTCGGCGGCGGCCCGCTGAGAGTGGAGGGCGTGGGTCGCGCGAGTATCCAGGGCGACGTCGGCTTTGCCGATGCCCTGATCAAAATGGGCGCGAACCTGCAGATGGGCGATGACTGGATCGAAGTGCGCGGCGTCGGCAACGACCACGGCAAGCTCGATCCGATCGACATGGACTTCAACCTGATCCCCGACGCCGCGATGACGATCGCCGTCGCCGCGCTGTTCGCTGACGGCACGAGCACACTGCGCAACATCGCGAGCTGGCGCGTGAAGGAGACCGACCGCATCGCCGCGATGGCCACCGAGTTGCGCAAGGTCGGCGCGAAAGTGCAGGAGGGCGAAGATTTCCTCGTCGTCACGCCGCCCGAAAAGCTGATCCCGAATGCGGCGATCGACACCTACGACGATCACCGCATGGCGATGTGCTTCTCGCTCGTGAGCCTGGGTGGTGTGCCGATCCGCATCAACGACCCGAAGTGCGTCGGCAAGACGTTCCCCGATTACTTCGAGCGCTTCACCGCGCTCGCACAACCCTGATTCAACCCAGATTCGCTTGCGAATCGCCTGACGTGCGACTTTTTCGATGAAACCGACCCGTCCCTTTCACCAGACGCCCGTCATCACGATCGACGGCCCCAGCGCCTCCGGCAAAGGCACTGTGGCCGCGATGGTGGCCGCCAACCTCGGCTTTCACCTGCTCGACAGCGGCGCGCTGTACCGGCTAGCGGCGCTTGCGAGCCTGCGCTACGGCGTTTCGGCGGACGACGTCGACGCACTTGTCAAACTGATCGACGACCTCCATATCACGTTCCGCGAGGGGCTGGCGCAGCTCGACGGGGTCGACGTGTCGACCGAAATTCGCGCCGAGGAAGTGGGCAGCCGCGCCTCGGCGATCGCTGTGCACGCGCCGGTGCGATCCGCGCTGGTGGCGCGCCAGCGGGCGTTTCGCAAGGAGCCGGGGCTCGTCGCCGACGGCCGCGATATGGGTACCGTGATCTTCCAGGATGCCGCCCTGAAGGTGTTCATGACCGCAAGCGTCGAGGCCCGCGCGACACGCCGGTATAAGCAATTGATCCAAAAAGGATTTTCTGCTAATATAGATGACTTGCTCCGGGATTTGCGTGAGCGCGACGAGCGTGACAGCCGGCGCTCGGCCGCACCACTCAAGCCCGCGGCGGATGCAAAGCTGCTCGATACCTCCGCAATGTCGGTCGACCAGGCGGTCGAGCAAGTGGTGCAATGGTATGAAGCGCTGGTCCCGCATGCGTAACTGAAAACGGTAACGCAGCAGCGGCCAGACAGCGGCAGTTCCGTTGTTGGTAGGTGCTTCGCGATGGTCGCGAAGCGTTGTTTTTAACCCTTTAACCTCGCGTGGCAGTCGCGTATTTGCCGAAGTTGCTGACCAGTCCGGTGAGCCAGGCGCTGCGAAGACCATGCAAACCTTGATTTTTATGTCCGACCTGCAAACCTCTACCCCGAATACCGAATCTTTTGCGGCTCTGTTCGAAGAGTCGCTGACCAAGCAGGACATGCGCGCCGGCGAAGTGATCTCCGCCGAAGTCGTGCGTGTCGACCACAACTTCGTGGTCGTGAACGCTGGTCTGAAGTCCGAAGCCTACATCCCGCTCGAAGAGTTCCTGAACGACGCGGGCGAGGTAGAAGTGCAGGCGGGCGACTTCGTTTCCGTCGCGATCGACGCGCTGGAAAACGGCTATGGCGACACCATCTTGTCGCGTGACAAGGCGAAGCGTCTGGCTTCGTGGCTGTCGTTGGAAAAGGCGCTGGACAACAACGAACTCGTGACCGGCACGATCACGGGCAAGGTCAAGGGTGGCATGACCGTGATGGTCAATGGCATCCGCGCGTTCCTGCCGGGTTCGCTGGTTGATACGCGTCCGGTCAAGGACACGACCCCGTACGAAGGCAAGACCCTCGAATTCCGCGTCATCAAGCTCGACCGCAAGCGTAACAACGTCGTGCTGTCGCGCCGCGCTGTCATCGAGGCAACGCAAGGCGAAGAGCGCGCGAAGCTGCTCGAAACGCTGAAGGAAGGCGCGATCGTCGAAGGCGTGGTCAAGAACATCACCGACTACGGCGCGTTCGTGGACCTCGGCGGCATCGACGGGCTCCTGCACATCACCGATATCGCGTGGCGTCGCGTGCGTCACCCGAGCGAAGTTCTGTCGGTTGGCCAGGAAGTCACCGCGAAGATCCTCAAGTTCGACCAGGAAAAGAACCGCGTTTCGCTCGGTATCAAGCAACTGGGCGACGATCCGTGGGAAGGCATCTCGCGTCGTTACCCGTCGGGCACGCGTCTGTTCGGTAAGGTCACCAACATCACCGACTACGGCGCGTTCGTCGAAGTGGAATCGGGCATCGAAGGCCTCGTCCACGTGTCGGAAATGGACTGGACCAACAAGAACGTTGCTCCGTCGAAGGTTGTCCAACTGGGCGACGAAGTCGAAGTCATGGTTCTCGAAATCGACGAAGACCGTCGTCGTATCAGCCTCGGCATGAAGCAGTGCAAGCCGAACCCGTGGGATGACTTCAGCCGCAACTTCAAGAAGGGCGACAAGATCAGCGGCGCCATCAAGTCGATCACCGACTTCGGCGTGTTTATCGGTCTGCCTGGCGGCATCGACGGTCTGGTTCACCTGTCGGATCTGTCGTGGAGCGAAACGGGCGAGGAAGCCGTTCGCAAGTACAAGAAGGGCGACGAAGTGGAAGCGATCGTTCTCGGCATCGACGTCGAGAAGGAACGTATTTCGCTGGGTATCAAGCAGCTCGAAGGCGACCCGTTCAGCAACTACGTTGCAATGAACGACAAGGGCTCGATCGTCGACGGTACGGTCAAGTCGGTGGACGCGAAGGGTGCTGTGGTCCAGCTGTCGGGTGAAGTCGAAGGCTACCTGCGTGCTTCGGAAATCGCGCAAGACCGCGTGGAAGACGCTCGCAACGTGCTGAAGGAAGGCGACAAGGTCAACGCGATGATCATCAACATCGATCGCAAGTCGCGCGGCATCAACCTGTCGATCAAGGCGAAGGATTCGGCTGAGCAGCAGGAAGCCATCCGCGGCCTCGCTGCTTCGGATTCGAGCGCAGCCGCTACCGGCACGACGAACCTCGGCGCGTTGCTGAAGGCCAAGCTCGACGGCCAGAACCAGTAAGCCTGAGAGGTCTGCTGCAGTATGACCAAATCGGAATTGGTCGCCCAGCTGGCTACGCGATTTCCGCAACTTGTTCTCAAAGATGCGGATTTCGCGGTGAAGACGATGCTCGATGCGATGTCGGAGGCGCTTGCCAAAGGCCATCGCATTGAAATTCGCGGCTTCGGCAGCTTCGGCCTCAACCGCCGTCCCTCCCGCGTCGGACGCAATCCGAAGTCGGGCGAGAAGGTGCTGGTACCCGAGAAGTATGTGCCGCACTTCAAGCCGGGCAAGGAATTGCGTGAACGGGTGGATCGTCGCGCGGGCGAGCCGCTGAAGGCCGAGGAGCCGGATGACGACCTTTAATGACTGCGCTGTGCGTCTTGCAGCGTGACATAGCTAGCTTCAGCGGCCAAAGCCAGTCGGCAAAAGACCAGAAAGAGCGCCTTCGGGCGCTTTTTTTTTCGTCCATGCTTTGAGTGGGCGCTCGCCAGGGAGCCCGGTGCATGTGGCGAATCGCCCGTAAGTGCCCCATTCCGCCACTTGCTGCCCAGTCGCGAGGGCATCCATTACAATACGGGTCACTTCGGCGCGGGCGACACCGTGGCACGACGCGTCGTCAGGCCGGCTCACCCCGCAACTGCCGTCAAGAGATCTATTCATGAAATTTATCGTCTGGCTGATCCGTGTGCTGGTGTTCGTGCTGCTGCTGGTGCTGGCGCTCTCCAACACGCAACCCGCTACGCTGAATTTCCTCGCCGGCTATGTCTGGTCGGCGCCTCTGATTCTGATTGGCCTCGCGTTTTTCGTGATCGGCTTGCTGGCGGGGCTTGTGTCGGCGATGCCTGCCGTCGTGCGTCTGCGCATGGAGAATGGCCGTCTCAAACGCGAGCTGCGCGTGGCGCGCGAAACCCCGGCCGTCGTCGAGCAGCCGCCGATGCCGCCGCTGATCTGAGCTGTCCTGCGCCGCGCGTTTTGAGCGCGGCTTTTCGTTTCCGCTTTCCCGCACACTTGCATTAATCGCATGGATCTAGACTTCTGGTGGCTGCTGGTCATACCCGTCGCGTTTGCGTTCGGCTGGATGGCAGCACGCTACGACCTCAAGACGCTGCTGTCTGAAAGCGCCAACCTGCCGCGTTCGTATTTTCGCGGCCTGAACTTCCTGCTCAACGAGCAGCCCGACAAGGCGATCGACGCGTTCATCGAAGTCGTCAAGCTCGACCCTGAAACGGTCGAACTGCATTTCGCGCTCGGCAATCTGTTCCGCCGGCGCGGCGAAACAGACCGCGCGATCCGCGTGCATCAGAATCTGTTGAGCCGCGCTGACCTGCCGGTCAGCGAGCGCGACCACGCCCTGTACGAACTCGGTCAGGACTTCCTGAAGGCAGGTCTGCTCGACCGTGCCGAAGAAACTTTCCGCTCGCTGCAGGCGGGTGACTACGCACTGGGCGCTCAACGCGCGCTGCTGACGATCTACGAGATCGAGAAGGACTGGGTCGAGTCGATCGATACCGCGCGCCACCTCGAAACAATGGGCGCAGCGTCGCTCGACAAGGAAATCGCGCAGTTCCATTGCGAACTCGCGCAGGAAGCGCTGCAGCAGAAGAAGCCGGACGAAGCGCGTCGTCAGCTCGGTCTCGCGCTGAAAGCGAATCCGACCAACGTGCGCGCGACGATCCTGTTCGGCGACGTCGACGCGGCCGGCGGCGCACCGGAAGCGGCGATCGAACAATGGCGCCGCGTCGAGGAGCAGAACCCCGCGTATCTGCCGCTCGTCGCCGAAAAGATCATGAAGGCGTACGAAGCGCTCGGCCGCGCGCAAGAGGGCGCCGATCTGCTGACCACGTGGGTCGACCGTCATCCGAGCAACGATCTTCTCGACGTCGCGTATCAGCACGTCGCGGCGCTGCGTGGCGCCGATGCCGCGCATGCGCTTGCTCGCTCGCAGATGCAGAAGTCACCGAATCTGGCCGGCATGACCCGGCTGCTCGAAGCGCAGCAGGCCGTCGCCGAAGAGCCGCGGCGCAGCGAGCTCGAGCTGATGCGCACGCTGATCCGCCAGCGCACCAAGAATCTGCCACGCTATACGTGCCAGAATTGTGGCTTCAGGGCGCGGCTTTTCTACTGGCAGTGCCCGGGTTGCAGCGGTTGGGAAACCTATGCGCCGCGCCGCGTCGAGCCGATTACCGCGTCGAGCTGACGCCGCACGCGCGGCGCTGGCCGCGTCGGCGTCGGTAGCCACGCAACCGCCCGCGAATTTTGCAACGAGTTTATCGCCGGCCTCCTGACCGGCATTCATCACCGGAACCTTCTACCGGAAAGCTTATGAAAATCACCATTATCGGCACCGGCTATGTGGGCCTTGTCACCGGCGCGTGTCTCGCCGAAATCGGCAACGACGTCTTCTGTCTCGACGTCGATCAGCGCAAGATCGACATCCTCAACAAAGGCGGCGTGCCGATTCACGAGCCGGGCCTGCAGGAGATGATCGCCCGCACGCGCGCGGCTGGCCGTATTACGTTCTCGACCGATGTCGCGGCGAGCGTTGCACACGGCGACGTGCAGTTCATCGCGGTCGGCACGCCGCCCGACGAGGATGGCTCCGCCGATCTGCAATACGTGCTCGAAGCCGCGCGCAACATCGGCCGCACGATGAACGGCTTCAAGGTGATCGTCGACAAATCGACGGTGCCGGTCGGCACCGCGCAGCGCGTGCGCGCGGTGATCGACGAAGAACTCGCGAAACGTGGGCTCGCCGGCAGCGCGGAGCATCGCTTCTCGGTTGTGTCGAATCCCGAGTTCCTCAAGGAAGGCGCTGCCGTCGACGACTTCATGCGTCCGGACCGCATCGTGATCGGCATCGACGAAGACGAGCCGGGCGTGCGCGCGCGCGAAATGATGAAGCGTATGTACGCGCCGTTCAACCGCAATCACGAACGCACGCTGTACATGGACGTGCGCTCTGCCGAATTCACGAAGTACGCGGCCAATGCCATGCTCGCGACGCGCATCTCGTTCATGAACGAGATGTCGAATCTCGCGGACAAGGTCGGCGCCGACATCGAAGCGGTGCGCCGCGGCATCGGTTCCGATCCGCGCATCGGCTATCACTTCCTGTATGCGGGCTGCGGCTACGGCGGCTCGTGCTTCCCGAAGGACGTGCAGGCGCTGATCCGCACCGCGAGCGAAAGCGGCCACAACCTGCGCATTCTCGAAGCGGTCGAGGAAGTGAACTACCAGCAGAAGGACGTGCTCGTCAACAAGATCGCCGCGAAGCTCGGCGAGGATCTGAGCGGCCGCACGTTCGCGGTGTGGGGTCTCGCGTTCAAGCCGAATACCGACGATATGCGCGAGGCGCCGAGCCGTCGCGTGATCGGCGAGCTGCTCGCGCGCGGCGCGAGCGTGCGCGCGTACGATCCGGTCGCCGTGGCCGAGGCGCGTCGCGTGTTCGCGATGGATCTGCACGCGGCACCCGAGCAGCTCGCACGCCTCACGTTCACGAGCACCCAGGACGAAACGCTGACCGGCAGCGACGCGCTCGTGATCGTGACCGAATGGAAGGAGTTCAAGAGCCCTGATTTCGTGCATCTGAAATCGGTGCTGAAGATGCCGCTGATTTTCGACGGCCGCAATCTGTACGAGCCGGACGCGATGACCGAGCTCGGCATCGACTATCACGCCATTGGACGTCCCTATGCCCAACCCTCTGAACTTCCGGCCGATGCCTGATGCCATGCCCGCGGCGCCCGCATCCACGCCGGCGCAGAAGCTAACGGTCGTGCCGCGCGCGCAGCTC